>JANNRW010000315.1:0-2641 GCA_031401815.1 Geobacteraceae bacterium | reverse complement strand
GCACTATCAACTGGCGAAGTGTGTGCTGCATCTTTAGCAGGATAGAGCTTAGTCCGATATAAGGGGTCATGAGCCAAAGTGCCACGGGGAGGAAGAATCGCAGCCACCAGTCTATTCCCAGATTCCATCCTTTGTCTGCATATACTACCACTTCCATACTGAAGGCAGCCGCCCCGCTCAGCAGGTAAAGGGCGCCCACCCTCATGAACTTCTCAAGAATCCAGTTGTCCTGTTCTTCTTCGTTCGAGAAAATAGTGTATACCTTTTTCAGTCAGAATATGATGCGTCAGCTCGACTGCATAGTACTTGAAATCCACTCTCCTCAGAAGAACTTTTTTCAAGATGAACCTCTTTTTAGTTAGCGACTTTGCAGAGTTCACCTGAGAGTCTGTCAACAGTCGGCTTCTTGTAACCTGTGCTGCGCCGCACCAGGTAGTTGTAGGCGATTGGCCCTGCTATCGGCAGCATTATCACTGCCATGGTCCAGATGATTTTACGAGCGCCCGATACCTCGCGTAGCGACATATCCATCAAGGCCCAGCAGACTGTGATGAACAGGAAAATAGCTGAAAAGGGGATGATAGTGAGAAGCAGGCCGAATTTAATAGTTTCCAGTGTCATGACGATCCTCCCGGAGCCCTTCAGGGCTCCTTATTATGATATGTCTCCAAAGAGACTCTTGATAGATAGTGGCCGAAGAGTGATTCAATGCGTCAGACACCGCCTCTCTTGACACCGGTATGACAGTCAGCGCATCGTGTGTTGGATGCGAAGGCCATGGTGCCATTGTGGCATGTGCCGCAGTATTTACCCTCCATAAGCGATTTCATGTTGAAATCCAGTTTTTCCTGTGCCTTCAGAGCCTTCATCTCGAAGTTCCGTGCATGGCACAAGTCGCATGAAAGCTCTCTTTTTTCAACATGCAGCTTGTGAGAAAAAAGGACTGTTTTCACCTCTTTAGTATAGAAAATCTCTCCGCCCTGATTTTCCGCAGCCACTATTGGCATTGCAGTGAAGAGGGTAATTGCTGTGATTGAAAGATATTTCTTCATGATGGCTCCTAGTTCTGTTGATATGTAAACATCCTGGTTACCCTGTTGTTGGGCGATCACCTGGAACGCCCCCGCAATTTGAACAGACTTATTTGAAAGATACCGGCAAGACATCCTTGGTGTAGAACACATTGGGTCTCGTTCCTGCCTCGGGGCGCAGAACCCATATCGGTCGTTCCAGCTGATGAACTGCCTTGTAGAGATCTCCGCTTTTGTCAGAAAGATCTCCAAATACACGACAACCGGTCGGGCAAGTTGCAGCACAGGCAGTCAACTTTTCTCCTTTGGAAAGCCTGGTATCGAAACAGAAGTTGCATTTGTCAACTGCATGCTTCTCCTCGTTAAAGTAACGGGCGTTGTAGGGGCAACCCAGCTGACAGGTCAGGCAGCCGATGCATTTGCTTATGTTCATCATGACGATGCCGTTTTCAGAGTTCTTGTAGGTCGCTTTTGTCGGGCAGACGCGGGTGCATTGCGGTATATTGCAATGATTGCAGAGCACCGGAGTGAATTCACGCTTCAACCCCACTGCATCAGGCATCTCCTTCATCAGGATGCGGGTTCGGTACCCCTCATGCGGGACATGATTAGTTTCGCTGCAGGCCTCAATGCACCGTTCGCAGTCGATGCAGCGGTTCTGGAAGAGAATCATCCCGTAGTGTGGCTTGTAAGGATATTTTGCAGTGAACTCGTCTGTTGACGCGAAAACCCTGTCAATCACCGAGACGGCGGAGAAGATGGTTCCTCCGGCAAAGATACCTGTAATGGCCAGCCCCATCTTCAGGAACTGGCGGCGCTCCTGCATAGGGACATTTTCGACCCCTTGGTTGCTGCTGATGTCCAGGTCATGTTTGTGCTGTTTCATGATGTGTGATCCTCTGTAAGTTTGGAGTAGGTTGGAGTCGAGGCCATGAGGTGCTCTTCAGCCATATGTTCCTCTGTCTGGTGCTCTTCTACCTTGTGCCCGGCAAAAAGCTTCTCTCCCAGAAGGAAAAGGGAGGCAGTCAGTCCGAAGCCGCCAAGCGTGATGATACCTTCGTATAAAGAGGGGGCGTAGGAGAGCAGCTGTTTGTACTCATTTACACCCAGGTCGTGGTAAACAGGTACGATCTGCCCGACCACTACCAGATCATAGCGCATCACGAAGATCCCCACGATCATGGCAATCGCGCCGTATAACATCTTCTTGAGATCTTGACCCTTTGACCGAACGAACATGACCAGCGGGAAGACCATGCCGAGCCCCAGCTCGAAAACCCAGAAATTGTTTGCATAGGGGCCTGAGATGAGCGCCATTACTGCCTCGTATTTGCCAGCCGGGCGACCGGATATGCCTGAGATCATCTTCCAGCAGGTGAAAAACATAATTACGCAGATGAGGAGAATCCCCAGCTTGGTAGTTACTCGCAACGCATTTTTCATCTGGGCAGACATGCTTTCGCTGTTGACCTTGTAGCCCAGGTAGTGAAAAAGGATGATGACTGCGCAGCCGGTCATCATGGCTGAGGCAATGAAGTAGATCGGCATGTAGGGGCCGTGCCAGAACTCGCGCCCCATCAACAGCCCAAATACTGCACCAAGATTCGAGT
>JANNRW010000314.1:0-24888 GCA_031401815.1 Geobacteraceae bacterium | reverse complement strand
ACTCTGATAGTGCGGCCAAAGCGACCTTGGCCTTAAAAGCTGCGCTGTGACGTGTACGATGTTGTTGCATTGAACTCTCCTTTTGAAATAGCGAGGTTCATTGCTTACACACATGTCTCAGAAAGCGCAACCACTTCAATGCCAAGGAGACCAAATCCATTCTCAAGGCGGCTATTCTGCATCACGGCTATGCTCTGGTGGACCTGCTGCAACCCTGTGTGACCTTTAACAAGCTTAATACCTATGCCTGGTTTGAAAGCCATACCACATCCCTGCCGGACGACCATGATGCAACAGACCGGGTCAATGCATTTGCCCGCGCTTGTGAGGATGATCCTTTGCGCCTGGGCATTTTCTACCAGATTGAAAAACCGTTATTCGAAGAACAGCTTGCCGCCTATGTAGCTGACCAGCGTCCACTGCATCAACGACGGGTCGATCTCAAAAGGTTGGCTGAAACGGTTCGGGGTATTGGTTAAGTAGGAAGTCCCTGCCTTATCCGTTGATCAATCTCACCAATAAACTGTTCAATAACACAAAATAATTCAGATAAGTTTACCGGTTTAACAAAGATATGATCAAATTCAACCGGATTTACTCCCAAACTACTCAGGATGAATTTTCCATTATTACCGGACTCCGGAGAGTTGCCGGTAATTGCGATAATCATTGTTTCGGGTTTGATAGCGCGGATATTCTCAGACATCTGTATACCGCACATTAGAGACATGTTGATGTCAGTGATAACTATTTCAGGCTCATGCGCTTTAAAAAGCTCCAATCCAAGTCTTCCATTGTTTGCTGTGTAGAGCATGACATCAGGGAATTTCAGTGTGAGCATGGATGAAAGAAGTTCTAAAATAACATCATCATCTTCTATAAAAAGCAGAGAAATTGTTCGGTAGAAATTAGTTTCGGATTCCATGTTCCACCTCTATCCTGAATTCAGCGCCGCTGGCGGTGTTGCGTACGTTAATTCTTCCCCCCATACTCTTCTCTATAATGCTTTTCGACATGAAAAGCCCAATCCCTGTTCCTGCTTGTTGTTCTTTGGTGGTAAAGTAGGGATCGAATATCTTGTCAATGATCTCATCAGGTATGCCTCCGGCGTTGTCAGCAACAGTTACAACAGCCAAGCTATTCTCAACGTAAATTGTGACTGTTATCCTTGCATCTGCAATTTCCCGCTCAATTATTGCGTCCCTGGCATTGTTCAGGATATTGAGAAACACTTGTGCTAATTCGTTCTGCTACCCATTGATAACCGGATTATCATGCACTACTAAATCAATAATAATCATCGGATTAGTAAAATTACCTTCAAGTAGTGACAAAGTGTTATTAATAGTCTCAACCAGATAAAAATCGGATTTCTCTTTTTCGGGCTTGAAAAAGTTTCTGAAGTCGTCAATTGTTTTGGACATGTGCTTGATGATTTCCATGGATTTGGCAATGGAATTGTCAAGTAACTCTTTATTGAAGTTAGGCAATTCGAAGAAAAGACCGAGACTTTGCGTATAAAGACCCAGAGTATTAAGAGGCTGCCGCCACTGGTGGGCAATATTGCCGATCATCTCTCCCATGGCGGCCTGGCGGCTTTGCTGAATGAGCATCTGTTCTTTTTCTCTCAAGGTTTCCATTGCATGGATGCGCTCGGTCGTCTCATTTCGTAAAGATTCTTCCGCCAATTTCCGCTCACGTATTTCGTTCTGAAGCTGACTGATCGAATCTGCAAGTTCTCTCGTTCTCTCTGCTACACGAGATTCCAGTACTTCATATGCAATCTTTAGCGACTGTTCAGCATTTTTGCGAAGAGTGATGTCGGTAGAGACACCGACAAGTCGCAGCATTTTGCCGGTGGAGTCAAAAGAGGCTTGTCCTGTTTCTTCCAGCGTAATCTCTGAGCCATCTTTATACGCGTAACGGTATTCCGTTACATAGGAGTCAGCGGCGGGTGTCAGGTCGCGAAATATCTGCATGAAGCGGGGACGGTCATCCGGATGGACAGAGTGGAAATAATGTCCTCCTGTGTCGTTGACAGCCTCATCACCAGTAAGCTTGAGGATCGTTGCACAACTGTCGGAACGTATTACCTGGTCGGTGACAGGCAACCAATCAAAGGTAAAGGATCGACTGACTTGCAGCGCTTGCTGTATTCTTCGCTCGCTTGCCTGTAGCGCAATCTCGGCTTGTTTGCGTTCGGTTATCTCCTGGGTGATGCCGAAGCCCCCGATCAATGTGCCGTCTTTCTCAAACTCAAGATATGCTTTTTCACGTACCCATTTGACTTGATCATTAACGAGCAGTCGGTGCTCAATGTCATATGGCCCCCCACGAAGCGCTACATCCCATTGGGTATCCACATAGTGACGATCATCCGGATGGATGGTTGAAAGGAACGTTTCATAAGTCAGTGGTGTTCCTTTTGATATCCCGAAAATGCGATAACTTTCATCTGACCAGGTAAGCAGATTGCTCCGGACATCGAGGCGCCAGCTGCCGATGTTCGCAACCTCCTGGGCGCGATCCAGATCTTGCCTGCTCTCCAACAGCGACGCCTCGACCCGCTTAAGCTCAGTGATATCCTGAATCGCCACGGCGCATCCGATAATATTGCCATCGGCATCCCGAACCGGTGAAGCGCTATTGATGACAAAGGCTGTAGCATCGTCAAAGCGCCGGATTTTCATCAATTGCCCGGTCACCGTCTCACCAGTCCTGACTGCAAGAGCCGAAGCCCATTCTTCCGGTTCAACAGGCTTGCCGGTATCGGCCCACCATGCCTTATATGCTGCATAGTCTTCTACACTCTGAGTCTCCGGTCGTGGCTCGCCCCAGACCTGCTCATAAGCTCTGTTTGACTGGATAGTGCCGCCCCGGACATCGGTAATGGCTATACCAATCGGCAGCGCTTCCATTACGGCAGCCAGCCAGCGTCGTTTTCCCTCCGCCAGTTTTTTTGCTGTCTCCAACTCGGAGTTTTTGAGAATCAGCTCCTCCTCTGACGCCTTTGAGCTCGCCCACAACTCCTTCAATTCCTGATTCTGATTCTGAAGTTCTTCGCCTTGCGCTTGTAGTTCCTCACCGGCAACCTGGAGTTCTTCGTTTACTATCTGGAGATGCCCGTAGGCAGCCTGGAGACGAAGTTCACTCATATGGAGCGCTTCTTCATACAACGTGCGCTCGGTTATATCGGTAAGCGTAATAATGCTGCCGATATCCATGTTCTGAATACTTTTGTGATGAGTTGCATTGAGGAGCAACGTAAATATTCGACCATCATAACGTTTGAAATAAACCTCTATGCTAGCATTCACTCCTGAACGCATATGAGCTGACAGAGAAAACTTGTCACCTGATTCTTTGATTCGAAGCCGGAATATTTTGTTGAATGGCTTCAGCAGAGGATTCATTCCGCACAGTTTATGCGCTGATTGGCTGGCCCGAATAATCTTCCCTTTTGTGTCACACACAAACATCGCATCACTTGTCTGATCGATAATTGAGGTTGTGAATTTTTCAGACGTCAGGATAGCTTCATTGCGTCGCTGAAGTGTAAGGTCCGTAACTACAACACTTATCCCCTGTGTGCCGGAGATGTCGTTGACGCAGCAGGAGATAAACACCGGAATGGAGTATCCTGCCGCTGTTGTCATGAAGATTTCTTCAGATTGGGGCTCCTGAGTACAATTCTCCAACAGAGCGGTATAGGTGAGATAACCATTCGGCTCTACATAAGAGCCCAAATTCGTTCCGATCAAATTTTCCAGAGGGATTTTCAGCATGGAAGACAAACGCTTATTGCAGTAAAAGATAGTGCCATCGGCAGCCAGGGTTGCGGCTCCTTCGTTCATCGACTCAACCAGGATTCGGTAAGGCAGTTCCGCTCCTTTGAGAGTAAAGACCTGCTCCTCTCCTCCCGGGCCGGAGACCACAAAGGCGTCAACTTCGCCGCTGCCGATGGCACGCAGGGTCTCTTCCGCCTCTTCCAGGCGCAAACGAAGCTCTTTATTTTCAGCCAAAAGTTCTTTTGGAGTTTTTGTTGCGGCAGTCATCGCATCACCTCTTCGACCGGACATCCAGCCCCAGGAGGATTCGTTCGGTCTGCGACATGTCGCCAATGAATTTGCGCAGCGGCGGCGGCAGTTCCTTCACCAGTGTAGGGGCGGCGACTATCTGACCTTCCCTGGCAAAGATCGGCTGTTGGTAGATATCGATTATTTCCAGTTGATAGCGACCTTCCAGATGTTCCACACAGATCTTGCGAATATTTTCAATAGCCCGCATGGAATTTGGAGTCATGCCGCTCACATAAAGCCGCAGAACATAATTGCCCTTATCGGTCTCCTGCAGCGCCAGTTCGAAATCTTTGGTCGCATCCAGGAATGGTGCTGGCGCATCGGGTTTTTTCTTTCTCATTTTTAACTCCAGGTACTTATAAGGATGAATTATGAAGTATGAATTATGAAAAAAAGCATCATCCCTCATAATTCATCTTTCATAATCCATAATTACCCGATTGGTTTGATGTCCAGTCCCACCAGGACACGCTCTGTATTGGAAAGATCTCCGATAATCTTCTTTATAGGTTCGGGGAGTTTTCGTACCAGAGTTGGTATGGCCAGAATCTGGTCTCCCTTGGCCAGCTGGGGATTCACCAGCAGGTCTACCACCTCGATACTGTACTTTCCTTGCAGATGCTCTTCACAGATCCGCTTCAGGTTGGCAAACGCCTCAACTGATTTAGGGGTTTGCCCGGCAACATACAGCCGCAATTGCCAGCCGATTTCAGAGTTTCCCGGCTTGGTTTTCTTCTTTGTTTCAGCGGTCATTTTCGCACCCTCTTCACCGGTTTGCTCGTATTACCCTTCCTGGCTTGCTGTTCATCAGCTTTTCGTGACCGCGCCATTGCTTGGGCCTCTCCGTCAAGAACCTCCTGGTGCAGTTTTTCTCTGGCTATTGCCCGCTCCAGTTCATCTTTTTCAGCTTCAAAGCCAGTGCGAAGTGTTGCAATCTCTGCTTCGATCAATGATTTCTTCCGTTCTATGTCCCGTTGCTTGCGTTCAATCTCCTGATTCCGCTCCAGAGCCTCGGCCTTTTCCCTCGCCTCCTGCGCGACCCGCCCCGCGCCGGTCAGCACACCTCCGGGGCCGACATAGACATCTTCCAGAATTGCGCCATTGTCCGAAAGGCGGTATTCCCTTACCTGGTTGGAATGCGCCATGCCACGGGACTTGAGAATGTACAGACCCCGGTTGCGCTCGCCGCTCCCTTCAAATACCTGTACCTGTTGGACATTTTTGTAACGATACGATTTGGTTGACCTGTTTGTTCGTCTGAGCCATGTCAATCCTCCAGCGGCAGTTAATAATATTAATATAAGGCTAATTTTATACGTAGCAAGAAGAAATATGTATTGACTCGGTGTTTAAATATACGAATGGTAGGGGCGATCCGATTTTCGCCCAATCGGGGCGTATGCAATACGCCCCTAAAATAGGGGTTTAATTATTTAATCACCGAAGCAATAACTCTCCTGTTTGTCCTCCGTAACACTCTGTAGAGACCTATATATTCAGGATCCCCCCCGAACCGGTCGCTTAAGTTGGTAAGGCGAATAAATAGCTCTTTAATCACCTGTATAGGACAAAAGCGCACCAATTTATCTTAATCACTGACCCGTTTCATCCGGAAAGTCTTACTGAAGAATCAGACATTCACCAATTCAAGCCATTGAGAGGCCTGATATCATTTAAAGTGCAGTGCTAGCGGGTTTCAGTCGTGATCCTTACCCACTCGGCGTCTGTCATTCCGATATCCATCAGTCTCGCGACGAGTGGGGCGGCTCCCTTTTCCCGATGGTACCGGGTCACGAAATCGTCGGTACAGTAGTTAAGGCAGGTCTGAATGTCACCAAATGGAAAGTCGGTGACACTCAGGAAATGCTAGATTTTTGTGCCGAGCACAGAGTTGCATCCGATGTTGAAGTGATTCCGATTCAGAGCATAAATGAAGCCTACGAGAGGGTACTGAAAAGTGACGTGCACTATCGCTTTGTCATCGATATGAGTAGTCTGAAAAAATCAAAAAAGGAGATGGGAATTAAAATGAATATCTTCGATTTCGCCATGAAAATGGAACTGGTTGGTAAGAAGTATTACGAACAACTGGCAGCTGATACTGACGACGGCGGGCTGAAAAATATATTCACCTCTTTGGCGGCGGACGAGCAAAAGCATTACGAGATCATTTCAGCCATCAAATCGGGAACAGATCTGGTTATGGCCGATAGCAGAGTACTGGATGAGGCAAAGAACCTGTTCGAGATCTTATCGGCTGAAAAAAGTAATCCCGTCACTCTGAAGAGATCTCTGGATGGTTATCAGCATGCCAGGAAAATTGAGGCGGACAGCGTCAGGTTATATGAAGAGATGGCAAAGAAGGAAGACAATCCGGAGACTGTACAGCTTTTGCTCAGGATTGCAAATGAAGAGAAAAAACACTTCAACATACTGGACAATCTTTATGAATATGTGCTGGCTCCGCAAAATTACCTGGCTTGGGGTGAGTTCAGCAATCTGAAAGAGTTTTAGGGCGAGTACCCGCGTTATTACCAAGAAAGGAGCCAGCTCATGGCGAGACAAATCTGGATTGATGAAGAACTTTGTATCAGCTGCGGAATGTGTATCAACAATCTGCCAGACGTATTCCGTTATAACCATGCCGGTAAAGCAGAGTGTTTTGACAGTAGTGGTGCGACAGAGGAGGAGATTGAGCGTGACGCCATAGATGTCTGCCCAGTCTCATGTATCCATTGGCAAGAGTAGTATACCTACTCGAAATTAAGGAGAACATCATGACTTACACGGCAAAAGAGTATGCGCACCTTTACGGAATGGCGGGTTTCAGCGAGACACTGCTGAAAAATCATTTTACCCTGTATCAGGGGTATGTGACCAATACCAACAAACTGCTCGATGCTCTTGAGCAGCTACGCAAAGAGGGGAAGGCCACCACTCCGGAATTTGCGGAGCTTAAACGGCGCTTCGGCTGGGAATTCAACGGCATGCGGCTGCATGAATACTACTTTGATGCTCTGGGGGGGAAAGGAGAAGTTGATGTCAACAGCCGTCTGGCGCTCAGGAAAATCGAAGAGTTCGGCAGTATTGAGGCATGGCAAACGGATTTCAGGGGGGTAGGGGCGATGCGCGGCATCGGCTGGGCTGTTCTTTATCAGGACAACATCAGTGGCAAACTATTTAACTGCTGGATCAACGAGCATGATGCAGGACATCCTGCTGGCTGCATCCCTATATTGGTCATGGATGTTTTTGAGCATGCATATATGCTCGATTACGGTTTGAAGCGGGCTGATTATGTAGAAGCATTTTTCAAAAACATTGACTGGAATGCAGTTGGAAACCGGCTCAAATAGATGGATCAAACCACAAAGGTGAAAATGAAGCTTGCTTCAATGCAATCGATAAAAAGAGATTGGTGGAAGGGATAGACCTGGGGGTAGCTGAGCTGCGCTTCCTGCGTACTTTTTGAAATACAGACAAAAAAGGAGAAACAAGCATGAAAATCCTGATGGTACTTACATCACACGACGAACTAGGCTCAACGGGTAAAAAAACAGGTTTCTGGCTGGAGGAATTTGCAGCCCCGTACTATGTTTTTAAAGATGCCGGAGCTGAAATCACTCTGGCATCTCCTAAAGGAGGGAAACCGCCGCTTGATCCAAAAAGTGATGAAAAAGATTCTCAAACAGCTGCAACAGATCGATTCAAGGCGGACAAGGAAGCGCAAGCAGCTTTGGCTCATACCAGGATTTTAAGAAAAATTTGTGCCGATGATTATGATGCGCTGTTTTATCCCGGCGGCCATGGGCCGCTGTGGGATCTGGCAGAGGACAGATGCTCTATTGCGCTAATTGAGACCATGTATGCCCAGGGAAAGCCTGTTTCTGCGGTATGTCACGCGCCGGGGGTACTGCGCCATGCCAAGGCGCCGGATGGTTCGCCACTGGTGCAGGGGAAACAGGTTACCGGATTTTCCAATACGGAAGAGGCTGCTGTCGGACTTTCTGATGTAGTGCCGTTCCTCGTGGAAGATGAATTGCAGAAAACCGGCGGCAACTATTCCAAAGGAGCTGACTGGCAATCATTTTCTATTCAGGATGGCAACCTGATTACCGGCCAGAACCCTGCTTCGTCCGAGGCAGTTGCAAAAGCCGTACTTGTCCAATTAAACTGATGAATTCGATCAAGACATATGAAAGGAAAAGAACTAATGCAGATATCAATAATAGAGAACAAGAGTGTCGGCGAGATTGTTGCCGGCGATTATAGGACTGCCACTGTTTTTGAAAAACATGGCATCGATTTCTGCTGTGGAGGCCAGATTCCCCTTGCTACTGCATGCACTGAAAAAGGGATCGACATTGCGGTTGTAACAGGGGAGCTGGCTGCAATACAGAGCCAGCCTCCTGAACGGAGCCAGAATTATTCGTCGTGGACTCTCTCGTTTCTTGCCGAATATATAGTTAATACCCACCATCTCTGGCTGAAAGAGAATGATCCTCAAATCGTAGCCTCTTGCCGGAAGATCGCAGATGTTCATGGAGCTCTTCATCCTGAGGTTATTCGGATTGCTACGATTTTTAACAGGATAGCTGCCGATATGGAGGCTCATCTGGAGAGAGAGGAGGGGGTATTCTTTCCTGCCATCAAGCGGGTCGAGGCTGCCCGAATATCTGGCGATACGCCAACTGAGAAGGATCGGGAGACAATTCGGCACTCTCTCGTCAAACTACGTAGCGAACACGAAGAGATAGGCGACGCTGTTCATGAAATCCGGGATCTTTCGAATGGTTACGAAATACCGGATGATGTCTGCAACACATTTATGGTTACCTATCAGAAACTCAAAGAGTTTGAGGACGATCTTCACAAGCATGTTCACCTTGAGAACAACATCCTCTTTCCAAAGGCTGACGTACTTTAAGGAGTCTGTTCTGCTCAATCCTGAAGGATGATTTTTTCAATAAGAGCAAAAAGCCTATCAAATTCGATCGGTTTTGAGAGTAAGTCATTACTCCCGATCTTGCCGAACATCTCGTTGAAGTATGTATTGCCATAGGCAGTAAGCACTATGAATCTTGTGTCAGGATTTATCTTCTTTATTGCGTCGGCCATTTCCATGCCATCCATCTCAGGCATCTGTATATCGGTAATGACCAGGCCGGGCGTATGTTTTTTGAACTGCTCCAGTCCGGTTTTCCCCCCATTGGCTATATAGACGGTGTTATTGGGGAATTTTCTGGAGACCATTAAACCTGTCATCTCGCGTGTAACCCGGTCATCGTCTACAATCAGAATTGAAACTGTCTTGCTGGAATCTGCGGATTGTTCCATCTGAACCTCCGGTTTTAATCAATTCAGCGTAAGATGCACTCGCAAAAAGTCCTTTTCCCCCTCCCTTGACGGGAGGGGGCTAGGGGGTGGGTGAAGTTGCAACATGCGGATATCATGGCACCTTCCCCCCCTCCCTGACCCTCCCCCGCCAAGGGGGAGGGAACTTGATTCACCCCAATGGAAGGGTGAAAGAAAAGGTACTCCCTTCTCCCGCCCGACTCACACAACTGATCTTGCCTCCAAGGTTTTCGACAATCATTTTTGTGAGCGCCAGTCCGATCCCTGCTCCGCTGAATTTTTTTGTCGATGAAGCATCAGCCTGGGTAAAGATGTCGAAGATATTTCCCATATACTCTGCCGGAATACCGGTTCCGGTGTCCCGGACGGAAAAACAGAGAATAGCCTGTTCCGGGAGGGATGGATCATGACTACTGTTGACTGAAACGCAGATTTCTCCTTTTGTCGTGAATTTAAGGGCATTGCTCAAAAGATTGTCCAGTACCTGCCTGAGTCTCAACTCGTCACCTGTCATCAGGACAGGCACACTGTCGTCAATCTCAAGGAGAAAGCCCACCCCCTTGTCTTTGGCCTGAAGTGCGAATACGTCGGTAACCCCGCGAATGCATCTATGAAGATCAAAGGGCTGCTTGTCAAAACTGATTTTTCCGGTTGTCAATCTGGAAAAATCGAGAATATTGTTGATCAGAATCTTTAACGATTCTGCCGACAGTTTTGCCAGCTCCATATTGTATTGATGCTCGGTGGTCAGTTTTTCAGTGAGCATCACGTCTACGACCCCCATGATCCCGGAGAGCGGGGTAAGCATTTCATGGCTTATGTTTGTCAAAAACAGACTTTTGGCGCTGTTGGCAAACTCTGCCTCATGTTTGGCCTCCTCAAGCAGGAGTGTCCGCATCCTGACCATTTCCTCAAGGTGATCTTGATGTTTGAGCAGCTCTTGCTCGGCCTTGTCTCGCTGACCAGTTTCCTTTCGGAGTAAAAGAAAAATCATGAAAAGGAGGGCGAAACTTATGATGCTTCCTGAAACGATTGCCAGTTGTGCTTTTGAGATGCTGACAGTCTCGGATTTGTACAACTCTGCCAATAAATGCTCTTCTTCAGACCGGGCGGCTGTCACCCGCCTGAATATCTCATCCATGAGCTCCTTGTTTCTATCCAGAGACAATACCTGATATGCGGCCTGAAAACCCCTGCTACTCCCGAGCTCCACTGCTTTTGCGGTAATAGCCAGTTTTTCCCGGATCAGCGGTTCAATCCCATCCATATGATTTTCGTGACGACTGTCATCTTTCATCATTGTCTTAAGTTTCGCCAGTTTCTGCTCGATTTCTGCAAGAGCCTTGTTGTAAGGGAGCAGAAGTGTTTCTCTGCCGGTGAAGACAATAGCAAGCTCTCCTGTCTCCACCTCCTTGAGAGCCAATAGAAGGTCATCAAACTCCCGGCTTACGTCAAATGTGTGGTGCTCCCAGCGCTCTTCCTCAATCATTCCAAGCATGTTGATATAGCTCAGCGTAGCGATAATTGCGAGAATCAGCAGAGCCAGTACAAAACCGCCATTGATAAGGATGTTTTTCTTCAATTTAGTCACCTTTAACCTGAGCCGGACAAGCCGGAACCCAAAAACTTTTCACACGGAGGCACTGAGGCACGGAGAAAGTCATAAAATGTAAAGTTTTTATTTTACCCATATTCCTTTAAAACTGGTTTTCTCCATGTACACTGGGTCTCCGTGTGAGTATGCATTCTAATTTTCATCAGCTTCTTCAACACGATTGCGCCCATTTTTCTTAGCTCTGTAAAGGGCTGCATCTGCTGATCTGACAAGCGAGAGTCTGTCATGTCTTTGCTCTTCGCAGCTTGTCGCCACCCCGAGGCTGATAGTGACAGGTATCAGCCCTTCCGAAGTATCGATTCTATCCAGACTGATGCTTGAACGGACTCTTTCTGCAAACGTTACGGCACTCTCGCGGCAACACTCCGTGAGGATCATCAGAAACTCTTCTCCGCCATACCGGCCAATTGAGTCATATGATCGCATCAGAGAATGCATTTTACCGGAAATTATCCTGAGTACCGCATCTCCTGCAAGATGCCCGTATGTGTCATTGATTTTCTTGAAAAGATCGATGTCGGCCATGATTATACTGACGCAGAGCCCGTCACGCTCGGATCTGGAGAGCTCCTTCTCCAGAATGGCGAGGATCTCTTCATGATTCAGCAAGCCGGTAAGAGAATCACGAATTGCCTTTTCATGAAGAATATCACGGGCTGCCAGAAGTTCGCCCTGCAACTCGATGATCCTTCTTCCTGCGCGAAGGCGCACCTTCAGTTCATTTAGCTTGAAAGGCTTGATAATGTAGTCATCAGATCCTGCATCCATCCCGCTGATGAGATCCTCATCCCGCTGCTGAGATGTCAGAAGTATTATGTAGGTATAGCACTCACCCGAGTTTTCTCTTATCTTCCGGCATATTTCCACCCCTTCAATTCCTGGCATCTTCCAGTCAAGAAGAGCAAGTTTCGGAGCATTTTCCGCGAGCAGGATCAGGTACGCCTCGTTTCCGTCGCGCGCAACGATTACGTCGTACCCCCATCTTTTCAGGGTTGCTTCCAGGAGGTTGCGAAATGCCGGGTCATCTTCAGCTATAAGGATTCTCACTTTATCCCCTTCGTCATTTAAAGTGCGGGCTTTAAACTTGCGCCGGAAGGGTGAACCAGAAGGTCGCCCCCTTGCCAGATTCCCCTTCTGCCCACACCTTGCCGCCATGACGCCTGATGATACGTTCGACTGTGGCCAGTCCGATTCCGTCCGATGCGATTTTCTCCGTACCGGGCAGTGGTTGAAACGGCTTGAAAAGCCTGTCTGCATGAGCCATGTCGAATCCTGTGCCGTTATCACGGACAAAAAAGGCAGTTTTCCCGTCAACATCAGTCATGCCGAATTCGATAACCGCCTCCTCACGGTTGCCCGTGTGCTTCAATGCATTAGCGAGGAGGTTGTGCAGCGTGATCTGTAGCAAACTCTTGTCGGCATTGACTTTGATGCCATCGGCGATCAGAAAGACAATTCGTCGCCCGAAGTTCTTGTTCCGCAGATTCTCCGAGATGCTCCGAACCATTTCCGACAGATCGATGACCTCCCGATGAAGTTCGATCCTCATCGGCCGGAAGAAATCATGCATGATTCCGATTGATTCAGCCAGGCGTCTGGTCTTGTCATAGATCTTTTTTGTATAACTCCTGCAGAGTTCATCATCTGTTGAGCAGATAGTATCCTGGATTGTTTTGGCAGTATTGCCGATCGACATCAGTGATTTGAGCAGGTCGTTTGAGACTGTATAACTGAACGACTCCAGGTCGTGGTTGGCCGCTTCGAGTTCGGATGCACGGACTGCAAGTTCGTTCTGCAGATCCAGCAACCGCTTCCCAGCATTCAGGCGAACTCTCAGTTCATTGATGTTGAGCGGTTTGGTGATGTAGTCGTCCGCCCCGGCCTCCATTCCGGCAACAAGATCCGCATCGCGTTGTTGCGAGGTAAGGAGGATGACATAGGTATAGGGACCAACCCTTTGTTTTCTGATTCTCCGGCATATTTCAAGACCATCCAGACCCGGCATCTTCCAGTCCAGAACCAGCAGCCTGGGCGCATCTTCGGTATGGAGGAGCTGCCAGGCTTCGTTGCCGTCGCAGCTGACAATCACCTCGTATCCCCACTTGATCAGGACATCTTCCAGGAGGTGGCGAAAAGCAGGTTCATCTTCAGCTATCAGGATCTTCATCGGTGTCTCCAGGAGAGGGTGGTCGGTTGCACCCTCATCAGGCTTAGGGCTCAGCGCCTGCCACGATTACGGCGCATCGCTTTGATGGAAATGATGATTGTGGAGAATATCCCGGCGGCAACCATTGTTTCCCCTGCGTAATGATGCCAGCCGATATCCCGTGGGCCAGCAACCAGCAGTGCACCGGCAACAAGAAGCGCTGCAGATATTATGGCTCCGGGAAGCCTCCCGAGATAACGGGTCGCGCGGCCTCCCAGATCCTCCATGGCAGGAGCCTGTAGTCGGCCGAGATTCCCTTCGGCCATCCGGTGCATGATGCGGCGCGTATCGCCTGGCGCTTCAAGAATCAATCGCTCAAGTTCGAGAGCAAACTGGCCTGTCTTGGTCTTTATCCGCTCCAGAGAGAAATGCTTGACAGTCAGCCGTGAGATCTCTTCGCGAAAAGCTCTTATATAGTCAAATTTGGGATCCAGCAGACGGATCATTGACTCCATGATGACGAAAGCGCGCGTCAGGTGGAAAAATTCACCCGGATTGTGAACCCGGTGGCGGCTGCCAGCGCGCAGCAGCATGGCAAATGCATCTCCGACCGAAACATCCGCCAGATTGCTCCGGTGGATTTCATAGAGCACCCCCTTGATGTCGAGCATCAACGCTGCACGGTTGACTTTTTCGCCTGCCATCACCATGTCGAGATAGGCATCTGTGGCCAGACGCGCATCACCTTTGACGACCGCTTGCAAAAGATGGGTCAATGCCTCGCGCATCGGTTCGTCAAGCTCCCCCATCATCCCGAAATCGAGCAGAGAGAGCCGTCCGTCGGGCAGAACCAGAACATTGCCGGGATGAGGATCGGCGTGAAACAACCCGTCTTCGAAAATCGTTTGCAGCATTACCTTCACCAGGATATTGATCAACTTCGGCATTGCTTCAGGATGAGCTCCGGCGTAAAGATCCACCCGCACACCCTCACAAAATTCGAGCGTCAGTACGGTTCTTCCGGAACATTTTGCCACGACGTCGGGAATCCAGAGCTCGGGGAATTCCGACATGGCGGAGCGCATGAGTCTTATGGACTCCGCTTCCCGGCTGAAATCGGTTTCCCGATGCAGGCTGCAAGCAAATTCCCGTACCAGTACCGGAAGATCGAAGCTGCGCAGTCGCGGAAAGAGGCTCTCTCCCAAGGCGACCAGATAGGACATTGCGACGATGTCTGTGGAGATCATCCTTTCAAGGCCGGGCCGCTGCACCTTTACTGCAACATGACGCCCGTCGCGCATGGTCGCATCATGTACCTGGGCAATGGTGGCTGCGGCGAGCGGAGTTTCGTTGAAAGACGAGAATGTCTCCGAAAGCGGAGCACCCAGCTCCATCTCCACCGTCGCCCGCACCTCATCGAAACCGAGCGGAGGCAACTGGTCGTGGAGCAGCTCCAACTCGTTGATATAGATATCCGGCAGCAGATCGCGCCGCATTGCAAGCACCTGGCCGAGCTTGAGGAAGGTCAGCCCCAGCTCCTCGAAGGTTTCGCGCACTTCTCTGGGCGATGGCCAGTGATTTTTGCCAGCCAAGGCTCGCAGGATTTTGTGCCGCGTCAGCACGCGCAGAATCTGCAGTAGCCTGGGGGCTGCTCGAAGCAGGCTGCTCTTTTCCAGATCAATCATCAGCGCCATTCATATCTCCGGACAGTCATGGTTGATGCACTCGCAAATTCTCTAAACAAGTCCCCTCCCCCTGGCGGGGGAGGGCTACGGGGAGGGGGGGATGGTGCCATGAAATCAGAAAGTTGCAACTTCACCCACCCCCTGACCCCCTCCCGTCAAGGGAGGGGGAAAAGACTTTTGCGAGTGCATCATGGTTGTCACTGCAAGTTCTCCGGCAGGGTGAAGCAGAAGGTCGCCCCTTTTCCAGACTCCCCCTCGGCCCATATTTTACCCTTATGGCGCCTGATTATCCGCGCGACTGTGGCAAGGCCGATTCCTGAACCTCTGCACTCTTCAGCGCCCGGCAGACGCTGGAACGGAACAAAAAGTTTGTCTACGTCAGCCATATTGAAGCCGATGCCGTTGTCCCTGACAATATAAACTGTTTCCCCTTCTGCTTCTGTAACACAAAATTCGATAACTGCCTTCTCCCGTGTCCCGGTGAATTTCCAGGCATTGCCGAGAAGATTCTCCAGAACTATCCGGAGCAGGCTGGAATCGCCATGACCGACTATCTTCCCGATTGTCCGGAAATCAACATGCCGCTCTGACCCGGCCATTTTCAGGAGAGTGATAATCTCATTCGCCAGTCCGCCCAGATCGACCATTTCCCTGCGCGGTTCGACCTGACCCAGACGGGAGAAGTTGAGCAATGCCTCGATCAGCCGGTTCATCCGCAGGGTGCCGTCATAGGCATCCTGCAGGTAACTGCTGCACTGTGCATCAAGCATGTCGCCGCAGAGCTCCTTGATTACCTGGCAGCAGCTGCAGATTACATTCAACGGATTGCGCAGATCATGGGCAACCGAATAATTGAACGCTTCCAGCTCCTGGTTGGCTGCCTCCAGTTCGGCGGCCCGAGCCGCCAGATCGGTATTAAGCTTTTCGATAATCTCTTCAGCCTTTTTGTGATTGCTGATGTCGTGAATACTGCACTGGATAAGTTTTTTGTCGGCAACCTGATAGACATTGCTGACAAATTCTACAAATATCTGTCGTCCGTCCCTGGTTATCAGTGGGTGATTTTCATGTCGCAAATACTCAAGCTGTTGCAACCTTGCGAGGTTCTCCTTGCTCATGTCTATATTCACGAATGCTCCGATTTCACGGATCTTCTTTCCAAGGAGCTCTTCACGCGCATAGCCGAGCGTTTCCAGCAGGTACGGGTTGACGTCAATTATCTGACTGGTGTCAGAGTCGAGTATCAACAGGCCGTTTCTTGTGGTTTCGAAAAGACGACGGTAGCTGATTTCCGCACTTTGCAGATCGTCTCTGGCCAGGCGAAGTTCTCTGTTTTGCATCTCCAGCTCAATCTGATGAACCTCAAGTTCATGAACCAGTCTCTGAGTCTCCTGCATGGTTCTGCGTGGCTGGAGTTCCTGAGACTTCACAGGTAGCTGCTTCTCTGCAGAGCGTCGAAGAGCGGCAGCAGAAGTTTTAGATTCCTTGTCCTTATCTACTCGCATTTGAATCCTTTCTGCTTGGGGATAGTCACCCGTCGGGCAGAACGAACAGATTGCCGGAATGCGGTTTGGCGTGAAACTAACCTTCCTCGAAGATTGTTTGCAACGTCAGCCGTACCTATTCGCAAAGAAGGAGTTTAGACCCCGCAAACAGTAACTGTATCTCTTGTTTTCAGACCATTTTCTGCTCGAGCTTATCTCGATACATCCTTTCGTCACTGCTCTTTAAAGCTTCTGCGAGTTCCTCCTTACTTTCTGCTGTTGCTATCCCGAAGGCGATGCTTAACTGCCCACTCATTATTTCCTGGCAGTCATTAATTCGCTTGACTGCTTCCTCTGCAACTGCTGAATCCGTCTCCGGCAGAAGAACTGCAAATTCGTCCCCCCCTATGCGGGCTACTATCTCCTCAGCCCGGAATGCCCGGAGGATAATCCTGGCTGCCAGGCGGATCAAATTGTCACCGGCTTCATGCCCGAGAGTGTCATTCACCGTTTTCAGGCCGTTGATATCCGCCATGACAAGGCTCAGCGGAAACATCCGGCTTTGGGTCAGTCTCGCCAATTCCTCATCGAAAAACGCACGGTTATAGAGACCGGTCAGACTGTCGTGCGTACTGTCGTGGCGGAGTGTTACTTCAACTTCCTTCCGGCTGGTAATATCATGGGTAATGCCAATGATCCCGATGACTGTTCCGGCATCGTTAAATATCGGGGTCTCGATCTTCTCCACATAATGGGGATTACCTTCACGATCAACAGTGTCTTCCTCAAAATAGATACGGGTGCCGGTCGTCATGACCTCCCTGAACTCCTTGTCATATTTAACCGCCTGTTCCCGCGGATAGATATCATGATCGTTCTTGCCGATCATATCCTTGGGGGCAACGCCAAATGCCTTGCCAAATGGCTCGTTTACCGCGACATATCTTCCATACCTGTTCTTGAGCCAGGCGATGTTGGGGATATTGTCAAGAATGGCCTGTTGCTGCCGAATGACTTCGCCGATCCGCTCCTCCGCCAGTTTGCGGGCGGTAATGTCTTCCATGGCCAGAAGAATAACCCGTGAACCGAAATCTTTCCGGGAGATCTCCCGGGCATTGAGGCGAATGATCTTGCGACCGATTCCCGGGAAATCATGTTCGACTTCATAGCCATTGAACACGGTCTCCAGTGGGAGGATATCCTCAAAAAGTTCCCGCAGCTTGGGGATGTTCCACTGGCGGTTACCGAGATCGTAAATATACTTTCCGATGGTTGCCTCGGGTGTTACCTTGAAGACATCGTAGAAACTGTGGTTGGCAGTGACGATCTTCAGCTCGGAATCCATGACCACCAGCGGTTCGCGCACGGTTTCGACTATATTTTCGGCATATTCGCGGGCTTCCTGGATTTCCGTTTCCAGACGCTTGCGTTCGGTTATGTCTTCCATGGCCAGGAGGATAATGTGAGAGCCGATGTTTTCCCGGAAAATCTGCCGTGCGTTGAGGAGAATGATTTTGCGGCCGATATCGAGAAAATCATGATCGACTTCATAGCCGTTGATAACGGTATCAAGGGGGAGGATCTCTTCAACCAGTACCCGCAGCTTGGGAATATCCCACTGGCGGTTGCCGAGATCGTAGATAAAATTGCCGATTGTATCCTCTGGGGTCACCTTGAAAGTATCGTAGAAACTGTGATTGGCGGTAAGAATCTTCAGTTCGGAATTGAGCACCACCATCGGTTCACGCACCGTTTCGACAATGTTCTCGGCATATTCCCGGGCATCCTGTATTTCCGTTTCCAACAGTTTTCGCTCGGTAATATCTTCCATTGCCAGGAGAATGATATGTGAACCGATATTCTCGCGGGAAATCTGCCGGGCATTTAGAAGAATGGTCTTGCGACCGATATCGAGAAAATCATGCTCGACTTCATAACCATTTATGACGGTATCATGAGGAAGAATCTCCTCAATGAGTACCCGCAGCCGGGGAATGTCCCATTGCCGGTTGCCGAGGTCGTAGAAGAAGTTGCCGATGGTTGCTTCTGGCGTTACCTTGAAGGTCTCGTAGAAGCTGTGGTTGGCAGTGAGCACCTTCAGGTCGGCATTCAGTACCACCATCGGTTCACGCACAGTTTCGACAATATTTTCGGAATATTCCAGGGCGTCCTGGATTTCAGTTTCCAACAATTTGCGTTCGGTGATGTCTTCCATGGCCAGGAGGATAATATGCGAACCGATATTTTCCCGGAAAATCTGCCGGGCATTGAGGAGAATAGTTTTGCGGCCGATATCGAGAAAATCGTGCTCCACTTCATAGCCGTTTAACACGGTATCATGGGGGAGTATCTCTTCAAAAAGGATCCGCAGTTTGGGAATGTCCCACTGCCGGTTGCCAACGTCGTAGATGAAATTGCCGATGGTTGCCTCTGGCGTTACCTTGAACGTATCGTAGAAGCTATGATTGGCAGTGAGGATTTTCAGTTCGGAATCAAGCACCACCATCGGTTCGCGCACTGTTTCGACAATGTTCTCGGCATATTCTCTGGCATCCTGGATTTCAGTTTCCATCTGCTTGCGATCAGTTATATCCCTCATTATGCCGATTGCATGCCACTTCCCCTTTATATTCTGGGCTGTGATAGAAAGCTCCAGGGGGAATGGCGTCCCATTTTTGCGGAGAGCTGTGACTTCAGTTCTTTTGCCGATAAACGGCCCGGTGCCTTGATGCTTGAATTTCTCAAAACCCTGATTTGCTTTAGTACGCATCTGTTCGGGAATAAAAAGAGTGTGAAAATTCTTGCCGATAATTTCAGCGGCATTGAAGCCGAACATAACTTCTGCCGAGGCGTTGCAGAAAATAACCTTCTCGCCGTCGTCCATCATGATAATTGCATCGACAGCCATTCCCGCCAGCCGGTACAGATGCTCTTCACTGTCAATCAAAGCCTCCTCGGCCTGCTTGCGCATCGTGATATCAATCAAGGCAAGGCGGCACTCCTGCCCCGAAGCGTCCGCTATGGCTTCGATCTGAACGATGAGCGGCAGGTTTCTGTTGTTCAGAAGTGCCCCTTCACATGTTTTCTTGCCATGACCGGTAAAGATAGTGGCAAAGAATTTGTCAAAAACTGAACGATATTCCTTTGTGATAAACTGCTCAAAGCGCTTGCCAAGGAGTTTGGCGCGCTCTATACCGAGGTACTCGGCACCCTTAAGATTCACCGAGCTGATTTCCCCTTCGTGATTAAGACTGAAGTAGCCGACCGGGGCAAAATCGTAGAGGTCTGTGTACTTTTCCAGGGTCTTTTCCAGATCATCCCGTGCCTGTTGGAGCGCTGCATTCTGCATTTCCAGCTCTATCTGGTGAACCTCAAGTTCGTGGACAAGCCGCTGAGTCTCTTCCTTGGTTCGTTTTGGCTGCCGTACGCTTTTTTTCGAGTGCAACAGCTCATCCGCATGGCTGCACAGTTCTGTTGCTGTAGATGAAACACTCTTGTTTTTGTCAGTTTTCATGGTTGCCCTTCAGGTGAATTACGCAGTAAGAGTTATTAGTTATGAATCAGATCCGTTAATTTTTCTCGCTATTTCCATCCTTCTACCTTCAGCCTGCTGATTAATCCACGAGTAAATCCGATTTCAGGCAGATGTTCACTACATGGGGATCAAAGTGAGTGCCGGCCAGGGAGCGTATATGTTTGCGGACTTTTTCCACTGACCATGAGATCCGGTAGCCCCGGTCCGATCGAAGTGCATCCCAGACATCAGCTACTGCAAAGATGCGTGCCACCAGGGGAATCTGTTCGCCTTTCAAACCAAGAGGGTAACCGCTGCCGTCCCACTTTTCATGATGGGCATAGGGGATATCCAGTGCAGAGCGGAGGTAGCGGACAGGAGAAAGCATTTCATAGGCAAAAGTCGGATGTTTTTTCATCACGAGCCACTCGGCATCGGTCAGGGTCTCTTTTTTCAGGAGAATTGCATCGGGAATGCCCATCTTGCCGATGTCGTGCAGCAGTCCTCCCCAACGGACCTGTACAAGATCGGCATCGCCAAGACCGAACAGTCGCGCCAGTTTGACGGTCAGCAGCGCAACTCTTTGTGTGTGTCCTTCAGTCTCGTTATCTCGCAGTTCCAGAGCTCGCGACCACCCTTCGATAGTGGCGTCATACGCTTGGAACAGCTCTTGATTAGAGCGTTGCAGGTTGTCAAAAAGGGTGACATTGTTGATGGCAATAGCAGCTTGAGAGGCCAATGCCTTGAGAAAATCAAGCCATTCCTCGCTACGGGTCTGACTGGTGCGATGAAAGACCTCCAGCACCCCCATGACCTCTCCTTTGGCAATCAACGGTGCACCATGGTAACTGACAAAATTTTCCCCGGCCAAAAAAATCTTGCGGAGAAAGTTGTCATGATCCGTTTTCAGGTCAGGAATATGAACCATAGTCCGTTCCTTGGCAACGCGGCCGGCATACCCTTCCCCCAGGGACTGACGGGCCTGTTCTATAGCTTTGCTGTGAAATCCGCGCCCGGCGATATATTCGAGTTTACTGGAAGCAGGGTTGAACAGCAGTACATCGGCGGCGTCAACCCCCAGTTGAACAATGACATGGGTGAGGAGTGTCGTCAGACTCAGATTAAGGTCGAAACTGAAATTGATGGCCCGGTCAATTTCAACCAGAGCGGTCAGATGTTCAAGGTGGCGTCGAATCCGTTCGTCGGCACATTTTATATCGCTGATGTCCGCAAAAATCACCACAACTTGCCGCAACTGCTTGTCACCGTCATACTCGGGATAGGCATTCACCAGCACCCACTTGTAGTCGCCTTCAACTCCGTGTGCAATCCCCATAACCAGGTTTTTCAGCAACTGTCCCGATGCGATCACTTGATTGACCGGAAACTCACTTGCTTCCATCCGGGTGCCGTCTTCACGGACAAAGTGCCAGTCCGGGCCGTGAGCACTCTCGCCCAGCATTTGCTCAGCTGATATCCTCAGCAATTGCGCGGCCTCGGGATTACAGAGTACAACCTGTGTGTCAGGTGCATGGATTACAACGCCGACAGGCAGATTCTCAATCAGCAACCAGTGAGCCTGCTGATTTTCAAATAGCGACAAGCGGGCCTCATCTTTCGCCAGAGTGGCTTTTTCGGCACGTTTGCGGTCGCTGATATCACGAATATTGCACTGAATGACCTTTTCATCGCCCACCAGATAGACGTTGCTGACAAATTCCACTTGAATCAGGTGACCGCTTTTCGTTTTCAGCGGCAGATTCTCGTATCGGATAAACTCATTCTGCTGCAGTGCCAGGAATGCTTCCCGACTCGCCTCGATATCCTTGAAAGCACCTACTTCCCAGAGGTTTTTTTCCACAAATTCTTCCTGCGTGTAACCCAACATACTGATCAGATAAGGATTTACATCGCTGATTAATCCAGTATAGGCGTTAAGAATCAAAATGCCGTCCTGTGCAGATTCGAAAAGGCGGCGGTAACGCAGCTCGGATTTCATGAGTGCCCGGGTTAACTCTTTCTGCTCCGCAGCAGGAATTCTTGCCGGTGATTTCATAACTGCACACTCTGTTTCATGAGTGTCTCCCTGACAACTCTGCAGTTTCAAAACTCGTAACTCGTAACTCAACGCCGGCCACGGCCACGACCCTGGTCACGACGCAGTGCACCGATCCAGACGATGAGTGTGCCGATAATCCCGGCAACAACCATTATTTCGCCAATTATATGGTGATAGCCACCCAGAGAAGCAATTGTCAGCATCGAACCGCCGATAACGAGAGCTGCCGAAGCCATGGCAATGGTAAGTCGCTCAAGGTTACGACTGATCCGGCCTCCCAGGGCTTCCACCGCCGGTGCCTGCAGACGTCCTAGGTTGCCTTCGGCAATTCGGCGCAGGACGCGCCGGGTGTCGCCCGGGGCATCGATGATAAATCGCTCCACCTCTCGCGCCAGCTTGCCGGTCTTCTCCTTTATCCGTTCCAGTGAGAAATGCTTCTCTGTCAGGCGGGTAATTTCTGCCCGGAATGATCCCATATAGTTATGATGAGGGTCGAGTTCACGGATCATTGATTCCAGAATGACAAAAGTCCGGGTCAACAGGAAAAATTCCCCGGGGTTATGAACTCCATGTCTGCTTCCGGCGCGCAGCAGGGAATCGAATGAATCACCGATGGAGACCTCCTTCAAGTCGCTCCGGTGTATGTCATACAGTACTGACTTGATGTCCATGTGAAGCGCTGCACGGTTCACCTTTTCACTCCCTTGCGGTGCCATTTCAAGATATGCATCAGTGGCTGCTCTTGCATCGCTTTTGACAACTGCTTCGAGCAAAAGTGTCAGTGACTCTCGCATCGGTTCATCAAGTTCGCCGGTCATACCGAAATCGAGGAGAGATAGCCGCCCATCAGGCAGAACGAGCACATTGCCGGAATGCGGATCAGCGTGAAACAGACCCTCCTCGAAGATCGTTTGCAGAGTCAGCCGTACCAGTGTAGTTATCAATCGCGGCATATTTTCGGGATGCTCCCTGGCGTAGAGATCTACACGTTGGCCTTTAGAAAAATCCATTGTAATCACATTACTGCCGGAGTACTTTGCCACAACATCGGGAATCCAGAGATCCGGAATATTTGACAACGCAGCTCTAAAAAGTATTATTGAGCGTGCTTCATGGGTAAAATCCGTTTCACGGTTCAGGGTGCTGGCGAATTCACTTACCAGGACAGGGAGGTCGAGTGCGCGCAGACGCGGAAATAGCCTTTCCCCCATGGCAACCAGGCAGGTAAGGGCCGTAATGTCAGTAGAGATCATCTCTTCCAGACCGGGTCGTTGCACCTTGACAGCCACATGACGTCCATCCTGAAGTGTAGCCTCATGCACTTGTGCAATGGTTGCAGCAGCCAACGGCGTTTCGCTGAATGAAGCAAACAGTTCGGTCAGCGGAGCCCCCAGTTCGTTTTCTATTGTTCTCCGGACTGTGTCGAACTCCAGCGCAGGCAACTGGTCATGCAGCAATTCCAGCTCATCAATATAGTTATCCGGTAACAGATCGCGCCTCATGGCGAGCACCTGGCCGAATTTAAGAAATGTCAGCCCCAGCTCCTCAAAAGTCACCCTTACCTTGTCTGGCGGCGGCCAATGATTTTTTCCCCTCAAAGCGCCAAGAAAATCGTTTCTGACAAGCACTCGAAGGATTTGCATGAGTCGCGGCGTTGATCGTATCAGACTGCTTTTTTCAAGGTCGATTATTACTGCCATCCGCTTCTCCATAAAAGGCTTCTGAAGATTCCGATATTAATATTATAGTCCAGGAGTTACTGCTTCAGTGATGGGTGGATGTCTATTTTTGGCATCAGTTGAGGAATCTGCGATCACTGCTTTTGTCTTAGTTTAACCGGGGCGTGTGCTGTTGATTGTATAGGACAAACTCCGGGTTACAGAGGCAGAGTTGCCTAGAATTACACTCCGTTCATCCTAGCTTAAAATCGGACAGTTGCTCATACTCCGTTAGAAAGCAGCTGATATAATGAAAGAAATTATATTATGGTACAAAGGACAATCCGTAGAAGTACGGTATACTAAAAAAAACTGCTTTAAGTATCAGATGGAATTTTTCACTGGGGAGTCGCAAAGATTAATGGCCGATACTTTTAATATTCAGGACGTTTACGATAAGTTGGCTCAATCAAGGCTGGAACATTTGGCGGAAATCAGCTTACGCAACAAGTCTGAAAATCTGTTGAAGGATTTGCTTAGAGAGCAGAAAAAAATGACTGCCCATTTTATGGCAATCAGGGAGGAAGAGCGCAAGTCCGTTGCCAGAGAGATCCAGGAGGATTTAGGTCAAATGCTCGCCTCCATGCAACTTAACTTGTCCCTGATGACTCTGGAGTCGCATGACCAGACCCAGATTGCTGTAAGGACAAAGGAGCTGGAGCAATTAATCTCTTCGTCTATCAGTGCAGTTCAAAGAATCTCTTCGCAACTTCGGCCGGTAATGCTGGATCAGCTCGGACTAGCCGAAGCAATTGAGTGGCAGTTACAGGAATTCATGAAGAGTTCCGGTATACCCTGCAAAGGGATAATTCTGCTTAAGGAGAAGAGTGTTCACATTGAAGTTGCAACTGCGATTTACCGGGTATTACAGGAAGCTCTGGTAAATATTTTCAACTGTTCAGGCGCAACGGATATTCAGGTAACGCTCCTTGAAAGAAGTGGTTTTCTGACCTTGTCTGTATGCGACAATGGGTCGGGGCTTTCCGGAAATATCATTAGTGAAGAGCGTTCACTCAGCATTGCAAGGATGCGTGAATGGGCCATGGTTTTTGGAGGTAAACTGAGGATCTGTAGCACTTCGAGCAACGGGAATGCTCTTTTGGCACGAATACCAATTAACAGGCAAGGAGGTTGATTATGCCGGTCAGGATACTTATAGCAGATGATCACTCTGTTTGAAGTGGTTGCGCTTTCTGAGACATGTGTGTAAGCAATGAACCTCGCTATTTCAAA
>JANNRW010000313.1:0-2072 GCA_031401815.1 Geobacteraceae bacterium | reverse complement strand
CTTGCCCTGCTTGCCCTGCTCGGAACCGAAGGTAAAAATACCGATCTTGGTGCTCATCTGTTCGGGGCTTTATACGGGATCTGTCTCGGAGTGATTGCGGAGTTTCTTACCGGTCGATATGGTCGCCCCGGCATGGTGCTGAATATACTTCTGGCTCTTGTCAGTGCCGGGGTGGTTGCAGGTGCCTGGTGGCTGGCGCTGTATCATCCACTATAGATACCGGATGGTAACTGCTCAGATGTTGAGGCTGAAGGTTGAAGGCTGAAGGTTAAACCAGTCTCGTATAACTCGTCTTTGCTGATTCTGTAAAGGTTTTCCTGGCACTCTTCAGCCTTGAGTCTATCAACCTGAGTAGTTACACGGATGATTACTCAAGTTCAACGTCTGAAAGTCGTACAAACCTGAAGCCGCGCCTTTTCAACTCCGGCAGGGCATCTTTGAGTCCTGCTGCTGTGCCGCTTTCGGGATGATTGAAATGAAGGATTACAATGGAGCCTGGAGTTGCAGCCAGGAGGGCTTTTTTAACCTCCCCGGCGGAATAGGTTGCCCCGGCATCTCCGAGCAGTGAAAAACCTGCCACCTGATGACCAAGTTCACCTGCTATCCTTACAGCCACTTCATCATAGAAAGCAGTGCCGGAGCGGTAGAAACGGGGGCGCTTGCCGGTCAGCTCTGTGAGCTTTTGCGCATTAAGCTCTATTTCGTCTGCGAGTTCGGCTACATTCAGGGTTCCTTTAATACCGTAAGCAGATCTGCCGTTAACTGACGCCGGTTTGTGACTGAAGCCGTGGTTTGCAATTTCAAACAGCGGATTGACGGAAAGAGAATCAAATGCCTGCCTGTTAGGTTCAATCCAGCGGGCATTGATGAAGAGGGTTGCCGGAATCTGCTCTTTTTCAAGGAACTCTGTAATCTGCCGGTCAAACGCCATTCCACGTGGACTGCCGCAAGCATCAAAGGTCAGGGCGATCAGTTTTCCGCTGGTTCTGACCCGCTTTTTGACACCGGTAACCTCTTCACCCCACTGCTGCGGCTTGTAATCTGCATATCTTTTTACAAGTGAGCTCTTTAGCGCCGGGTAACCAGGCAGATCGTTTTGTCCGGCTATAGCGGCAACAGCTGCAAGCAGGGATAAGAGAGTAAAGGAGATGGCAAGGGTTCTTATTGTCATGATTGAGATCCTACTACAGTTTCGTTTTCGCGGAAATAGCCAAGATAGACATGATTTAAATTGTACTGATTTATTGACAGGTTACCATTTTTTGAATTATACGTAATGTCGGAAGATCAGAAGGTCGGAGGGTCGGAAGGTTAGAAGGTTGGAGGGTCGGAGGATCGGAAGGTCAGAGGGTCGGAGGGTTGGAAGGTCGGAGGGTTGGAGGGTTAGCTGACCTTCCAGCCTTCCAGTCTTCCGACCCTCCAGTCTTCCAGCCATCCAGTCTTCCAGTCATCCAGTTGGAGGTTTGATGAATCGGTTGTTTCTGACATTTATTGCATCTCTTTTGCTGGTTTCTCCGGTTACAGGAGCAGATCTCTCTGTTGATCTGCGTTTTGAGCCTACAACAGCTGCGTTGCCCTCTCATGGGCTGCTTTCAATAGCAAAAACGCTCAGGTCGGCTAAAATTCAGCCATTTACTGATAAACGTCCGGTGGGGGAAACTTTTCTAGGTGAGCTGAAGATCAGTGGACAGCATCAGAAAATTCATTCAAAGACAGCGGTTTCGGTATTTGCGACGGATGCATTTAGAAAGGTTTATGGCGAATGGGGGGGGAGAGTTTCAGTTGATAGCCCGCTACTGCTGAAAGCCGAGATTACCCAGTTTGCCCTTGAAGAGTCTGAAGGCTATCAGGCTCGCGTCGGGTTCCACTTCTACCTGTTGGAGGAGAGTGGCAGGACGCTCTGGGATGGGCACAGCTCCGGCATTGTCAAGGGGAGTGGTCGCCTGCGGGTGTGCGACAAATTTATGTTAGCCATTTTCAAGCCGCCGCCCGATACTCCCAGAAGTCTTCCCAGCGGTTACTCAGCTGACTGCATCTCAAAGCGATAATGTTATTGGCACCGCTGACACTCC
>JANNRW010000312.1:0-6746 GCA_031401815.1 Geobacteraceae bacterium | reverse complement strand
ACTCTGATAGTGCGGCCAAAGCGACCTTGGCCTTAAAAGCTGCGCTGTGACGTG
The DNA here is from genome assembly GCA_031401815.1 of Geobacteraceae bacterium. Taxonomy (GTDB): domain Bacteria; phylum Desulfobacterota; class Desulfuromonadia; order Geobacterales; family DSM-12255; genus JANNRW01. The sequence continues at coordinate 6,692 of JANNRW010000312.1, read as the reverse complement.
TACGATGTTGTTGCATTGAACTCTCCTTTTGAAATAGCGAGGTTCATTGCTTACACACATGTCTCAGAAAGCGCAACCACTTCAGATGGACAAGAGCGGAATGCCTGTTTAAAACAACAATTGATAATTGCACACTACCCTCAGAAATGAATAATGTCAATGATTGAAACCGGTTGGAGAACAAGAAGTGCGAAAGGGGGTCATAAGGCAGAAATTGAAAAGAGTTTGTGTAACTTTCCGGGTCTGGATTTTATGTTGTAATTATGCAATTTATAACTATAATCTGGCGAAATTTCCTCACCTGCATAACCCATGTACTCCTCTCTTCTGCAATCAGGAGAACAGTTACGATGAATGAGCGAAGAGTTTTATCCAGACCCGATTTTCCCATCCTGATAGCAGATGACAACCTTTTCCAGCGCACTTTTCTACAGAACAGCCTGAAAGAGCTCGGTTACGAGGTTGTGACCGCGTCGGACGGGCACCAGGCTGTCGAAATTTTCAAAAGCGGTTACTATCCGATCATTATCACCGACTGGATAATGCCTAATATGACCGGGCTTGAACTCTGTAGTCTCATCAGGGAAAAATACCAGGATCAGTTTACTTATGTCATTCTCCTTACCGCTCTCAACGGCAAGGAAAATATCCATGAAGCAATGGAAGCAGGCTTTGACGAATACCTGGTAAAACCGGTAAAGCCCACTGAACTGGCCATGCGGCTGGCAACTGCCCATCGCGTCCTCAAACTGGAACAGACTCTCAGGAGATGCCTGGAGGAGGCCAGACAGCTCGCCACCACTGACTCCCTGACTCGCCTATACAACCGGGGTTTTCTGGATCAAAGGCTCCCGATGGAGGTGAAGCGAGCCTTCCGTTATGACCGCCCACTCTCAGTAATTTTCTCAGACATAGATCATTTCAAGTCAGTCAACGATACCTACGGCCACAGAACCGGAGACGAGGTTCTACAGAATTTTGCCCTGCGGATCAAGGGTCAGGTACGGGAAGAGGTAGACTGGCTGGCTCGCTATGGCGGAGAAGAGTTCATCGTGATCCTGCCGGAAACCGATATAGACGGCGCAATGATAGTTGCCAACCGGCTGAAGCATGCAGTCTCAAGCACACCTATCACTGTTTCGGCAGGAGCGATAGGCATCACCGCCAGCTTTGGCGCAGCAAGCTTCTCTCCCAAAGGGGAGCCTGATGCCGGAAAGATGGCGCTTGAACTGTTAGGGAGAGCAGACCGGTGTCTCTATGCGGCCAAGGAGGGGGGTCGGAACCGCTGTGAAGGGGCGCGGCTGAATTGATAAATACAAGGCTTCCTCCGGACTGCCGGAAGTCGGAAGTCGGAAGTCGGACGCCGGTCAACGGTCAACGGCCATTATATTTATTGCCGACAGATGAAACGTTGGTTATACTCACATCTAATAATATTGAGTATAACCGGGTCAGAAGGAATGTATGGAACGAATCGGTGGTGAGACTATGGTGTTGTATGCCGATCTTAGGGAGCGGCTGGAACTTTTTGAAGCAATGAGAAGCATTGCCACTCTTCCGGGTGAATTTATTACCAAAGTCGTTAAAGGTTCTGTTTACAACTATTATCAGGCGACTCTGTCCGGAGGGCGTACTCAGATATATATCGGGCCTGATAGTGAAGAGGTTCGCAAACTGATTAACGCCAGGGAGACCGGTGGCAAGGATGTCAGTTCCGATGGGAAAATGTTGCAGCGGCTCGGGGCGCAGGTTATTGCCGGAGGGGTGACACCGGTGCTGCCGGATATGGCGAGGGTAATCGGTCGCCTGTCGAACAGCGGTGTTTTTCATGTGGGAGGGAGCCTTGTCGGGAGCGTTGCATACCAGATCCTCGGCACACACCTGGGGGTTCATTGGGATAGCGGTTCGCGTATGACTCAGGATGTGGATCTGGCAGGCAACAACAGTGTGGCGCTGGCTGTGCCTTATCTGAAAGCTGACGTGCCAGCAGTGATCGAATCTTTGCAGATGGGGTTTTTCCCGGTGACACGACTTTCCCACAAGGAGCCGTCAACATCATACGCTATTCGGGGGAAAACTCTCCGGATTGACCTCCTGACCCCCATGAAACAGGAGAAGTCAGGGCCTGTATTCATAAGCAGGCTCAACGCTGCCGCCCAGCCTCTGAAGTATCTTGATTATCTCCTTGAGGAACCGATAAATGCCGTGATGATATGTGGCACCCCCTGCCTGGTCAAAGTGCCGCGACCGGCTCGTTTTGCGTTACATAAACTGATTGTCTCGCAGGAGCGCGATGCCGGAGCCATAGATAAGAAGCGTAAAGACATTATGCAGGCCAAAAACATGCTCGACCTTCTAAAAGAGGATCGACCAGGCGACATTGAGTTGGCCTGGGAAGATCTTGCAAAACGTGGAGCAAGCTGGGTAAAAAAAATCAGTGCTGCATGCAAGGAAGCGGATATCTCCCTGTAGCGCATGTTCTCACAGATTTCCGGTGGGCGTGGAATCATGGTCATAACCGGTATCCGTTCGGAGTATCCAATGGGTAATATCGTTGGTTATCTCTGGGGATTGATCAACTCTCCAATAATCCGCAAACTTTTCTTGAAGTCGATCGGTTTGGAGATATAGGAGTCCATGCCTGCTGCAAGGCACCTCTCCTCATCCTCCTTTAGTGCATGGGCGGTCATGGCGATTATGGGTATATGGCCGCCGCGAGACCTCTCCTTCTCCCGTATCGCAGCAGTAGCTTCGAAGCCGCTCATGCCGGGCATCTGCACATCCATCAGAATCAGATCGAATTCTCCATCCTCCCACTTCTCGATCACTTCCTGACCATTTTCAGCGAATGTTACCTCAAAATTTGACTTCTTCAGCATCAAGCCGAGAACCATACTTATGGTCGAATCGTCCTCAGCAATGAGAAGGTGCCTCTTTGCTGTCTCTTCTTTTTTGGGAGCAGCTTCTGCTATTACCCGATTGACTGGTGAGAAGCTGTCGCGCTTCGAATCATTCAGCTCAAAAGGGAGAGAGAAGGAAAAAGTGCTCCCTTTACCCTCTTCACTGGCAAAGGTTATGGCTCCTCCCATTCGTTCGACAATTTCCTTGCTGATGGCAAGCCCGAGACCGGTGCCGCCATAGATACGGGCATGCGAATCGTCCACCTGGCTGAAAACCTGAAACAGCAGATGTTTTTTGTCGTCGGGAATTCCGATTCCGGTATCAGTAACCGTGAATGTGACCTCTCCTTTGTCGGCGACTTCACTATCGCTAGCTGCAACATGTATCTCCACCCGCCCTTTTTCTGTAAACTTGACCGCATTGGCTGCCAGGTTAGTCAGTACCTGATTGAGCCTTGTCTGGTCACCTACCAGCGTCTCGGGCAGATTGTCCGCCAGATCAAGAACAAAAATAATCCCCTTGTTTTTAGCTGCCGGGTGAAGGAGGTGGTAGGTAGTTTCGACGCATTTCCGTAAAGAGAACGGCTTTACTTCCATGGAGAACTTGCCTGCCTCGATCTTGGTCAGATCAAGGATATCGTTAAGTATCCGGATCAGGGATTGAGCTGATGTCAGGGCTATTTCTATAAACTTCTTCTGCTCTTTTTCAAGATCGCCGGAAAGAACGAGTTCCAGCATCCCTATCACTCCGGACATCGGGGTGCGCAGTTCATGGCTCATGTTGGCAAGAAACTGGCTTTTTGCCAATGTTGCGGCTTCCGCAGTCTCTTTCGCCTTTTGCAGCTCCTCTTGTGCACAAGCCAGGTCATTGATGTTCAGGGCAGTACCGAACCAGCGTACAATCTCGCCATCTGTGTTGCGAATCGGGCGACCGCGAACCTTGAACCATTCGTATACGCCGTCGTAGCGTCTGACCCTGTATTCAAGGTCGTAAGGCCCTCGCTCCTCGACTGCCGCATACCAGGCTGCATGGGCACGAGGCCGGTCATCGGGATGCAGCAGCTTGTTCCAGCCATCGCCGAGATGCTCGACCACCGGCACACCGGTGAAATCGACCCACTGCTGGCTCTGAAAATCGCAGTAGCCGTCAGGCCTGGTCGTAAACACCATGCCGGGAATCGATTCGAGTGTCTGGCGGTAGAAGAGCTCGCTTTGACGCAACGCATCTTCGGCCTTCTCGCGTTCGGTGATATCCTCAAACACTGTCGCGAAATAGTTCTGCCTCGGGCTGTATGCCATGACAGAGTACCATTTTCCGAGCAATTCCGAGTATTGTTCGAAGCGGAGTTCCTGGCCGGTAAGCGCAACCTTGCCATAGACACCGATCCAGTCGGCAGGATCTTTTTCGATCCCCGGCATCACATTCGTTACCTGTTTGTTCAGAATATCTCCGGCCTGCAAACCTGTAAGCTTTTCAAAGGCGCTGTTTACTTCCAGAAAAACATAATCCATCGGCTTGCCCAGATCATCGACAACGATTTGATGAAGCGCAAAACCGTCGATCATGTTCTCGAACAGTGTCCGGTACTTTACCTCGCTCTCCTTCAACTCCCGGAAAATGAGGTCGTAGGGTCTCACCAGTCCGGTCTCGATCAGAGCCTTGTACATAAGGAAGAAGCCGGCCAATTTGAGAAAGTGGCCGACCATGCTACTTATGCCGAAGACGTCGGTGTAGATGGTGAAGGCGAGCTCCGCACAGATGAACAGAGCGATGGCACTGGAAATGAGCCATACTGTCTGCCGACCGAAGAACTTTTTCTTACTCCGCAAGAAAAAGAGAGCAGCGGCGAAAGTACAGGAGATGAGGTATTCACTCCCCTTCTTGAACGGGGTGAGTCCTTGCCCTTCAACGAAGCAGTCGGGAAAGAGCCCGCTGAAAACCGCTGCAAGAAGAAGTGCGGTGATGACAAAGAACAGCACCATGGCAAGCCCCGCCCTTAGCTTGCGGATGAGAAAAAAAGGCGCAACGAAAAGGGAAAAGCTCTGAAGGGATCGCCCAACGATCCAGAGCTGGGTGGCGAGGTTGGAGTCGTATCCGGGAAAGATCCCCATACCCTTGTAGGCAAGGGTATGAATCAGATCTACAGCACCGACAAAAAGGGAAGCGATGCCGACAAAGAGGAAGTAGTTGTTGTTTAAAATGGTACGACAGTTCCAGGCGATGATGAAAATTCCGCATGCGACAATTACAGTGAAGATCTCGACAAGAGAATGGAAGAGCAGATAGTTGTAGCGACTCCCGATATAAAGCACGACAAATACAGCCGCACCAAGGAAAAGATGAAGCGGTTTGACGGATCTGGATTCCTGATCAGACATTTATGGCTGCTCCTCGGTGAAACCCATAAGATAACGCTGCTTAACGGTCTGAACAGCAAGCCAGCCCAAAAAACGGGCTTTACTCTTTTCACAATGCAGGTTTTGATCTGGTTCCGGAAAAACACGTGACTTCATCTGAGTCTCTACGCCTCTGTGCGCAACTACTGTTTTCTAATATCAGAATTAATTGAAAAATCAATAAGATGTTTCGCGACGGGCATTCACTATGGAAACTGGTTATAAAGATTGAGTCTGTTCATGGCGTCATAAAACTCGGACGACTAAAAAAGCCGCAGCGAGACTTGCACTTTTTTTCTGGTATACTTTGAACATGGCTTCTCACGAGCTCTTGAGTAACTTCAAGATTTGCACCCTTCGACAGGCTCAGGGTGACCGGCTTTTTATACCGTTCGTGCTGAACTTGTCGAAGCACATCAAGTTACTCTTTGATAAAGGGTCGCCAACGGCGGCTTGAAACGCTGAATAATAAATCGAAAGGGGGATGTAATATGCTTAAACAACAGTTTTTTCGTGTTCTTCTGATGATGGTTTTTACGGCCATGACTGCATTGGGAGACGGTCTGGCTGCGGCTGGCGATGACGCGAAGCGGATCGGAAAGGATGAGGTCAAGGCGATGCTCGGGGCGGCGGACACGTCTATCATCGACGTGCGTTCGTCTCGCGATTGGAATGAGAGCAAGCTGAAGATCAAGGGGGCGGTCAGGGAGGATCCCTATAATGTCGACAGCTGGGTCTCCCGCTATCCCAAGAATCGAACCCTGATCCTCTACTGCGCCTGAGTGAGTGAGGGAACCAGCGCCCGTGTGGCGTTGCAGATGATCGAAATGGGATACTCCAAAGTATTTGCTCTGAAGGGTGGATGGGATGAGTGGGATAAGGCAGGTTATCCCACCGAGAAGAAGTGACCCGGCTTATTGCGCCAAAGCCGGGTGAAAATAATGAGATCATTTTCCATGTGCATTCTGCCCGCAAAACCAGTTTACCCTTTACAGGTTTTTTTTGACGGCTCCTGTTCTGTCTGTGCCGCAGAGATGGAAATTTATCGACGCAAGAGGCTCTCTGATCGCCTCCATTTTGTCGACATCAGTACACCGGACTTTGATCCGGCTCCATACGGCATCTCTCTTGAGGCATTCATGTACGAAATGCACGCGATTGACCGGGAAAATCGGGTCTATCGGGGGGTGGAAGCATTCAGTGCGATCTGGCAGGCGTTTCCATCCTCGACTCGCTACGGCCTGCTTGCCGTTCTGGTCAATCTTCCAGGGGTCAATCTTCTGGCCAGGCTTGCCTACCGGTGCTTTGCCCGGAGCAGGAAATTTCTGCCGAAATCAATCAGAGGCGGCAACTGACGCACTCTTACTCTTCCCTGTCAACACGGACTTCTCCTGC
>JANNRW010000311.1:0-2413 GCA_031401815.1 Geobacteraceae bacterium | reverse complement strand
ACAAACTGACACCGGATGAGGCTTATTTCCAAGGACTTGAAAAACTGAAACTGGTAGCCTGAAACCAGAAAACCACAACAACCAAGGGGCATTGCTTATTTCACCCTTCAGGCTGTCTCACTAAGCCCGGCCACCTCAATCCTGATGTCATCTTTTGTGAACAATGATGGGAGGTGAACCGCAACTATCGACTCAAGCGACACGCCATGTTGCCTGTCAATGAAGAATCCATTTGCTTGATTCTCTTTAATCCTTATCAGTCTTGCAATGAAAGCAACTAACTCCGCTTCAGATTTATACTGCCGCCACGTTGCCAAGCGTTTTGCCGCGCCTGCATTCACAATCCTGCGGGTGTCTTCTTCACATACCTGAAGGAGATCTTTCAGGCTTAGCAGTAATTCCTCACTATAGTGCCCCAAAGATTTAGTTTCCCCCGTATAAATTGTCCGTCCGTCGATCGTTCTACCTTTTTTCCAGTATTGTCATAAGCATTTACAATCAACTCAGTGCTAACTTTCTTCTCTTTAACCTTCATATCAAAATCGGTTGGAACAGTTACTATAAACTGAATTTCAACATCTTCTTCGCTTCGCCAGCTGATCGGTGTTTTTCTTATACTGGTAACTTTGACATCAGGAATAGTTTCAATCGAAACCGGCACAAATTCAACTTTGTCGATGAATCCTTTTTTGAATGAAAGATTCTTGAATTTTGGTGTGATGCTGTAGTGGTATACGAAGTTATTTTGCTTGTCGATCTTGCGACCAATAAGCTTGTCATTCAGGTTAAAAGATGAATATTTGATGTCTGGTTCTAGATTGGAGTAAATTGCGGTGGCTAGTGCGAGCAGCGCAATTATGGTGCCCCACCCCAGTTTTTTAAGGTTCAATTTTTTGTGCGGGATCTGTCGTTTATGCATGTTTTTCTCTAGGTCTTCTTCGTTGAACTAACGGCTCGGAAAATCACCTGGCGGCCTTTTGGTCAGGTGCATTTTTCTTGTTGTGCATTTCTGTTCTCTTAATCAGGCAGGGCCAACAGGACATCGAGACTCGTACGGTTTATCTTGAAGTATTCCTTCTGATCGTCGGTAATCAGAGGGTAATCTTTTATCGCATCGTTTCTTTTAACTGTCTCAAGGTAATAGTCGGACAGGGCCTTTTTTGAAACGTGAAATTCAGGGGGGTTATAGATAAACCAGCGCCCCTTCCTTCTTACGACCGAGTATTCAACGAGCTTACGCTCAGCAGGATCGATAATGATTTTTCTTTCAAGGCGTATAAGGGGTCAGCCCTTGACACGAGACATTGTGCCCGCAATTTTATCAATTTCTTTTCGTAAAGCAACATCATTATCAATCTCCGCCAGCAACCGCTGATACGCCTTTGCCACTGCAAAACCGCTCATACCACCGATTGCCTCACCAATCTCCTGATTGGATGCAGCGGACTGTTTTTTCAGTAAGTAGATGATTACTTTTCGGATGTCGTTTCTTTCCGCACTGGCGGCTATCTCCGGCGTAACGCCGTAATGGGCGGCTACCAGTGACAATACGTCTTCAATTTCGCAATGTGAACGCAACTCTTTTTTGTGCGATGTTTCCGAACGATGAAGAAGGTCATCTTCTAGCCGGCTCAGCGATTCCTTGATAAACGGCACACTCCCCAGAATCATGCCGCCATAAACTTTCTTCATAGGACTTTCCTGCTTCTCTCCCAAAGCACTTTCAACAAATATCCTGTATCTCTGCTTGGCCGCATTTGTGTCTTCGGAGAACATTGATAACAGATCAGTTGTACGCACCAGCCCGTCGCTGTCAGCTATGAAGGCAGTATAGCTGCTATGGAGATATTCTTCCGGTCGTTCCACCATATTTGCTCGCACCGGGTTCAGATGAAGATATCTGCTTAATTCTAGGAGATAGCTATCCCTGTCAACAAGTATGGCCTTGTACCGCCCCTGGAACAGATGACCGCTCCGCTTTCGCTTTATGTTTATGTAGGTGGTGTATGAGCTATTCAGATAATGCATGATCTTGCTAAGATTCTTTTCGGGGGTTTCAATGACTAAGTGATAGTGATTGGTCATGCAGACATAGCAGTGGAGGATAAAACCGAACTTTGTCTGTCCTTCAAGGAGATATTCTTTGAACTTCCGGTAGTCGGCTTTGGTGAAGAATACCTTGCCACGCTCGTTGCCACGGGCAGTCACATGATAAAGTGCGCCTTCATATTCGATCCGTAGCGGCCTCGCCATTCCCCTTCCCTCCTCTGTTTGCGTATTCCGCACCAAGTCGGCCACCTATTCCGATTGAAGTCGGCCACTGATTCCGATTGAAGTCGGCCACTGATTCCGATTGAAGTCGGCCACTGATTCCGATTGAAGTCGGCCACCTATTCCGATTGATCTCGGCCAC
>JANNRW010000310.1:0-3895 GCA_031401815.1 Geobacteraceae bacterium | reverse complement strand
ACAAACTGACACCGGATGAGGCTTATTTCCAAGGACTTGAAAAACTGAAACTGGTAGCCTGAAACCAGAAAACCACAACAACCAAGGGGCATTGCTTATTTCACCCTTCAGGCTGTCTCACTAAGCCCGGCCACCTCACATGTCCAACGTAGGCGCGGGCGACAAAGGAGGCGTTGAGGGCGATGGCAACAGCAATCGGATTGAACGGCTCAAGGCTTACGCCATTAACCTGCAGAGGCGTCACAAGACCGAGCGGGCTGGTCGGTGAGGCCTGACCCTTCGTCAGTCCATAGACCATATTGTTGTGGACAATATTTGTCAGATCCGGGTTGCGACGGATGCAGTGGAGGAAATGATTACCCCCCTCACCGTACATATCGCCATCTCCGCTTTCGGCTATCACCCAGAGGTTGCGATTGGAGGCCTTGATAGCCGTAGCCGCAGGCAGGGCGCGGCCATGCAGACCGTTGAAGAAATGGACATTGAGATACTGGGGTGTCTTGGCCGCCTGACCGATTCCAGATACCAGCACAGTCTGTTGTGGATCGAGTTTCAGTTCCTGGAGTGTTTCGCTGACGAGCTTCAAAATACCGTAGTTGCCGCAACCGGGACACCAGGCAATATCGCAACCGTCACGCAGATAGGGGTTTACGCTCATAACCGCACCTCCTGGCGCAGGAGATCGACTACTTCGTCCACCGTAAATGCGAGACCGTTGTACTTATGCCACTCACTAAAGATCGCACACCCGGTTTCACTCCGGAGCAGGCGGGCAAACTGGCCAGTGGCGTTGTTTTCGATGACGATGATCTGCTTGGCCTTGTGCAGATGATCGATTACCATCTGCGGCACCGGATAGAGCTGGACGCATTGAAGAAATGAAGTTGCAGTTGGCTTAAGCTGCTCCAGTGCTTCGGTAACAGCGGCTACAGTCGAACCCCAACCTATTATCAGCCGGTTGTAATCTGTGGTTCCATAGAGGCGTGGCGACATTGCCAGATCCTCCCTGAGCAGGCGCATCCTGGACAGACGTTTCTCCACCATGGAGATCCTGACGTCGAAATCTTCGGTAATCCGCCCGCCGTCATCATGCTCATCACTGTCAACGCAGACCCGGCCGGAACCCAGACCTGGAATCCCGCGCGGCGAGATACCATCCGGGCCAGCTGCATAACGTCGATAATCTTCGGTGGTAGTAACTATCCGGGATTGGGGAGGAGTATCCGGAAGCTCGAACGGATCAAGATCGCAGAGAGTATCGAGCAGGTATTGGTCAGTCAGAATGATGACCGGCGACTGGCTGAGATCAGCCATGGTGAAGGCGTGTGCCGTGCAGGAAAAGGCCTCTTCGAGCGAGCCGGGTGCAAGGATCGCTCGCGGGAATTCACCGTGGCCGGAATAGCGGGCGATATCCAGATCGCCCTGTTCAGTGCGGGTTGGCAGACCGGTGCCTGGGCCGGGACGCTGCGCCAGATGGATCACCATCGGGGATTCGATCGCGCCGCAGAGGCTCACCCCTTCGGCCATCAGATCGAACCCCCCGCCGGATGTGCTGACCATGGCTCTGCCGCCTGCGTACCAGGATCCAAGCCCCATATTGATGGCACTGATCTCATCCTCTGCCTGTTCGACAACGACTCCGTGTGCCTCTGCCATTTGTGCAAGGTGGGTCAGTACGCCGGTTGATGGTGACATGGGATAGGAAGAGATGAAGTTACAACCGCCAGCCAGCGCTCCAAGTGCCACGGCCTGTGATCCGTCCAGAAGGAGCCTGCCACTGTATTTTTCCCCCTGAGGCATGGCACAGCGGCCTTTTTCCTTAACAGCATATTCCCAACCAATTCGGGCAGCATCACTGTTTATCTTCTGAGTGTCAGTATCTCCAAAAAATTTCACCAGCGATGCTTCGAGAGGTGTGAGATCCCAGTCGAGCATTCGGGTGATGTATCCGCAGACAATGCTGTTGCTGTAAACTGACCCGCCGACCTGTATGGCCAGTTCAGACAACGGAAGAGATAGCAGTCCGGCCTCATCCTTGATAATCTTTTGATCGCCAATCAGAAGTGTCTCTGGCGAGCATCGTCCGCGCACTCTTGTCAAGGCTGCTTTGTCGAAAAGAACAGATAGGTCGATCTTTTCATTCAATGCACGAACAGTATTGAACGAAGCACGCAGCGTGACGGAGTTACTCCCGCCGCGAATGCGTGACATGAACTCGCTCACCGCCAGAACGTGCAGCCCGCCATACATGAACATGCGTGACAGAATCCGGGCAATTGTCTGCAGGCCATGACCGGCTTCACCACCAAGTATCAGAGTTATTTCACGTTTGGCATCTGCCTTCGTAAAGGCATTCATTTCTAAAGCTGCAGGAACGCTTGCAAGCTTATTCATATGAATAACCTCACTTAAAATCAGTACTCTGTTATTTACTCAACAACAGATTTACAGTTGATCGATAACTTTTTTAAGTTTCTCTCGTATTTCACCCGCAATTGCCTGTAACTGGCTGTTTTGTATAGCCTGCATGGAAGAGAGCGGGTCAACTGCAGCAACTTCAACCTCACCAACATCGATTTCCTGCACAACGACATTGCATGGAAGCATTACCCCTATCATTGGTTCAGCCAGCAATGCCTTATAGGCAAAAGGGGGGTTGCAGGCGCCAAGAATTCTGTAGTTTCTAAAATCGACATCCAGTTTCTTCTTCAGAGTTGCTGTGACATCAATCTCGGTAAGGATGCCGAAACCTTCCTTTTTCAACTCTTCTGTAACCCTGGCAATCGCAGCATTAAACTCGGAAGTTATCTTTTTACTGAAATAGTATGACATGGCTAGACCCTCATTTGTCCTCTCCTTTAAGTTTTAGCGCGATGCGCGCCAGATGAGCACCCTGAAAACGCGCACCGGCAAGTTCATTGTCACTAGGCATCCGCTCACCCTGACCACCGGCAATGGTTGAAGCTCCATAGGGTGAACAGCCTGTAATTTCCAGAACCCCCATCTGCCCGGCAAATGAATATGGCAGGCCGACCACAACCATCCCCTGATGAAGAAGGGTGCTGTGGAAGCTCAGGATGGTAGACTCCTGACCGCCATGCTGTGTAGCGGAGCTGGTAAAAACAGAGCCTGGTTTGCCTATCAGAGCACCTTGCATCCAGAGTTGGCCGGTGGAATCAAGAAATTGGCGCATCTGTCCGCACATGTTACCGAAGCGGGTCGGAGTGCCAAAGAGTATTGCATCGGCATTTGCCAGATCATCTACAGCAGCAATCGGAATATGCGCCATACTCTTTTGCGCTTCCAGTGCTCCCATCTTCCCCAGAATTTCGTCAGTGAGTGTTTCCGGCACTCTTTTGATGACCGCCCTGCAGCCCGGCACCTCATGAACCCCGTCAGCAATCGCACCGGCCATTTTGTAGATGTGTCCGTACATACTGTAATAAACAATCAATACCTTGCACATATTCTCCTCCTTTTTAATGATCTCCGCTCGGCAACTGTTCAGCACAATCGAAACAAAAAACCGGAAACAACAAACATTTTCACATGGATAAACAGGATAGACAGGATGAAACCATAAAAACATTGAAGACTTTTCTAACCCCAAAGAGCTATTGACTTTATCCGCCTTGATCCCCTTTATCCCAGCGTTGTCCGGTTTGGTTTTTGCATTTAGCCTCCCCTCCCTTGCGGGAGGGGGTTAGGGGGTGGGGTAAATTGCCATGCTTTACGATGACGGCACCTTCACCCACCCCACAATCCCCACCCGTCAAGGGAGGGGAGGCTAAATGCAAAAAACAAAACGGACAACCCAGGGATAAAGGGGATCAAGGCGGATAAAGTCAATAGCTCTTTGGGGTTAGAAAAGTCTTCAATGTTTTTATGGTTTCAT
>JANNRW010000309.1:0-13094 GCA_031401815.1 Geobacteraceae bacterium | reverse complement strand
ACAAACTGACACCGGATGAGGCTTATTTCCAAGGACTTGAAAAACTGAAACTGGTAGCCTGAAACCAGAAAACCACAACAACCAAGGGGCATTGCTTATTTCACCCTTCAGGCTGTCTCACTAAGCCCGGCCACCTCACTCAACGCTTTCCCGGTACTTGGCGTAATACAGCATTGCAGCCACATGAAGCAACCCACCAGTAAGATCATCCATAGCCTGTTTATGGTCGAGCAGCCGCAGTTCTCCATCGTCTTTTGTGCTATTTCCGTTCGTATCCAGATGCGGATCACCAGAAGCATCATTTACAATTTTGTATCGCTGGTTGGCCTGGAGCAGTTCATCGGCTGCCAGATGTACCTGCGACCAGTTGGATGTCTCGCCGCCTGTGGCAATCAGATAGTAGCCGCCCACAACACAATCCGGATAAGACGCTGAAACGAATTTGTCAGGGACGTCGGTTCTGGTTGACGGAGCACCGTCCATCGTTAAGTTTAATGTAAACGGCATGCCTAGCTTGATTTGAAATCCGGAGACTACTGTCCCTCTTAGCGGACTATCTATTACAACTCCACCAAGACGTATCGCCATAGTATCGAAAAGCCCTGTACCGCTTCTGACATCAAGAGTTAGTGTCAAGCGTTTTGTACTTGCATCAACGAGTGAAACTCCGATGCCATTTTGGCTCGTGAAAGAGTGATCACCGTCAGAAATAAAAACAGACCATCTTAGTTTTTTATTCCACTTCGCCCTCTCGGTTGTCCCTACCTTCAAATCATGATCGTAAACCGAGTCGTAACGGCGGGGTATTCCGATGACTTCATACGGGAGGGATGCCGGGAGAATCTTATTATCCTGCTTGATGATGATTCCGGCGTCTGCAACGTCTTCAAGGGTCTTCCCAGGATCATTAATCCGAAGATAATCAAGAATCAGTCCTTCATAAATATTCAGGGGGTTCTTGTCCCGGTATATGGGGTCGTTTTCCTTGATGGCGTTATAGTAACGGTTATAGTCAAATCCTTCAAAAGCTGGCTTACCATCTCTGACGCTCAATATGTCAATGGTATCACTTTTATACTGTTTCAGCTTGAAGGAGGGATCAAGGGAGACCCATCGGCAGGTATTACTTTCCCCTGTGCAATTTGTTGTTGAATCGCTACCCACACCACGATAATTGCTGTAGGAAATCAGTGCTTCAACCCAGGTATGTTCGAAAGTTATGCTGGCCTTATCAGTGCTTAATTGCGCGCCATGAACCTCGACAGCCCCTTCTGTTCGATCCGGCCCCTGGATGCCCTGATCGTTCATGATGCTTGCAGCAAGATCTGCGTTTGTTACCCCCAGCCAGTTCATGACCTTGTCCGAAGAGACCCGGATATTGCCGACGACATAACGTGCATGGATCCCCTGGGAGCGGAGCATGGCTATGAGGGTGGAGGCAAGATCTACGTCATTGCCTCGTGCCCCCAGGAAGCTGTTGATTGAGCCACTTCTTGAACCGTGGTAAAGGGCGTATTCGGTGTTATTCAGTACGTATTCGTAGATCTTTACCGGCGACCCGAGTTCTGTAGCCTTGCTTCTTATCTTATATGCGCCACTTGAATAAGCGTTGAATTTGATCTCGTGGGTTTCTCCGATGTCTCCATAAGCAAAGACAGTTCCGGTCAGTATCAGAAGCGTGGCCAGCACGGCAATCCTAAAGCTTTTCATCTATTCCTCCAGAGCTAGTAAATAATTGCAGTTTTGTTCATTGCCTGTGCCGCACAATGGTGGTAAGGGTTGGTGTGTCATCAGGTTTCCGCTCTTCTCTGCCCGAATTGATCTTAAGTCGTTTGCTCAATGCAGTCAGTTTCTCTGTCTGTTCCGCCTGGGGCGCCTGTAAAGCGCTCTCCAGTTCGTTTTCCAACTCTTTCAGCTTGTTTGCCAGTTTTCGTTCATGTCCTTGTTTATGCTCTGGTCGTGATGTTGCCGCAGCTTCGAATTTTGCTCGTTGCGTACGCATTTTACCCAAAGCGGCTTCCACCTCATTGCTCTGTTTTTCTTTTTTGACAATATCTCGCTTCTCTTGCCTGACAACCAGTTTGCCATCTTTGTTACCGTCAAACATGGTGATGTTATTGGGCTCAGCTAAAGTAACTTCCGAATCAATAACACCCGAATGGAACTTTTCAACTACCTGTCGAAGCTCCTCAATCCTGAGGCGCAGTTGCTCCAGCTCCGGATTGGGAGTATCTTTCCTCTTGGCAGTCAGTATGTTTTGACTGATGCTCTGAATCGTTTGCAGCTTCTCTGCGCCCAGTCGTGCTTTGCTCCCAATGCCAGTATCTGCAACGGCAAGCAGGGGGCAAGCTAGAATTACAAGTATTAACGGCAAGTTGTGTGCATTTTTGATCACCATGATAAAAACTCCTTTGTGACGTATGAAAATCTCCGCTTTATTCGAGGTGGTAATATTTCTCAAGACATATTCTTCTTGCAGCCCTTATCAGCAGTCAGTAAATCAACAACTATCAATTCTTCCCACCACTACCCTTCCTCAAATCATCCTTTGCCTTGGCAATCCGGTCAAAGCGCTCTTCCAATTTTGCGCCAATCGTATCAACTGCTGCCACCTGATCGGTCTGATTTTCATCAAGCAGTTTTTTTCGCTTTTCTGAAATGTATTTCCGGGCTTTTTCCCGGCCTGCAAGGAGAGCGTCAAACTTGGCCTCTATCTCGGCCAGACGTGCTTCACGAGATGACGATGCACTGACTGCCTGTTGCGAAACTTTTGCCTCGATTTCGGCTTTTTTAAGCAGCTGGAGAATTTCATTCATGTAAACACGGTGCTGCTCTGTGGCCGGGTCAAGAGGGATTGATACTTGCTGGGGAGCTGATGCAGGGTTATCCGCAGAAGCTGCATCAACCGGCGGCTCGTCTGCAAAAGCCATGGCAGTTGCAAGTAATGAAATGATCAAAATCGCGGGGATGGAAATAATCCATCTGGTCATGCAAGAGTTAATGGACATCTGTTCTCCTCCTGGCTTTATCTGGTTTCCTTCATTTGCATGGGAAAGAAGCAGATAAACAGCGTTTTTATGTACGAAGTGAGTTGAGAAATAATGAATTCTAGAAGGTGTGAATGCAAGATTGGAGGCAGATGTAACTTGGTGTGAAATTGAAATAAAACTGGCTGATTACCTGTACTGGAGGGGTGCTGCGGAAAGAGTTGAAAGGTTGTATAACATGATTTCATAACAGCCCGTTCATTGCATGAATTAAAAGTTAAGGCTGTCTATATATTTAAATTTAATGCTTGTCAAGCTTAAATGTTTCTCCTTTTTTATTTTCAGAAACAAGACAATCAATAACGTTACTGAGCAACAGCACCCTATCCGGAAGATGCCTTTACCTTACACCATATCTCGAAAGAGTCTGATAAACTTCACCGGACAGCTCAGGGGCAATCCGGGCTGCCATTCGTAAATTCTCAAGCCCTGCTCCAAGCTGACCCTCCCTTAAGAGGGCTTCCCCAATCTCAAGACAACTATTGGCATAAATCAGGATAGCTTTGCCTGTATCAAGATCCCTGAAGAACATCTCATTACCGATGAATCCCCTGGTAGCGTACAAATTCCAGACATCAAGATCCGGAGTTATCTTCATCTTCGATGTTTCAGCCAGCATCTGATATGTGACTCCACGCTGAATAAATTTATAGCCACCAAACGGGACTGAAAACCTAGTTGAATAGTCTATCAATATCGGCCTTAAATGGTACTGCTCGGCAAGAGCGAGTAAAAGGACATTTTCAGGTGACTGTGATTCCAGGGGGATTCGCCTTAGATAGCTGTTTTTGAAAAGATGCGGGAAAGCATCCAGATACCAGTCAAAAACCAGATGCGGTGTGTGCAGGAGATCCAGATCCTCTCTCATCTTCTCCACCCCCTGAATGTACCAGAGCGGAAAAGCGCCGCTGTCTCCCCAGGTGTAGAGCACAGCCCCTTGTGGTGCCGAGCGAAGGACATTTAAGGCGTAATCATATGCAACATAATTATTATGCTGATCGTTTTTTATATAGTTGAGAGAACAGACCGTTGTTGGGAGAGCAAGAAGGAAAAAAGCTATAAGCGCTTTAATTGGCATAGTGTCGAGTCTGCCTGGTGCCAGTTGGGCTGCAAGTTTTTTCAGTATATAAAAGAGCCCCATGCCGACAAAAACGGATGAGTAGAGATAAAGCGGAGTGAAAAACTCTTCTGTAAGGAAAATAAGCTCAAAGGGCGCATTAAAATAACCGACGATCACCAAGAGAAAACAGATCAATGAAATAAGATAGGCAACTACATAATCACGTTTTTTAAGAAAACAGATAAACATCCCGATGGCCATTATAACAAAACCGGCTTGGGTAAATTCGTAAGGGATGCTGAAGGCGTTCATCTGATCCCACAACAAACCCCATCCCCGCTCAATCTTTTCACTTGGGTAACCTTTCCGGAGAAAGTGCCAAAGGAACTGATCTATAGTACTTGGATTTCCCCAGTTTAGTAGTGGGAATTTTGTCGCGCGCACCGGTAGGTGAAGATGGATCGCAAAGCCCAGCAATCCGAATATGAAGGCAATAATAAAATCCCTGACTCTGAATATTATTTTCCAGTTCACAGACAAGATGAGATAGGCAAATGCCGGAATCATCAAAATTATGGTCTGATGTGCCCCAGAGGCAAGACCGCACAGGAAAGAAGCCATAAAGATATATGACGGCCTTTCTGCCTCGTTTCTGTATGAGTCGCGCCAGCGAAAAATAAGATAAAGGATTATGGCCACGATAAAAGCTACTAACGGGTATGGCTTGTCATGATTTGACTGTAGCCAGAGCCTGGGAGAAAAAGCAAAGGTCAATGCAGCTGCAAGCCCAACACCCTTGATAAGCAGATTATTCAGAGAAGCAGAGTTTGTCGGCACCTCCCTGACAAGAATAGTGGTGGTCAGGAGATATGCGCCGTAACATGCAAGGGATCCGGAAACAGCAGTTGCGAAATTAACCCTGAAAGCAACACTGGCAAAAGGGATCCAGGTGAAAGGCTTGGCATAGCTGATAAAGAGTGGATAACCGGGTGAATGAGAAGATCCCAGGCTGGAGATGGCAGTGATAAATTCACCACTGTCAAAAAAAGTGACTGATGGAGCAAGGGTCATCAGATAGATTATCAGAGGAAGAAGAAAGGAGAGCATAGCAAAAGGCTCTATACGCTTCATGAAGGACATGTGCAAATGGCTCCTGAATGTAAATGAAGATGAATTAGAATCATCGATTATTCATATTTTTTTGGCAATTGCAAAAAAACCGTTCCCAATATTTGAAGTGAAAAAAAGACGTTGAAACAGATAAAAAGGGTACATGGTAATGTCATTGAAAAGAAGAGAAAACAGACCTGACAAGCGGGTCAACATCCACATTCCACCGCTCTTTCTGGTACGTTCGCCCTGAAACGAACTCTTTTCAATTCTTGCACTGATCGCCCTGTCATAAAGAGGTTTCATAAGATTATAAATGGGTACTCCATATGACCAGACCTGGATATTACTGAAGCCGGTCAACACAAGCTTCTCAGTCAACTCATCACGCCCGTAACGTCGCAAATGACCACAGAAATCATCATTAGACCCCCATTTTTTCTGATGCGCCGGAACCGTAAGCAGCAGCCAGCCATTATCTGTAATTCGCTCCTTTAGAAGTGATAAAAAAGCAACATCATCCTCAATATGCTCAATAACCTCTGAAGCTATAACCGCATCAAACTTCTCCTGAAGCTCGGCAACATCTATCCTCATGACTTTAACATTTTCGCCAAGATGTAATTCTCGAGCTGCCTCAACAGCATCCGGAGAGATATCAATTCCGATTCCTCTGTAGCCAAGCCGAGCAAGAGAATGGAGCAGGTCGCCAGCACCGCAACCAACTTCCAGAAAGCTCCTTGCCGGTGTCTGACGAAGCGCATCAATAATAACTCTTCGTTTAAGAAGATAACTTGGCGTCGGATACCATCTCATCCATTGACCTGTTGCGTGCATGTACTTAGAGTCTTAAACGAGAGTTTATCCCTCCAGAGGAAGAAAAACCCGAACAGAATAACTGGAAAAAATCCGACAGCATGCACTACGAGAGCAACACTCAACGCCTGCTCCTTGGGGATGCTGAATGCCATCAGGCCATAAACACATGCAGCATGATAAGTACCGATATAGCCGGGCGAGGAGGGAACCATGACAGCAAACACCAGAAATACCAGAATAAAAAGAGCGGCAGTGAATGGAAGATGGATATTGAATGCCTTTAACAGCAGATCAATCGGCCAGGCCGCTGTCCCCCAGATAAGAAAACAGGAGACAAGAATCAGCAGTAACTCTTTTGGCTTGGAGGTGAGCTTGATACCGGATATGAATGACCCCAGAAGAGGGATGATTTTATCTGACATTACTTTGGGGAAAGGGCTGAGCAGTAAAGATACTACATGGATAGTTCTGGATGTTGCCCTTTTCAGGGTAACAAGAAAAGCAATTACAACAATATACAGCGACAGGGTAACATAGCCGCCCGTTATCAGCCCCTGCTGAACTTTTTCCATCCCTGGAGGGAGTTGAACCGTAAAGAATGTGACAACAAGAATTATCAGTACGGAAAAACCGTCGAAAAGACGATCAATAACCAGAGATGCAAATACTGGACTGACATCAAGCTTCTCCTTCTCTGCAAGGACAAATGCCCTGATGAATTCACCAAGTCTTGCCGGCAACAGATTATTGGCCATATAGCAGATTATTGTCGCTGCCAGAAGGTTGCGAAGGGTCGTCTTTTTCTGTGGGAGAAGAAGATAATACCAGCGTACAGATCGCAGGGAGTAACTGACAAGGGTTATAAATATTGCAGCAGCAAGATAAAAGTAATCCAGTTGCCGGAAAGATTGAGCAAGCTGATAAAAGTCAATTTTGCGAAAAAGCAGAAAGAGGAAAAAAAGACTTATCCCTATACCGGCAAGAAGTTTTTTCTCAACTCTCCCTGTAGTTGTCATATCCCCTCCAGGTAGTCCCGGTAGACAACCAGGGGGGTAACAGACAAAATAGCGCGACATCTCGCCACATCAGCAGAAATTGCATCGATCAGCTCCTGAGTCGAAGCAAATTGGCGCTCTTCCCTTAACCGCTCAATAAAATAGAGTCTGATATTCTGACCGTAGAGCTCTCCTGAGAAATCAAAAACAAAAACCTCTATAGACTGCTTCTCACCTGAAAAAGTTGGATTATCGCCAATATTGCACGCCCCGTCGTAAAGCTCATCACCAATTCTGACTTTCACTGCATAAACGCCATCAGCCGGTATCAACTCCTTGTCGGTAATTATGTTGGCTGTCGGAAAACCGAGGGTCTTTCCACGATGAGAACCATGAACCACCTCACCTTCAATAGAAAAGTGACGCCCGAGAAAGAGAACTGCTTCGGCAACTCTCCCCTCCCTGATCATGCTCCTTATGAGGGAACTGCTATAGATGGTACCATTGACAGAAATCGGAGCGAGAAGATCTACCGAAAAAGAGAATCTCTCTCCAAGCGTGCGCAGAAGCTCGACACCCCCTCCCCTCCCTTTGCCAAATGCATAATCATAGCCGATCAGAATATTTTTGACCCCTATGGTATTGACAAGTATCCTTTCAACAAATTCAGAGGCAGAACTTGAGGCAAATACCTGATCAAAAGGGATTATAAGGAGATAATCAAGGCCAGACGCCTCTATCAATGTGACCTTTTCGTCAAGCGTATTTATAAGCGTAACCGGCTTAGTGGAAGGGATGACTCTTAATGGATGGGGATTAAAAGTAATTACAACTGAAACACCATTTAGCCTTCGTGCACTCTCCTTAAGCCGTCTGAAGATCTCCCTGTGCCCAAGATGAACACCGTCAAAATTACCGATTGTGACAACCGGATTCATTAAGGGTGAGGTTATTTCATCAAGAGACCGAAAAGTGATCATGCTGTTTCACCCACGGGCTCCGGAGAAATCTTTGACGGATCCTGTTTTTTACCAAAGAAGCGGACAACCCAGATACTTACTTCATACATGAGGTAAAGCGGAATCATCACTACAAACATGGTTATCAGGTCTGCGTGAAATGCAGCAATGATTGAACTGGCCAGCAGGGCATACTTTCTGTTTCTGGCAAGGAATTCGTAAGTTACAAGTCCCATTCTTGAAAGAAGCAGAGCTATGACAGGCAGTTCAAAAATAAGTCCGAATATCAGGATGAGACGAAGACAGAAATTGACATAAGCAGTGAGATTAAACCAGCTCTGAAGCCCCTCCATTTCATATGAGAGAGAAAAGTTGATAATGACAGGCCAGATTATGAAGAGGAAAAAAAGCGCACCAACACAGAAAGTAAAGGTGCTGGCAGTGACAAAAGGGACTACCAGACGTTTCTCCCTGAACGTCAGCCCTGGAGCGATAAAAAGCCATAACTGATGAAAAATGATCGGCAGAACAAGAATAAAGCCCGCAATCACCGATATCTTGCACTGCACAAAAAAAGGTTCCAGAGGAGCGCTGTAATTGAGACGGCGATCCTTGACTGTTGTAGTCATCTCCTTGTCAAGCTGGTATCGTTTGTAAATGGAGGGGAAGCGTTGCTTAACCTCTGCATAAACTGACTTCTTGATTTCAGTCAGATAGGTTTTCCCGGTAATCGGCTTTTCGATAAAAGAAAGAAGGTCATTAGAGTAGTTCCAGGCAAATCCCATACCGACTACAACCGCTATAACAATAATGATAAGCCGTTTACGGAGCTCGACAAGATGCTCTATGAAAGGTAGATATTTTTCCTGTGCCATCAGCTCTCCAGAGTGAATAAAATCATATATTAATAGCACGCGAAAAAGAGCCACGCAACAGGTTTCCCCAAATAAGGGGTCAGCCGTGGGTGCTCCGGTGAAAACCGGACTGTATGCGTCTACGCTAGTCTGGTCTGTAGGCAGGTTAAGGCGGATCATTGCCATCTCCCTGTTCTGAAACTGGAAACGACTCTCTGAATCCGGGCAAGAATCCCGGCTCAGAGGTGTCCTGTTTCAACTGGACAGTTGACATTCAACTCTCCATGGGCTTATAGTTCAACTTCTTGATAATCTTCTATTCCATTTGTTGAGCAAAGCGAATTAATGCCTTTATCAGGCGAAGAAAAAGAAGGCCGGGTGACTGCTTCAATCCCGGTATTTTGGCACCGCTTTCAGGATGCCTGCTCGCGCCGATTCTCCGTAGCTAAGACAGAAAAACGCGATCGATTCATTCTTCTTCTGATAACCTCTCTCACACTTACCCTCCTCATCACACCCGATCAGAACAGCTTGTCAACAAAATACAAAGCAGGTGACATCGCTATTTCCGATGTACGAGCCATTCGTGATTATCTGATCGAAGATCGCAAGCTTACTGAGAAAAAACTGGCGGAAGTTCTGGCCTCAACTCCAGTTGCTTATGATTTTGACACCCTTGTTGTTGACAGGCTATTGCAATCTCTTCGCAAGGGGATTGTCATGCTTGAAGCATCAAAGGAGAGCCCCAGCCTGCCTGACAGGGAATCCCTGAAAAAGTCTCTTACCGACTTGCTGGATGTTGATATTTCCAATTCCGACTATAGCTCCTTGATTCAAATAAAGGACGAAAACAGACTGCTCTCTGAAGTTGAACGCAGGCTGACAAAGGTTTACAAAAATGTAGTAGTAGCCGATATCAGTTCATATCTTTCTGATCGACTGCATGGAATTTCTCTGGCAGCAACCGACAAGGATGAGCTTCGAAACGACCTTATGTCAGTTGAGCCTCTTGAGCTGGACAAGGCCAGAGAGATCTTTGAAAAATCGCGCCTCCCTGGATTTGATAGTTCACGTGATGCCGATATTATTGCCCGGATTATTTCGAGAATGCTTCGCTCGAACATGATCTACAACCGGGACAGGAGCGAGCAGAATAGAACAGAGGCAAAAGAGTCACTTAGTCCGGTGCTGATTCAGATAAAACGCGGCGAGATAATTCTGCGAAACGGCGACAGGGTTACACCTGATCAGGAGATGAAGTTGACAGGGCTGTCATCTGCAACGACCATTTCATACAGGATCAGTGCAGGTGCAGGTGTTCTGGGTCTGATAATGGTCATTCTTTATTTCCCCTACCGTTTCGCTGTAAAAAATATCCGTAAATTCAAGCCTTCAAAAAAGGATATTGTGCTGTTGGCGCTCCTTACTTGCGGACACTTTCTCATGCTTAAAACCCTTAACTCCATTTCAGCAACACTTGGAGGAGCATTTCCATCAATTGCTACGGATGATTATATATTCCTCTTCCCATTTGCAGCAACTGCCATAATGGTTCGCATATTCATAAATTCCGAGGTTGCACTTGTTTATGCGGCAATATGTGCCCCCCTGGGAGGGCTGATTTACAATAGCCTCCCTGTAGTCATATACTCCATGCTCGGCAGTATTATCGGAGCACATGGTGTGCGTCACTGTGAAAACCGAAGCATTATTTTTACTGCCGGAATAAAGGTGAGTGTTGTAAATCTTGCTCTGGCACTCTCTTTTCTTCTTTTCAACGGAACAATTCTTTCAATGCAGACAATTTACGCCGGTCTGTTTGCCCTCGCCAGCGGCATTATTACAGCTGTGCTTGTGTCAGGCGGAATCCCACTGATAGAGACTATTTTTGATTACACAACCGATATAAAACTTCTCGAATTGACAAATCTGAACTCTCCCCTGCTTAAAGATCTTATGGTCAGAGCTCCCGGAACATATCATCACAGCGTCATTGTTGGAAATCTCGCAGAGACTGCTGCCGAGGCAATAAACGCAAACCCGCTGCTTGCCAGAGTAGCCGCCTACTATCATGACATTGGCAAGACAGGCAAGGCTCAATACTTCATAGAAAACCAGTGTGGCTGCGAAAACAGGCATGACAAACTTGCTCCGAGCATGAGCGCACTCATACTTATATCTCATGTAAAGGAGGGTGCCGAACTGGCAAGAGTGCATCATCTCGGAAAACCTGTAATTGACATTATTCGCCAATCTCACGGAACTGCCCTGATCAAGTACTTCTATCAAAAGGCCAAAGAGCAATCCCCTCCTGACCAGTTTATTGATGAACATGAATTCCGTTATCCAGGCCCAAAGCCGCAGACAAGAGAAGCAGGGATTGTACTCCTTGCCGACTGCGTGGAGGCTGCATCACGAACCTTGAACAACCCTACCCCTGCAAGGATTCAGGGTCTGGTGCAGAAAATCGTCAATAATATTTTTACCGATGGTCAACTTGACGAATGTGAGCTGACGCTCAAGAATCTTCACGAGATTGCATGGAGCTTCAATCAGATACTCTCCGGTATCTACCATCATCGCATTGACTATCCGCAGACTGCATACAAGGAAAAATTGCCCGGAGGCAAAAAGCAGAGTGATCATTACCATAGCGAACCGCCAAAAACGTCGGAAAATAGAGCTAAAAGAGCTGAAAATTGTCGTGGAGAGGATCTTAAGCGTCTTGGAATGTCGCTCTTGTGAAATCTCCATCAGTATTGTGGGAGACCGTACAATAAGACGTCTGAACCGCGATTACCTCGGCAAGGATCGACCTACCAATGTCATTTCGTTTCCAATGCAGGAGGGGGAGTTCTGTCTCCTGAATCCTCTTCTTCTTGGCGATGTTGTTGTCTCTGCTGATACTGCTGCCAGAGAGGCGGATGAAGGGGGGATCCCTTTCCTGGAGCGATTGATTTTTCTGCTCCTTCACGGGATACTCCACCTTACAGGATTCGATCATGAGCGGAGTGGCCTTGCAGAAGCTAAACGGATGGAAGAGAAGGAGCAGGAGATCTTCACTCTGCTGAAACTGGAAGGGTTTGTTTAGGGTCTGCCAGACACAGGCATATGGTTCAGAGGATCAATAGATGGATGATGTAGTATCAAAGAAAATATCACTCATGGAGTCAATTGGCAGGTTTTTTTCCGTTCGCAGCAGGGTAACCGAGGAAAAGCTGCATAATTTCATGGAGGCAAGCGAAGAAGAAGGGCTTCTTAACGAAGATGAAGGTGAAATGATCAGAGCAATCTTCTCACTGGGAGAGACAGTCGTGCGTGAGGTCATGGTTCCTCGTACCGATATAGCCTCTGTTGAAGTTGAGACCTCGGCAAAAGATCTTCTATCTACTATCATTCACTGTGGCCATTCACGTATTCCTGTTTATGAAGGCACAATTGACAATATTGTCGGTATACTCTACGCAAAAGACCTCCTGCCATACTGGGGGGTTGATCCTGCCTCCATTGACATCAGAAAGATCGCCAGGCTCCCGTTTTACATCCCTGAAACAAAAAATCTTGAGGAGCTTCTGCAGGAATTCAGAAAAAGACGGGTTCATATTGCTATTGTTATTGATGAGTACGGTGGAACTTCAGGTTTGATAACTTTTGAGGATCTGCTAGAGCAGATTGTCGGCGACATTCAGGATGAGCACGATACTGAAGATGAACTTCTGCTGAGGCAGGCAGATGGCTCAACTATAATTGATGCCAGGCTCCCGATTGAAGAGTTTGAAGAGTATTTCAACATTCACGTTGAGAGGGATAAATTTGATACTGTAGGTGGTCTGATATTCCATCTTTTGGGTAGAATTCCCCGTGCCGGAGAAGAGATTGAATATGCCGGACTTCAACTGGCAGTAATTTCTGTTGGAGAGAGAAGAATTGGCAAGATCCGCGCAGTTAGCCTCCAGGCAGACTTACCTGTTGCAGAGTCGAATTGATGCTCTCAGGAAATTTCCCGGTAAAATTTACGAACGACCGTCTCATGGCCGCTGCCTCAGGGATCTTGTTGGCGCTATCCTTTCCTGAACCGGGATTTTCACTTTTTGCCTGGTTTGCTCTGGTACCGCTCCTTTTTGCAGTAAGGGACAAGACTTTTACTGACTCCTTCAAACTGGCCTTTATTACCGGATTAATCGCCTATATCGGCATTTTTTACTGGCTCAACATTGTCATGACTACTTATGGCAAACTGCCTGTTGCTG
>JANNRW010000308.1:0-1876 GCA_031401815.1 Geobacteraceae bacterium | reverse complement strand
CAAACGCGATCAGCCCCAGATAAATCACTCCCCAGATGGAAAACACATAACCCGCCGGGACAAAATACACGTGAAACCGGTCGGAAATCTGTCCGGTGTTCAACCCATTGAGGGGCAGGGCATTTGCCAACCCGTTCACAATAAGTGTGACAAGGATCATGAAAATAACGGCAATTTGACGCAGGGTATCTTTCATGGTTATTCACTTTCCTTTATAACACCTGAGTTTATCATCCTAGTGTCCCGTAGACAGGCGATTTAACACAGATTCAATCGCTGCAGGGATCTCTGGCTCAGCTAATATCTCATTCCCATTAATAGTCACAATGCCCGACCGGATCGGACGGAGGAGCTTCACGAACTGTTTGATGCTGATTCTGGTCTGGTATTCAATCATTCTACTGATCGCCAGGGCCGCAAAAACAATCGTAAGGTGAGCTTCAATCGCATCCCGTTTGCGATGAAAGATTGGTCTGGCTCTCAAGTCGGATTTTGCCATCCGGAAAGTCGCTTCCACTTGGAAAAGCTGGTGATAGTAGGCAATCACCTCTTCATCCGGGATATCCAGATTGGTGACATACCCTTTGATACCGGCAAGGGCTCTGGCCTTATCGATTAGTTTCTGATTGAGTTTTTTGCTCTTAGCTTGTATACTCAAAAACTTCATTCTATTGGCCGGGATCTGCCCACCGAGAGCTTTCTTTGCCTTGGCGATTTGCTTTTCAATGTTGCGGAGATCCAACGCCGCACGTTTGGCGCGGTACTGATAGATGACCCGGTAACCTTCCTGGTGACTGACCACGATCTGCTGGTCGTTCATTTCTCCCGTCTTTTGGTACTCAGCGATGTCGTAGGGTACCTTGTGTAGCCGGGAACCCACAATGTAGGTATAACCAGCTTCTGTGAGCGCAGCCAAGTTGGTAGAGCTGAGCATGGCTGCATCGGCCACAATGGTTACTTTGGTTAATTCATGCTGTGCCTGAAAGACCTTGATGACGGGCAGAATAGTCTTGGTTTCTGCTTTATTGCCCTCAAAGCTATGCAATCCCAACGGAAAGCCATTTCGATCAACCAAAAGCCCGATGATGATCTGTGGCTCCAGTCGGCGTTCCTTGCTCATCCCTGGCTTCCGATAGTCATCTTCTTCTTGAACCTCGAAATACAAGGTAGTGACATCATAGAGGAGGAGAGTAAGGCCATGGCCCCTAATGTGCTCAAAACAGGCTTGGCTGATGGTCTTACGGTAATCCTGATCCGTAGCCTTGGCTAAACTCCGGTAAAGCTTGTTTTGGTCTATAGGACCCACTCCCAAATCTGCCAGAACTCTCAAACTGTCCAGCTTGGAGGTGGGTTCCACGATCCTGGCGATACATAGGGCCTCAAATGTCTCGTCATTCAGCCTGGTAAATCCCACCTTGTCGTATTGTTCGCGCAGAATATTCCATAACATTTCGGAAAAAGATCGTTTGATTCCCACCCGCAAGGATGGTTGTGCTTGTGGAAATAACGTCAGCTGGTTCGCATGTAACTGCTTGCGTGCTAAAGCAAGTAATATCTTCAGTTCCGCTTCAGTATGTGCGCTTCCAATGTGGATGATCTTAACGATCTTGCCTTTTTGTTTATAAGCGATCTGAACAGCGGTCGCTCCGCTTGTCGTCTTTACCCTCCGGATGAACGCCATATATTTTAATTGTAGCCCATCCCCTAACTCGGGCTAGTGTCCCGAAACTTTAGTTTTTACACTCAAATATGTTGTTTTTTGGGGTAAATGATAAACTCAGGTGCGGTTATCTTTTCAATTATGGGAGTCTATCTGGCCAGTCTGGCGTTGCGCTGGCGGAACCTCAAATTGGATATTGAGGCATTACAGGAAATA
>JANNRW010000307.1:0-20464 GCA_031401815.1 Geobacteraceae bacterium | reverse complement strand
GCTATCTGGGAACTGTCCGTTACGATCTCTCCACCGCAACTGGTTCGCCAAATAACAACGATCTGACTGTTTACCCGATAACAGCCTGGGTTCAGGGGGTGGTCAAGGACTCTGCCAACCAGCTTCTGTCCGGCGTAGTGGTAAAGCTGAGAAATACTGATTCTTCGATTACAGTCAGCGTCTCAACCGCAGCTGACGGGACATACCGTATCGGCGCATATGCAGGGAGCTGGCATGTCGATGCTCTGACAGAAAACAGAGGGATAAATCCGGTTGCCGAACAGGAGGTTGTTCTGGTCGATAGCCAGACGGCAACGGTTGACTTAGCAGCGAAGGCAGACCAGAGTGCAATAATCCTAACCGGTATGCCGACCAGCGCCACCTACGGAGAGAGCGGAATCATCGCTGCCACCTCCGGCGGCAGTGGCAGCGGAGAGGTCAGTTTCAGGCATGGTGTTTCAACCGCCTGCACCGTCAACGCAGCAACAGGCGCAGTTGCCATTACAAGCGGCAGCGGAAGTTGCTCCATTACAGCAAGCAAGGCAGCTGACAGTAATTTCAACGCTGCGACCAGTAGTCCGACTACAATCACGGTTGCTCTCAAAACTCTCACCATAAGCGCGTCCAACCTCAGCAAAACATACGGCGCAGCCAACCCGGCCTTGACCTTCACCTCAAGCGGCTATGTCAACGGCGAAACCAGCAGCGTACTCAGCGGCTCTCCGGATCTGGCCACCACCGCCACTATAACCAGTGCTGTCGGCAGCTATCCGATAACAGTCACCGCAGGCACACTGACAGCCGCCAACTATAACTTTAACTTTGTAAATGGTAGCCTTGATATCTCCAAAGGAACAGCAACCATAACATTGGCTGACCTTGTCACCACCTATGATGGCACAGCCAGGCCAATAACCGTCACGACCACTCCGGCTGATCTGCCGGTCACTATAACTTACGCCGATTCCGGTACAGTGCCGACCAATGCCGGTAGCTATGCAGTTGTTGCCACCATAAACGACGGCAATTATCAAGGAACAGCCAGTGGCACCTTAATCATCAATAAGGCCAGCCAGACTATCACGCTGGCAGGCACAGCGACCAAAACCTACGGTGATGCCGACTTTGGAGCCGGGGCAACCATCAATAGCGGTCTGGCTCTTACTTACCAGAGCGACACCCTGGCAGTCGCCACTGCCACAGAAACAGGTCTGGTGCAGATTATCTCCGCAGGGAGCGCTATCATCACCGTCAGCCAGGCTGGAGATGCCAACCATCTCTCCGCTACAGCACAGCAACTTGTAACAGTGAACAAGGCGCCGCTCCAAGTCACTGCTGACAACAAGAGCCGAAGCTATGGCGAGCCGGAACCGACCTTCACTGCCACCTTTACCGGCTTTGTCAAAGGAGAGAGCCTCAGCGTCATCAACGGCACTCCAGGTTTCACCACCAGTGCGCTCAGTAGCAGTCCGGCAGGGAGTTACCCCATAACCGTAGATCTGACCGGGCTAACCGCAGCCAACTACAGCTTTGTATCAGCGCCCGGAACGCTGGCTATCGGACTTTCCAGTCAGAGTATCAACTTCAGCCCACTTGCAGGTAAAACCTACGGCGCAGCCGAGTTTGACCTTATCGCAACAGGCGGTGCTTCCAACAATCCGATCACTTTCAGCAGCAGTAATCCGGACGTAGTTATCATCAATGGAGCCAAAGGCAGGATAGTTGGCGCAGGCAGCGCCACAATAACTGCCAGCCAGGCAGGGACAGAGGGTGAATATGCATCAGCAACTGCCCAGCAGACCGTAACCATCGACAAGGCGCAGCTCACAATAACCGCAGGTAGCGTTCAACGCCCCTACAACACCTCTGACCCTGCTTTCAGCTTCACATACAGCGGATTTGTCAATGGTGAAGAGCAGAGCGTCATCAGCGGCACTCCGCTTCTGTCAACAACTGCAACAAGTACAAGCCCTCCGGGCAGCTATGCCATAACTGCCGACATAAGTAGTCTGACAGCAGCAAACTACTCCTTCATCGCAGCGCCAGGTGTCCTGGCGGTCGAAATCGCCAGCCAGACCATATCATTTGAGCCGCTGGCAAGCAGAACCTATGGCGACGCGAACTTTGATCTGAACGCCAGTGGCGGCGCTTCCGGGAATCTGATCACCTTCAGTAGCAGTAACCCGGCAGTAGCGACTGTAGAAGGGACGACCGTCACTATCAGAGGTGCAGGGAGCAGCATCATTACCGCCAGTCAGTCCGGTAATGCCAATTATGCTGCGGCAACCGCACTAAAGACCCTGACTGTTGACAAGGCAACCATTACCATAACAGCCAATAATGTCAGTCGCAGTTACAACTCGCCAGATCCGCTTTTCACCGCAAGCTACAGCGGCTTTGTCAACGGTGAAGACCAAACTGTAATATCAGGTGCTCCAACGCTGAGCAGCACTGCTACCATCAGCAGCCCGGCAGGTGACTATCAGATATTGCCTGTAGTCGGCAACCTGTCGTCCACCAACTACAACTTCAACTACCTGCCCGGTCTGTTGACCATAACCAAGGCTACCCCTGTCATAACCTGGGCAACCCCAGCAGCCATCACCTACGGCACCTCCTTGAGCGGCACACAGCTGAGCGCCAGCTCCGGGGGAGTAGCCGGAACATTCACCTACACACCGCCAGTTGGCACTTTACTGGAGGCTGGCACCGGCCATATGCTGTCAGTATCGTTTGCCCCGACTGACAGCGCCAACTACACCACCCCGGCACCAACCACGGTAACGATCACTGTCAGCGCAGCCAGCCAGAGCATCAACTTCGGCGCAGCGCCAGCCTTGACCTATGGCGGTGCCAGCGGCAGCGTTACTGCCAGCGCCACCTCTGGTCTGGCGGTCAACTTCTCTTCCTTGACTCCAGGCGTTTGCATGGTCAGCGGCTCAACAGTGACACCTACAGCGTCAGGCATCTGCACCATCGCTGCCAATCAGCCGGGCAACAGTAACTACAGCGCAGCACCCCAGGCAACACAGACTATTACCATTGCTAAAGCGAACCTGACCATTACTGCCACGGTACAGAGCAAAACTTACGGCGCAGCTGATCCGGCGCTTACCTACACTTACAGCGGCCTGGTCGCACCTGACACCCTCTCCGGCGTTCTCAGCCGCGCAGCAGGAGAGAATGTCGGTTCTTACTCAATCAATCAGGGGACAGTAGCCGTCTCCGCTCCGGGTAACTACACCGTAACCTACAGCAGTGCTACCCTGACCATAACAAAGGCACCGCAATCAATCACCAGCATCCTCCCGGCAGCTGGCACAATCCAGCCGAACGGTACAACCTTCACCGCTTCTGCCACGGCTCCCGGAGGTGCAGTGGCGATAACTACCTCCGGTGGTTGCAGCGGCAGCGGAGCAAGTCCGCAAATAATAGCAATGACGAGCAGTACAACTGCCTGCACAATCCGGTACAACCAGGCAGGCAACACCAATTATGAACCTGCTTCACAAATGAGCCGCTCTGTCACACCGGCAACAGTGCCAGCTGCTCCGACAAACGTGATTGCAAGCGCAGGCAACGCTTCAGCGACTGTAACATTTACAGCGCCTGCCAGTGATGGTGGCAGCCCCATAACCTCCTACAGAGCGACTGCGAGCCCTGGCGGCCTGTTCGTCACCGGATTAGCCAGCCCGCTCACAGTAATCGGGCTCAATAATGGCACCAACTATACATTCACTGTAACGGCAACAAACGCCATTGGGACAGGCACGGCTTCAGCAGCATCCAACCAGGTGACACCTGTTAATCAGACAGTAGAGGGAGCGCCATCCGCCCTTACCGGAACTGCCTCTTTAGCCAATACGGCTCAGCCGACAGTGACACTCAGATGGACGGATAACTCAACTACTGAAACCGGCTTTATTATCGAGAGAGGGAGAAACAGCACATTCACATCAAGCGTAGTGACTTTTGGTAATGTCACTCCAATTCTGGCCAGCCCATTTGTGGACAATACAGCGCCACCGAACTTTACCTACTTCTACCGTGTCAAAGCGACTTTTGCGGCAAGCCCTGACTCGGCCTGGTCCAATACCGCAACAGCGACTCCACGACAGCTGCCGCTCGCACCGACCAACCTTGTTGCAACCGGCAGCACTGCTACCACGGTATCGCTTTCATGGATCGATAATGCCACCACCGAGACAAGCTATCAGGTGGAGCGAAGAGTCAGCCCGGCAGGTGACTGGATAAGGGTGGCGGTTCTGGGGGTAAATGCTGTTTCGTACACAAGCACAGGGATGACAGCAAATACTGCTTACGACTTCAGGGTAAGGGCAACTCATTCGGGTGGGAGTTCTGCTTATTCCAATATACTGAACATACTGATTATCACCGTCACTCCAGCGGTTTCCTCAGGAGCCAACAGTTTTTATTCAACAGCCCTGAAGAGCACCGGCACTGTTGTGAACTGGGGGAACAACTTCAATGGTCAGCTCGGAGATGGCTCAACAGTTTACCATTACACCCCTCTATCCATACCCGGATTGTCCGGTGTGGTATCGCTTGCGACCGGGCCATACCACGCTTTGGCTCTGAAGAGTGATGGCACGCTGCTTTCGTGGGGAAACAATGATTTTGGCCAGCTGGGTGACGGCACGACAATTAACCGGTCAGTTCCGCTGCCTGTTCCCGGATTGACCGGAATTGTCGCAGCAGCAGCCGGATACTATCACACGGTTGCATTAAAGCAGGATGGAACGGTCTATTCATGGGGGTGGAACGGGTATGGACAGCTCGGGATTGATTCTGTTGATGACCAGTT
Source organism: Geobacteraceae bacterium (assembly GCA_031401815.1). GTDB lineage: Bacteria > Desulfobacterota > Desulfuromonadia > Geobacterales > DSM-12255 > JANNRW01. The sequence continues at coordinate 15,639 of JANNRW010000307.1, read as the reverse complement.
GACTCCGCAGCTGGTGCCCGGACTGTCCGGGGTTGCTGTAGTAGCAACCGGGAACATTCACACTATAGCACTCAAGCAGGATGGAACGGCAGTGGCCTGGGGAGGCAACGTTATGGGGCAACTGGGGGACGGAACGACTGATGACAGATTAAACCCCGTGCTGCTTCCGGGCGTGTCAGGAGTTGCAAGTATTTCAGCAGGGGGGTGGGTTAGTGCAGCTGTCAAGCAGGATGGCAGTGTACTGACCTGGGGAGATAACGGCGGAGGGCAGCTGGGGGATGGCGGTATCTCTTTCCAGCAGACTGCTCCGGCAGCTGTGCCCGGCTTGTCAGGATTTTCATCGTGCGCAGTCGGAACCGGGCATGTTCTGGCACGTAAAAGTGATGGCGCATTATCTGCCTGGGGGGGCAACTGGACAGGACAGATTGGCGATGGCACGACCACTGACCGTTACAGTCCGATATTGGTGCCAGGACTTGGCGGGATAGTTTCAATTGCAGCAGGAGACGGCCACTCTCTGGCGCTTAAGAGTGATGGCTCTATATACTCGTGGGGAGTAAATAATTGCGGTCAGCTTGGTAACGGAACAACGACTGACAGCTATACCCCGATCCTGGTGCCGGGTGTGAATCTGGGCAATTGATGACGATCTGTATCAGCTTTGTTCAATATGCAACTGCTGTGTCTTATTCCTTGAACCATAGGCTTCTTTCAGCTATAGTCAAAAGCTCTTTTTGCATATTTAACTACCGTATCAGGAGGTTTTATCATGATTGAATTTCTGGGGGACTGGAAACGAACCCATTATTGCGGAGATCTTGCTTCTAAAGACATAGGGTCTGATGTGGTTTTGATGGGGTGGGCTCATCGGCGTCGCGATCATGGCGGGCTCATTTTTGTCGATTTGCGTGATCGTGAAGGTTTGGCGCAGATTGTGTTCGATCCGGCAGTTAACAGTATAACTCATACAAAAGCCGAGACGATCAGAAGCGAGTTCGTAGTTGCTATAAAGGGGAAGGTTATTCCACGTCCTGAAGGGACTGTTAACCAGAACCTCAAAACCGGAGAGGTTGAGATACTCGTTCATGAATGCAAGGTTTTGAACCCTTCGAAAACACTCCCCTTTACCCTTGATGAATACGTTGATGTCGCTGAAAATATTCGCCTTCAGTATCGATACCTTGACTTGCGCCGTCCACAGTTACAGGAAAATATAATTCTGCGTTCAAAAGTAGCCCAGACTACAAGACGCTATTTGAGTGGCAACGGTTTTCTGGAGATCGAGACTCCGTTTCTGACCAAATCGACTCCGGAAGGCGCACGGGATTTTCTTGTCCCTTCACGGATAAATCGCGGCCAGTTCTACGCGCTTCCGCAGTCGCCGCAAATTTTCAAGCAGATTCTGATGATTTCAGGATATGACCGTTATTTCCAGGTAGTCCGATGTTTTCGTGATGAAGATTTGCGCGCAGATCGCCAACCTGAATTTACCCAGATCGACTGTGAAATGTCTTTTATTGACCGGGATGACATTATAAGGATGATGGAGGGGCTCATTGCCACCATCTTCATGGATGCTAAAAATATTGAAGTCAAGCTTCCAATTCAGAGGATGACCTATCAGGAAGCAATCCGCCGTTTTGGCGTTGATAACCCAGATCTTCGGTTTGGGCTTGAACTGGTTGAACTAACTGAAATAGTGAGGAATTCCGGTTTCAAGGTATTTGCTGATGTCGCTTCAAACGGTGGGATCATTAAAGGTATTAATGCCAAAAAATGCGCCACTTTTTCCAGAAAAGAGATTGATGACCTGACCGATTTTGTCAAGATTTACGGAGCACAAGGGCTTGCTTATGTAAAGATCGAAAATGGAGAGTGGCGCTCGCCTATTGCAAAGTTCTTTACATCTGAAGAGATAGCGTTAATGAACCAGGCTTTTGCTGCTGAAGAGGGGGATCTGCTCCTCTTTGTTGCAGACAGTCCGAAAATTGTAAATGACTCTCTCGGTAAACTGCGTAACCTGATTGCGAAAAATACCGGGCTGTTAAACAAGGATGAATTTGTCTTTGTCTGGATTACTGATTTCCCTCTGCTTGAATGGGATAATGAAGAGAAACGATGGGCAGCAGTCCATCACCCCTTTACTGCACCAATGGATGAAGATGTTGATTTTGTTGAAAATGACCCTGGCCGCTGTCGAGCCAAGGCTTATGATCTTGTTTTAAATGGTAATGAAATTGGTGGAGGATCAATACGGATACATCAGGAGAAAGTCCAGTCTCTGATGTTCAGTATGCTCGGTCTTTCTGAATCAGATGCCAGATCCAAATTTGGTTTTCTTCTCGACGCACTCGAGTACGGAACCCCCCCGCATGGTGGTATTGCTTTTGGACTTGATCGTCTGGTAATGCTGCTTACAGGTAGCGATTCCATACGTGATGTAATCGCTTTTCCCAAAACGCAGAAAGGGACTTGTCTCATGTCTCAGGCTCCGTCTAATGTCGATGAGAAGCAGTTGAGAGAGCTGAGCGTCAAGGTTTTGGTCAAGTAGGAGGGGTTTTGAGGGCTAAATACAGAGCTCTTATTCTGATTTTGTTCAGTTTCACTCTTTTATCTGCGTGTGCTTCCCCGCAAGTGCCGTACAGGGATGAATCGATAACGCTCATTGAGAAAATTGACAACTCTGATGCAGGCAAGTGTTTTCCTGAAGAATTTAACGATCTCATCATTACGCTGAGTGTTGCTGACAAAGTCATGGCTGAGGGTAATCTAGATCAGGCAGGTCAATACTTTCTTCTGTTATTGGGTAAAGGCAAAATTCTTGAAAGACGCTTCATTGATGAACTGAAACGCAGAAATGAGGAAGCTGTTCATAAGGAAGAGATTCGAAGGCAAGCGGCTATTAAGATCGAGCAGGAACTGATAGTCGAAAAAGAGAAGAAGGCCAGGGAACTGGCCGCTTCTGTAGCAAAAAAATCTGAAAATGCCCGAACCGAAGCAAGGCACAAAGCCGAAAAGCTCAAGACAGAAAGAGAACTGCAACTGGCATCTAGGCATACTGTAAAACGTGGTGAGACTCTCCCACAAATTGCCGCCTTGCCGGATGTTTATAGTGATGCATCTTTGTGGCCTCTCCTTTACAAGGCAAACCGCGATCAGATAAGCGCTCCTGGAGTTCTCTGGCCGGGACAGGTTCTCCGTATCCCTCGTAATCTTGATAAAAGTGATTTTAGCGAAGCGCGCCGATTTGCAGTGGAAAGACCTTTACGATAATTTTGTATTCCCCGATTACATTCATTTAAATCCTTTTTTATTATCATCATATACTCAGAATCTGCTCCCCGATCTGAACCGAAATCAAGTGCGTTGTCACTGTTATTGCTTCATTCAGGATTCAGATCAAACATATTTGTCATATGTGAATTTACTTTGATTTCTCCTTGACACCAAATAGTGATTTGTATACTGTATACAAGATTTCTGATATTATTAATAAAAGTAAATTATATTTAGTAATATTGAAAAATAGGCTACAAATTTCATTTCTCGGTCAATACCGACAAAAAAATCAAGGAGAGAATATGACTACTAAAACGATTATCTGGACTGAAATTGATGAGGCTCCCGCTCTTGCTACCTACTCGCTGCTCCCTATTGTTCAGGGTTTTACAAAGGGAACCGGTGTATCCGTTGAAATCAGGGATATATCTCTTGCCGGCAGGATTATTGCCAATTTTCCCGAGTACCTGACCGACGATCAAAAAATCCCTGATTTTCTCTCACAGTTGGGTGATTTGTCCCTTACTCCTGATGCAAATATAATAAAGCTTCCGAATATAAGTGCTTCTGTCCCCCAGTTGCAGGAGGCGATACAGGAGTTGCAGTCGCAAGGATACAAGCTCCCTGATTATCCTGAGAGCCCTAAAAATGATACAGAGAAGGCAATTCAGGCTCAGTATGCCAAGGTTCTCGGCAGCGCTGTTAACCCAGTTCTTCGTGAAGGAAATTCCGACCGTCGTGCTCCTCTTGCCGTCAAGAACTTTTCCAAGAAGAATCCGCACAAGCTGGGTGCCTGGACTGCAGACTCGAAATCGGAAGTTGCACACATGAAGTGTGGTGATTTCTACGGGAACGAGAAGTCACTGATTATTGAAGAGCCTGTTGGTTTCAAGATCGAACTTCTCGGCAAGGATGGCAAAACAACTCTTCTCAAGGATGCTCTCAAGGCAGAGAAGGGCGAAATTCTAGACGGTACGTTCATGAGTGCCAAAGCCCTTCGCAACTTCTATGAGGAGCAGATCGAAGATGCAAAGAAGAGCGGTCAGCTGTTGTCACTGCACCTCAAGGCAACCATGATGAAGATTTCCGACCCGATTCTCTTTGGTCATGCAGTTTCGGTGTTTTATAAGGATGTTTTCGACAAGCATGGTGCTACTCTTAAATCTGTCGGCGTTAACCCCAATATGGGTCTTGGCGATCTTTACAACAAAATACAGTCACTTCCGGCAGGCAAGCAGGCCGAGATAGAGGCTGATATCAAAGCTGTCTATGCAAAGCGTCCTGCACTTGCCATGGTCGATTCCGACAACGGGATCACCAATCTGCATGTCCCCAATGACATTATTGTTGATGCCTCAATGCCGGTTGTTGTTCGTGAATCGGGCAAGATGTGGAATCCGGAAGGGAAACTGCAAGATACCAAGGCAATGATTCCTGATCGTTGCTACGCAACCATGTACAAGGAGATCATCCAGAACTGTCAGAAGTTCGGCGCACTCGACCCAGCTACCATGGGTTCAGTACCCAACGTTGGTCTCATGGCACAAAAAGCTGAAGAGTACGGTTCACACCCGACTACATTCGAGATTCCTGTCGACGGGACTGTTCGTGTTGTTGATGCAAATGGTAATGTTCTTATGGAGCATGATGTTGAAGCTGGTGACATATGGAGAATGTCCCGTTGCAAGGACATCCCTGTTCAGGACTGGGTCAAGCTGGCCGTCAGAAGAGCAAGGGCAACAGGTGCTACAGCTGTATTCTGGCTCGACAGCAACCGTGCCCATGATATCAACATCATCGCCAAGGTAATAACTTACCTGAAGGATCATGACACAACAGGTCTTGTGATAAGGATCATGTCTCCGGTTCAGGCCATGCGCTACTCGCTTGAGAGGATCCGGAAGGGGCTGGATACCATATCGGTTACCGGTAACGTTCTGCGTGACTACCTGACTGATCTCTTTCCGATACTGGAAGTAGGAACCAGCGCCAAGATGCTTTCCATCGTCCCGCTTCTTGCCGGTGGCGGTCTGTTCGAAACCGGTGCAGGCGGCTCTGCTCCCAAACATGTTCAGCAGTTCGAGAAGGAAGGTTATCTCCGATGGGATTCTCTTGGTGAATTTTCTGCTCTCGGCGCGTCGCTTGAGCACCTTGCCGCTACTTTCAAGAATGAAAAGGCTCAGGCTCTTGCAGATACACTTGATCTTGCAATAGCGAAATTCCTGGACAACAATAAATCACCAGCCAGAAAGGTTGGTCAGATTGATAACAGGGGGAGTCATTTTTACCTTGCCCTCTATTGGGCGCAGGCTTTGGCCGATCAGACCAGGGATTCTGAACTCCATGCAAAATTCAGCAAGGTTGCAAAGCAACTCGCAGAAAATGAGGCAAAAATAAATGAGGAATTGCTTGCTGCACAAGGCAAGCCTGTTGATATGGGTGGTTATTATCATCCGGACAAGTCAAAAGTCGAAAAAGCAATGCGTCCCAGCCCTACATTAAATACCATTGTGGACGCTATCTGATAAAAAGGTGCAGTAAACTCAACCCAATTAAAGGAGGAAAGTCAGAATGGCTCGTAAAAAGATTGCTCTTATCGGTGGTGGTCAGATTGGCGGCGTACTTGCCCAGCTTTGTGCACTTCGTGAACTTGGTGATGTCGTGTTGTTTGACATTGTGGAAGGGCTCCCGCAAGGGAAGATGCTTGATATTGCCGAAGTCGGTTCAGTTGATCGTTTTGATGCATGCCTGAAAGGTTCCAATAACTATGAGGATATCAAAGGGTCTGATGTAGTTATTGTCACAGCAGGTCTTCCTCGCAAGCCGGGGATGAGCCGGGATGATCTCATTGCTACCAACTCCAAGATAATGAAGTCAGTTGCCGAGGGGATCAAGCAGTACGCTCCAGATTCATTCGTCATAGTCATATCCAACCCACTGGACGCAATGGTTACTCTTTGCCAGAAAATTACCGGTTTTCCTTACAACAGGGTTATCGGGCAGGCTGGTGTTCTTGATTCAGCCCGTTTTATCACTTTCATTGCCTGGGAATTAGGTGTGTCAGTGAAAGACGTAAATGCAATGACCCTTGGTGGTCATGGTGACGACATGGTTCCTCTTGTTCGTTATGCCAGTGTTAACGGTATTCCGGTAATGGAGCTTCTGGAGCGCAAGTACAAGGACAAAGCCAAGGCAAAAGAGGTTATGGATGCCATGGTCAAGCGCACACGCGGTGCGGGCGGCGAAGTTGTTGCACTCCTAAAGACCGGTTCTGCTTTCTACTCTCCTGCATCTTCAGCAATTGCCATGGCTGAGTCAATTCTTAAAGACCAGAAGCGTGTTCTTCCTACCTGTGCCTATCTGAATGGTGAGTTCGGTGTAAAGGGTCTTTATGTTGGTGTGCCTTGTGTGCTTGGCGAAAAAGGTGTTGAGCAGATCCTCGAATTCTCGCTTGATGCTGAAGAGCAGGCCATGATGGACAAATCTGTTGCCGCTGTAACTGATCTGGTTGCTGCAATGGATAAGATGGAGATTTAAATTCTTATTGGACGTAAAGAGAAAAACAAAAGAAGGGCGTATGCCCTTCTTTTGTTTTTCTGAAAAAATAAGGGTGTTCTGACAAGTAATATTCGTAAACGCATGAAAAAAGCCGTGTTGTTTTTCTTTATACAGTATGTTAAGCTGACACGTTTTTTGCCATTTGGCTTACTATTACAAAAGGGGTGAAAGTTGATGGAAAAAAAGCTTCCGACTATCGAGATTATCGAAAAATACTGTAAGGGTTGCCACATTTGTGTGGAGTTCTGCCCTACAAAAGTGCTGGAAATGAAAGGATTCGTTGTTGCTGTGAAGAACCTCGAAGCCTGTATCAAGTGCATGCAGTGCGAACTCCGTTGCCCGGATTTCGCTATCAAAGTTACAGCTTAACATTTTAACAGGAGGTATTACCGTGGCAAAGAAAGTTGCTTTTCTTCAGGGTAATGAGGCTGCCGCACATGGCGCACTCTATGCCGGCTGCACGTTTTTCGCCGGTTACCCGATTACACCCTCTACCGAAGTAGCGGAAGTAATGTCAGTCGAACTGCCAAAGATCGGTGGCAAGTTCATTCAGATGGAAGACGAGATCGGGGCAATGGCCGCTCTTCTCGGTGGTTCGCTTGCCGGAGCCAAGGCATTGTCTTCGACTTCAGGCCCTGGTCTTTCTCTCAAGCAGGAGCTTATCGGTTACGCCTGCATTGCAGAGATCCCTTGCGTTATTGTTAATGTAATGCGTGGCGGGCCTTCTACCGGCATGCCGACCGGCCCTTCGCAGTCAGACATCATGTGCGCCAAATGGGGAACACATGGCGATCATGCAGCAATCTGTCTTGTGCCTGCTTCAGTACAGGAGCTTTTCGAGGAGACAGTTCGCGCTTTTAATCTGGCTGAGAAATATCGTATGCCGGTACTGATCATGCCTGACGAGATCATCGGTCATATGCGTGAGCGAATAGTATTCCCTGAGCCTGGTGAGCTTGAAATCATTGATCGCACACCCCCTTCAGTTCCGCCAGATCAGTACAAGCCATATGATACATCATTCGGTGATATCCCTCCATTGGCATCATTCGGTTCCGGGTACAAATTTCATGTTACCGGTCTTAACAAGATGCAGGATGGTTTTCCTACAACCAAGGCCTCCATTGTCCAGGCTGAGGAAGAGCGTCAGGTTCGCAAGGTTGAGGCCAATAAAGCTGATATCATGAAGTGGGAAGAGTATCAGGTTGATGATGCGGATATTGTGATCGTTGCATTCGGCTCGACTTCACGTTCAGCACGCTATGCAGTTGATCAGGCTCGTAAAGAGGGGATAAAGGCAGGACTTTTCCGTCTGATAACCTTCTGGCCTTTCCCGGAAGAGCGCCTTCTTGAAATTTCCAAAAAGGTCAAGGCTTTCATAACTCCGGAGATGAGTCTTGGCATGTGTAACGGTGTAGTAAAAGGTTGTATTGAAGGGAATGCTCCGGTTCTTGGCATCTACCATGTAGATGGCGAGCCGGTCAATCCTGCCGAGATTCTGGCTAAGATGAAGGAGGTTAAGTAAGATGGCATACGATTATGAAAAATATATCCGTCCCGGCAAGTTGCCTCATATCTGGTGTCCAGGCTGCGGCCATGGAATTGTAATGAAAGGTCTTATCAGGGCAATTGATACCTGTGGGCTTAAAAAAGAGAATACGGCCATTGTCTCCGGTATCGGCTGCGCCTCACGCCTTCCAGGCTACATGGACTGTTGCACACTACATACTGCTCACGGTCGTGCAGCCGCCTTTGCAACAGGAGTCAAGATGGCTCGTCCCGAGATGGATGTAATTCTTGTCGGTGGAGACGGCGACGGTACCGCTATCGGCGGTAATCACTTCATTCATGCCTGTCGCCGCAATATCGACATGACCTACATTATCATGAACAACAAGATCTATGGTATGACCGGCGGTCAGTTTTCTTCCTGCACTCCAACCGGTGACAAGGCATCTACTACACCTTACGGCAATCCAGACCCGGCGTTTGATGTTGCCAAGCTGGCAATCGGTGCCGGTGCTACCTTTGTTGCCCGTGGTACCGCCTTTCATGCCAACCAGATTGACAAGCTGATTGTTGAAGCGATCAAGCATAAAGGTTTTTCAGTTGTTGAAATTCTTGATGACTGTCCGACTACCTATGGTCGCCGCAACAAGTTCAAGTCAGTTATCGAAATGATGAACCATCTGAAAGATATTGCGGTTCCAGTTAAGGCCGCCGAGAAGATGACTCCTGAGCAGCTCAAGGGGAAAGTTCTTACCGGTATTCTTTACAAGGAAGACAAGCCGGAATACTGCGAGCAGTATGCAAAGGTGATCGAGCGTGCCCAGGCCGCCAAGTAATAAATACAGGGAAAAGGAGCGATAAAGATGTCACGTTATGAACTCAGATTTTCCGGCGCTGGCGGACAGGGTCTGATCACTGCCGGGATTATCATGGCAAAAGCTGCTTCCATCTATCAGGGGATACAGGCTGTACAGTCTCAGAGTTACGGCCCTGAAGCCCGAGGTGGCGCATCCAAGTCAGAAGTAATTATTTCAGATGAAGCAATCGATTATCCGAAGGTTACCAAGTGTGATGCGCTGCTTGCAATGACTCAGGAAGCCTGCAACAAGTATTCAGATGATCTGAAAGAGGGGGGGATTCTTCTCTATGATTCCGATCTTGTTACAAAACTTCCTGAAGGTAACTTCAAAAGAGTTGGTTTTAATATCATCAACACAGCAAAAAATGATGTCGGTCGCGAGATAGTTGCCAATATCGTTGCTCTTGGTGCCATGGTTGCCCTGACTGGCCAGGTTACCAGAGAAAATGCAGAAAAAGCTGTTCTTTCGAGTGTTCCTGAGGCTTTTATCGAACTGAATAGAAAGGCTTTTAACATGGGCTTTGAAAAGGCTCTAGCTGCACAGAACTAGATCTTGATTTAATATTGTCCCTAAAAAAGCCCGGCTTGCAGAGCCGGGCTTTTTTATTGCTTTATCCAGTTGAGCCGGTTAAAATTTCGGTTCTTAATGTGGAGGATATGAGTGCAGGAGATTCTGAGAGAGTACCTGACACAGCACGGTTACTGGGTTTTATTTATCTGGACCTTCATGGAAGGTGAGGCCGGGCTGATCCTCGCCGGCTTTCTTGCATTTCAGGGGTATTTCACTGTTCCAGGGGTTATGCTGACCGCATTTGCAGGTGCTTTTTGCGGCGACCAGTTCTATTTTTATCTTGGTCGTGTAAAGGGGAAATATATCCTTTCCCACTCACATTTTCTCGTCCGCAAGCTTCGCAAGGGGCTTCGACTTATTGAACGCTATGGCAATCTGGTCGCTTTTACCTCCCGCTATACCTATGGTTTCCGTATAGTACTCCCCATAATTCTCGGTATGACCCCATTTTCTGCCAGAAAGTTTCTCTGGCTGAATCTGGCAAGCGCTTTTTCATGGTCGATAATATTCACACTGGCTGGTTATCTGTTCGGTAAAAGCGCCTCCCTCCTTGTAGGTAGCGATGTAAAGCGTTACGAACTGTATCTTTTTGCCATCCTTGCAGCAATAATCTTTTTAATCTGGCTGGGGCACTTTGTTCATGCCTGGCGTCGGAGAATTCCGGCAAGGATTCGTCTGAAGAGGATCAAGGCGCTCCGTCAGACAAATAAAATGATATCTGAATAACTCTGATTCTTTACCCTTCAATTTTTCACTCTATTAAACGGAAATCGATGTACAGATCCAGTAATTCTCATAATAGCCTTCTACAGCAATTTCTTCTGGTTGCCCTGATCCTTGCCGGTCTTGCGGGTAACTACTTCAAATTTTCCCTTTTTCTTAATATAGATCTCCTCTTTGGCAGCATCTTTGCCATGCTTGTACTACAACTCTTTGACTCTAAGCGTGGCATTATTGCGGCTGCCATTATCTCATCCTATACCTACTTTTTATGGAATCACCCCTATGCAATCATTTTTTTGACCTTGGAAGTGGCTTTAGTCAGTTGGTTGACGTATCGCAGAAAAGTTAGTCTGGTTCTTGCCGACACTCTATACTGGCTGGTCATCGGCATGCCGCTGATCTTTATTTTCTTTCATGAAGTAATGAACGTCTCCCACAGTAATACATACATCATAATGATCAAGCATGCGGTTAATGGTATCGCCAATACTCTCCTGGCAAGGTTGATATTTACCGCTTTTGCAATCAGGTCTCACTCAATCTCAATTTCTTACAAGGAGATTATCTATAATCTTCTATCCTCTTTTGTACTGTTTCCGGCCTTGATGATACTGGCAATTGCAAGCAGAAGCGATTTTGCTGAAACTGACCGTCTGATACGTAACTTGCTGATCAACAACGGCAAACATAATGCTTTAGTTCTTGAAGCCTGGTTGAAGAGCAGAAAAACTGAAATCGTCTATCTTGCAGAGCTTGCAAAATCAAAATCCGCGAATCAGATGGCATCTCATCTGGAGCATACAATAAAGTCGGATATCAATTTTGAGAGAGTTGGTATTCTGGATAAAGATGCAACCAGTTTAAATGTTTATCCATATTTTGATGAACTTGGAAATCCCGGTTTTGGTAAAAACTATTCTGATCGACCTTACCTAGCGAAGCTCAAACAGACTCTCAGCCCAATGCTCACAGAGGTCGTAACTGACAAAATTGGCACCCCGAAACCGATAGTTATGATGTTGGCTCCGGTTGTGATTCATGGAGTTTACTCAGGCTACGTTGCCGGGGTGCTTAATCTCAAGCAGATGCATGAACATCTGCAAGACTTGTTCGATATGGAGTCTTTGCTTTACACAGTGCTTGATGTAAACGGAAATGTCATTATGACAAACCGTAAAGATCAAAAGATCATGGCTCCATTTGTAAGCGGTGAAGGCACCCTTCATCGCCTTGACAAGGCAATCAGCCAGTGGATGCCGCAATTGCCTTCAAATACACCAAATTCAGAGCGATGGAGCAGATCATACTATGTGATGGAGGCAGAAGTTGGTGCATTTGCAGAGTGGAAACTGATTCTTGAGCAACCTATAGCCCCTTTTCAGAAGACCCTGTACATCAATTACTCAAAAAAATTGACGATACTTTTTCTCGTTCTGCTTGGATCATTGGCAATTGCTGAATTTTTGAGTCGTAGATCTGTCTCCCTGCTTGAAAAGATGCTTGTAATAAGTAAGGATCTGCCTGCCAAGTTGATGAATGATTTCAAGGAAATTACCTGGCCCAAAAGCGCTATTATGGAAGCTGAACATCTCATCATCAATTTTCAGGTTATGGCGCTTGCGTTGTCGGAGAGATTTTATGAAATAAATCAATTCAATTCAATCCTTGAACAGCGGATTGCTGAGAGAACAAGCGAGTTACAGCAATCGCGCGATGAATGGGAGCATACCTTCAACTGCATGCCTGATTATATCTCAATAATCGATCTGAATCACAATATTCTACATGCCAATAAGGCTTTTAAAGATCTGATTCCTGACTGCAACAGATCCCAAAGTGAGAGGTCATGTTACAAGGTGATCCATGGTCTTGATTCACCTCCGGATAACTGTCCTCATTCACGATTATTACTTGATGGGCTGGAGCATCAAAAGGAGATATTTGAACCCGGATTGAATAAATTCTTGCACATAACAGCGACTCCTATTCATGATTCTGAGGGTGTCTTGATCGCCAGCATTCATGTTGCTCGGGATATTACCGACCGCATCAATACAGAAGAGGATTTGGCAACACTTGTTCAGGAAGTAGAGACAAGAAACAGGTTTGTAGAATCTGTTATTACTAATTTGCAAAGCGGCATTATAGTTATTGATTTGAATTTCAGAATCAAGATGGTGAACTGTTATGTTGCCGGACTTTGCGGGTCATCTTTGGAGAATTTTATAGGGAAAAACCTGGCTGATATAAGTCATGATCTGCATGAGAATCTGCTCTCCGGCAATTTAGCCGGTGAGATGCTTGCCACAATTTGCAAGATTCAGTTAACCATTGGCTATACAAGGGTAGATCTGATAAATGCTGAAGGTAATGTTGTCGGATATATAATATCGTTCAAGGATCTTTCGGAGATTATCCGAATTCGCAACGAGTTGCGGCAGAAAGAGCGGCTTTCTGCCATGGGGGAGGTTGTTGCGAGAGTTGCCCATGAAATGCGTAATCCTCTCTTTGGCATGACTGCGGCGGCCCAGATCCTTGAGATGGAGCTGATCCTGAATCCATGCCAGAAGGAGCTTATGGACTCCTTGCTGAAGGAGTCGCGTCGCTTGAACAATCTTGTTGAAGAGCTCCTTGATACTACCAGAGAGACTCGTATCAACAAGAAACGAATTAATTTGATTGGAGTAATTAATGAATCAATAAGGGTAGTTGAGGCAATGCTGCATAAGAAGCAGATCTCCCTCGGCAGAAATTACTCTGCTGAGATATGGGTATCTGCAGATTTCGAGAAACTGGAGCAGGTGATTATAAACCTTGTTAAAAATGCTCTTGAAGCCTCAAACATTGGCGGACATATAAATATTGATGTTGCAACAGATGATGATGGACTGATTGTGACTGTCACTGATAATGGCTGCGGGATAACTGCCGAGCATATTGACAGGATTTTTGATGTTTTTTACACCACCAAGAAGAACGGCACGGGTATGGGATTATCTATCTCCAGAGGCATTATAGAAGCGCACGGAGGGAGACTGACTGCAAATTCCAATCCGGAAAAGGGGACGATGTTCGTCATCCAGTTGCCGTATGGAGATACTTCTGCATGAAGGCATTGATTATAGATGATGAAGCAGGGATAAGGCTTGCTTTAGCCCATTTTCTCCGGCAGCGTGGTTATCAGATTATTGAAGCTGCCACCGGATCTGATGGTATTAATGCAGCCAGGCTTGAACTTCCTGATATTGTTTTTCTCGATCAGCGGCTACCGGATATGGATGGCGATACTCTGTTACCCCTGTTGATAGCGCCGGAGATAGGTGCCTGCGTCATCATGATGACAGCTTATGTAGAGCTGGATCAGGCGATACGCATCATGAAATCAGGGGCAGAGTACTATTTCCCCAAACCGTTTGATCTGGCGCATCTATCTTTACTTCTGGAAGGAGTTGAAGAGCAGCAGAGATTGAGAAAAGAGGTTGTTCACTTTCGCCGACTCTATGAAGAGTCTCCCGGCACCACCAGAATCATAGGTTTTTCTCCTCATATCAACAGGGTGCACCGACTGATTGCGCTATTGGCGAGAAACATGGCAACTCCGGTGCTGATACTTGGGGAGTCAGGTTGCGGCAAGGAGCTGGTTGCCAGAGCAATTCATCAGCAGAGCGGAGTCAGTGGCCCGTTGATTGAAATCAACAGCGCAGCCCTCTCTGAATCACTTCTTGAGTCGGAGCTGTTCGGGCATGAAAAAGGCGCTTTCACAGATGCTTCAAGGAGCAAGACCGGTTTATTTGAGCTGGCAGATAACGGCACCATATTTTTCGATGAACTTGCTGAAATGCCTCTTGCGATTCAGGCCAAGTTGCTGAAAGTTCTTGACACCGGACAATTCAGAAAAGTTGGTGGGGTTACTGACTTGAAGAGTAATGCCCGTTTTATCGGTGCTACCAATAAAGACCTTGCCGGGCTGGTTAATGCAGGCCTCTTCAGGGAAGATCTTTATTACCGGATAAATGTAATTCCGATTACTCTTCCCCCCTTGAGAGAGAGGGGAGGGGATATCATTGTGCTCGCAGAACATTTCATGAGACAGTTTCATGAACAGCTAGGGAAGAGCATATCGTCTGTTTCCCGTGATTTTTTTGAAGCTCTTGTCAAATATCGGTGGCCAGGTAATGTGAGGGAGCTGAAAAATGTTATTGAAAGGGCTATTATACTGGCTGAAGGGGGCATTATAGGGGTCGAACACCTGCCTCTTGAACTAAGAAACTTTTGTTCCATGGAACCCGCAGCTATAATGCCATCTCAACTTCAGAATCTACAGCAGGTTGAAGATGAACATATCAGGGCAGCGCTCAGATTTACCGGAGGAAATCATACCCGTACTGCCGCAATTCTCGGAATCAGTCGTTCAACTCTTCTTGCCAAACTCAAAAAGCTTTAAATCACTGTACAGAAGCTGTACATGTATCAAAATTGTACAGTCCACTTAACACCCTTTTCAACCCTGCATTAATACACTTCTAGAAATTCAATCCACTTAATAACTCATTTCACTGTACGGAAACAGGGCACCTGTATCTCTCTTTGTCTTTTCAAGATTATATAAACGGCTGAATATATAGTGCTTTATCTACTCAGCATTTATATTTTAATTGGCATATTAAGTGCTCTTATCTGTCTAATAAATAAATATCTGTATGAAGGAGCAAATATGCTGGCAACGCCGTTGAAGAAGATACTGATTGTAGATGACGAACAGTCAATCCTCCTCACCCTGACTCACCTTCTCAGGGTGCCTGGTGTAGAAGTTCTTGCCTGCAATGAAATTGAACAGGCTGAAGAGGCACTTGAAAGCAGCCATTTTGATCTTGTGATAGCTGACATAAGGATGTCCGGTGTGAATGGCATTGAGGGACTGGAGCTTTTGTCGTATGTGAAGCAGCATTTCGATACTGAGGTTATTATTATGACCGGATTTGGAACTTCTGAAATTGAGGAGTGAGGTGGCCGGGCTTAGTGAGACAGCCTGAAGGGTGAAATAAGCAATGCCCCTTGGTTGTTGTGGTTTTCTGGTTTCAGGCTACCAGTTTCAGTTTTTCAAGTCCTTGGAAATAAGCCTCATCCGGTGTCAGTTTGT
>JANNRW010000306.1:0-6399 GCA_031401815.1 Geobacteraceae bacterium | reverse complement strand
AGCCAAACTTGCGACAGTTAAAAAGTCTGCTCGCAATCGCCCTGTTACAGCCAATTCTTGCCCTGCCACTCATGGCTCTGCTCTTTTTTGTCCTTCCGCGCACACAGTTCCCGCTCTGGCACGGCCTCAACAAGGCAGGGGTCGACAACCCCGGCATAAGCGACTCTATCCAGCCAGGTGACAAGAGTTCAATCAGCAGCAACAAGGGGGTTGTATTTCGCGCAGAAATGCCGCAACTGGCTCCGAACAGTCTCTACTGGAGAGTGTTTGTGCTCAACTCTTTCCAGCAGGAGAGCTGGATTCGCCGCCAGCCACCAGGGTCTGAATTCCCCTTAGTCCGGAGAGGCAACACTGTTTACCAGACGATTTTTCTGGAGCCGGGAAAACAGGCTTATCTTCCGGCTCTGGATATCCCCAGAAAGATAAGCAGTTTCAGAGGCTCGGCAACTCCTGACCAGCTCTTCCAGTCCGGAACCTACAACAGACGCAGAACTTATGAAGCAGAGTCACAGACCGGAGGCAATCTCACCACTGCAAAAGGGGTTAACAGAAGGTTTTACACCACCCTCCCCGACAGTATCCCTGAACGCTTGCGGGTTATTACGGATAAGATCACAAAGGAAGAAAGAACTGATCAACAGCGGATCAACTCACTGGAAAAGTTTTTCATCAACCTTAATCTTTCATATACGAACAGTGATCTGCCGACCGGGACTGATGCTGTTGACACCTTTCTTTTCAAAGAGAAAAAAGGGCACTGTGAACTTTTTGCAGCCTCTTTCGCTCTGGCTCTTCGCATGGCGGGTATTCCGGCACGCCTTGTTGCCGGCTATTACGGTGGTGATTACAACGAATTGGCCGGATACTATATCATTACCGCAGAGCGTTCACATGTCTGGGTAGAGCTCTGGCTCGACGGCAACTGGGTAACTGTAGATCCGAGCAGATTCGCAGCAAATTTTGCTGAAAGCAGTGCAAGAAAGAGCTCTCCGGCAATGTTGCGCCTTACCCTGTTTCTTGACACCCTGGCCTATTACTGGAACCGGATGGTCATAACTTATGACCTTGAAAGCCAGTTCAGTCTGATCTCTTCATCAGGCGCATGGATGCGTAACTTCACTCTTTCCTCTCTCCCCTGGAAAAAAGCAGGGGTTGTAACATTTATCCTCATTACTGCTTCAGGGGGATTATATCTCCTTTCAAGAGCCCGGCGCCCTGCTGAAGAGAAACTTTTGCAAAAGTTTGTCAAAGTTGTAAAAGCCCGCTTCGGCGTTATTATCACCCCTTTTGCCGGACTTCATGAAGCGCTGCATGAAGTTAACGATGCCTCAGTCAGGGAGTTCATTGAAATCTATACAGGTGCACTCTACAGGGACAGGCTTCTTACTGTCGACGAGATAGCCATGTTAAAAATGTTGTTGACAAAAATACGGAAAGGCTGACCCTCCAACCATCCACCCTTCATGGCTAAATCCGGCCACATTGCTGGCGGAAATCCGCCAGCAATGCTCAGCATTAATTCTCAAAATTTTGCTAAACCCCCGAATTCCGGCAGGTTAAGCTGCTCAATCTGTTGGCATCAAGATTGCTAAGTGACTGTCACTAAGTGACTGTCAGCTCATATCAATTACCCGATTTCTTTATTTTCAGAACTCCAGAGCCGGACAACTGCTGCACGAACGTAGAAAACAAAATCATCACAAAGGAGATAAGAGATGAAAATCAGTACAATTTTTGCCCTGTCAACACTGTTTGCCCTATCAATTGCAGTTACCGGAACTGCAAGCGCCGCGCCTGTCAAGGTCGGTTTCATCAACTCCATTACCGGCCCTGAGGCACCTATCGGTGAAAATCTTACAAACGGCGTGACAATGGCAGTAGAGGATCTGAAGAAAAAAGGTATCGACGTACAGCTCTTTAAGGAAGATGACACCGGCAAGCCGCAAATTTCCATGAGCGCAATGGAAAAGCTGGCCGGACAAGGTGTAGCAGGTGTTGTAGGGCCTTATACATCTGCCTGCGCCAATGCCGTTTCTAAGCTTGCTGAAAAATACAAGGTTCCCCTTCTCATACCGGCAGCGGCAAAAGAGGAGATTACCCGTCAGGGGCTGAAATATGTTTACCGGCTGAACGCACCCGCAGACAAGTATGCCTCTTCACTTATCGACGCAGCGCTTGCAATGGGAAAGCCCAAGACAATAGCATTTATCTATGAAAACACGGACTTTGGCACTTCAACAACCAAGTCCGCCAAAGAGTATGTTGCAAAAAAAGGGATCACTGTTGTTGCTGATGAATCGTACTCCAAGGGCTCTCCTGACTATCGCTCAACCCTGAGCAAGATCAAGGCACAAAATCCCGACCTGGTTTTCATGGTCTCCTATGTGGCAGATGCCATCCTGCTGATGCGTCAGTCCCGTGAAATGGGTCTACAGCCCCAGGCATTTCTGGGTGGCGGCGCAGGGTTTACCACTGTTCAGTTTGCCAAGGAAAACGCAATTTCTAATAACGTTTTTTCGACAACCCAATGGACTGACGATGTCAGCTGGCCAGGAGCAAAAGACTTTTTCAACCGCTACAAGAGCAAATTCGGCAAAGAGCCGACCTATCATGCCGCCTGCGCCTACCAGGCCATGCTGATCATGGGTGAGACCGCCAGCAAGAGTGACGGTGATCGTGAAAAGACAAAGGCAGGACTTAAGAGCGGTTCATGGAAAGGGATAATGGGAGACACCAAGTTCGAGGACTATGACGGATTCACGAATCAGAACAAGCACGAAATGCTGGTTCTCCAGATTCAGAACGGTCAGTTTGAAACTGTCTTCCCGGCTAAATTTGCATCAAAGAAACCGGTATTCCCCTTCCCGAAGTGGAAATAAAACAGGCTCTAGGCGCTGGGCTCTAGGCGCTGGGGTAATACGCCTCACCCCTAGAGCCCAGAGCCCTGAGCCCTGAGCCATATTTTTCATCCAGGAGTTTCTTATGCACGTTTTCATACAGTCACTAATCAGCGGCATCCTCATCGGCGGCGTATACGCCCTGATCGGAATCGGCCTGACCATCATCTTCGGGGTCATGCGGGTAATAAACTTTGCTCATGGCGACATCCTGATGATCGGCATGTACATGACCTACAGCCTCTTTACCCTGCTTGGGATCGACCCCTTTGTCTCGATTGTCATAACAATACCTCTCATGTTCCTGTTCGGAGCATTCCTGCAGAAGGTTTTCATCAACCGGATGCAGGGGGCTCTTCCTCAGAACCAGATTCTGCTGACCATAGGGCTTGGCCTCATCATGAGCAACACCATGATGCTTGCCTACACCTCCGACTATAAGATTCTTTCAACTGACTACTCTTCCAGCAGTTTCAATATTGCCGGAATCTCCATATCAACACCGCTCGCCATCTCTTTTCTGATTACTGCCGCCATAACAGCCATGCTCTACTGGTTTCTCCTGAAAACCGACACCGGGCAGGCTATAAGAGCAACGGCGCAGGATCGGGAAGCAGCCCAGCTCATGGGGATCAATGTAAAATGGATGTCAATACTTGCTTTTGGCATCGGCTCTGCCCTTGCAGGAACGGCAGGTGCACTGATCTCTCCGACCTACTATATTTTCCCCCAGATCGGCAGCATCTTCACCTTGAAAGCCTTTGTCATAACTGTGCTCGGCGGGATGGGGAGCATAGTCGGCGCCACCATCGGGGGTGTAATCATCGGAATTGCCGAATCTGTAAGCGCCGTGTACATATCATCAGGATGGAAGGACGTTGTAGTCTTTGTCCTTTTTCTCCTCGTTCTGCTCTTCAAGCCTGCCGGCTTGATGGGCAAGTCAAGAATGTAGGGGGTCTATACCAATGAAATCATTAAGTTCAATCATCCGCAGCTCTGTCGGCGCATCACCTGTTACCCAGGTCTTGGGAGTGGTCATCCTGGCAGCTCTTTTCCTCTTCCCCCAGTTTATCCAGAGCCCCTATGCACTGCATATCATGATACTGATCTTTCTCTCGGTTATCATGGGTGAAGCCTGGAACATAATCGGCGGCTATACCGGACAGTACTCTGTCGGACATGCCGCATATTTCGGATCAGGTGCCTACACCACCATGATTCTCCTGCAGTACCGACAGCTTGACCCCTGGTACGGAGCCCTGATCGGCATAGCTGTTGCCGTTATTGTATCGCTCATTATCGGTTCGATCTGTTTTCGTCTTCGTGGCCCATACTTTGTTCTTGCCTCGATTGCTGTTGCCGAAATTTTGCGTCTTTGCGCCATGAACCTCAAAGATATAACCAACGGAGCCGAGGGGATACTTATCACCCAGATACCACCCCTGAAATTCGGTGAAACCGTTATTACAGACTTTCTTACCAAGGTGCCTTTTTACTATATCGGACTGGTAATCGCCATTATCACGATTCTGGTTACATGGCTTATCCAGAACTCCAAGCTCGGCTACTATCTTCAGGCAATACGTGAAGATCAGGACGCTGCCCATTCACTCGGCATCAGCCTGTCACTCTTTAAAAGCAGTGCTCTTGCAATATCAGCCGTTTTTACCTCTTTGGCGGGCAGTTTCTACGCCATCTATATCGGCTTTATCGACCCGCCGACAGTACTGGCTCTCGACATTTCCGTTCAGATCGTTCTTATCTGCATAATCGGTGGGATCGGCACCATCTGGGGGCCTGTAATCGGTTCACTTGTCCTTGTGCCTCTCTCGGAAGCTCTCCGGAGCAATATGATCTCCCAGATGATCTTCAAGGTCGGAATCGCTTCAGAGGAGTCCGGAGTCGGGATTTTTCTCAAAGAGCATCTCTCCCACGCTCATGCCCTCATTTACGGAATCCTGGTCGTGGTTGTCATCCTCTTTATGCCTGACGGAGTACTTGGCTGGGTCAAAAAGCTGCTAGCTAAAAAGGGAAGGGGCTAAAAATGACACCGATTCTTGAAATTAAAAATGTAAGCAAATTTTTCGGCGGACTGGCTGCAAATTCAGATGTCTCATTTACCATGGACAAAGGGATGATCATGGGGCTCATCGGCCCTAACGGCGCAGGTAAAACCACCCTTTTCAACTGCATCACAGGTTACTACCCCCCGTCTAAAGGGGATATTCTCTACAATGGACAGAAGATGAACGGCCTTCAGCCTGACAAGGTCTGCAGACTTGGCATGGTTCGCACCTGGCAGAAAGTTCGTCCGCTCACCAAATTATCGGTTCTGGACAATGTCATGGTAGGTGCTCTCTGTCGTACAAACTCCCTGAAAATAGCCAGGGAGATGGCCATGGAGCAGCTAAAGGTTGTCCGTATGGAACACAAGCCTGAATTCATCGCTGGCGGCCTCCCGATTGGAGAGCGGAAAAAACTTGAAGTCGCCAGGGCGCTTGCAACAAAACCAGAGCTTCTTCTTCTTGATGAGGTAATGGGTGGTCTCAATCCTGCGGAGAGCGATGAAATCATCCAGCTGATCCTGGATATAAAGCAGGCCGGGGTGATCACCCAGATGGTCATAGAACATGACATGAAGGCGATCATGCGAATTTCTGACAGAATCGTGGTACTTAATTCCGGCGAAAAACTCGCGGAGGGTACCCCCTCTGAAATAGTCAATAATCCGGAGGTAGTAAGAGCTTATCTGGGGGATTTCGATGCTTAACATAGACAAACTTAATTTCAGCTACGGCGATATGCAGGTAATCTGGGATCTTGATCTGGTTGTAAATGAAGGCGAGATCGTCACTGTTGTCGGTGCCAACGGCGCGGGCAAATCAACTACGCTCAGAAACATATCCCGCCTTGTCAAATGGCAATCAGGCTCAATCACCTTTAATGGCGCTGACCTGGCCAGATACGAATCTCATGAAATTGTAGAGATGGGGATTGTCCAGGTGCCTGAGGGGCGAAAAATATTCCCTGAGATGACTGTAACTGAAAATCTCCGCATGGGCTCTTTTATAAAAAGCGCCCGTCCGACGCGGGACGAGAATATCGACAAGGTGTTTGCTCTTTTCCCACGCTTGAAAGAGCGCGAAAAGCAGCTTGGCGGAACCATGTCAGGCGGGGAGCAGCAGATGCTGGCCATTGCAAGGGGGCTCATGACCAACCCGAAACTTATCCTCCTGGATGAGCCTTCTCTGGGTCTTGCTCCACTCATGGTAAAATTCATCTTCGAGATCATACATGAGATAAACAGGCAGGGTGTGACGGTACTGCTGGTAGAGCAGAATGTCTATCAGTCACTCCGGATCGCCCACCGTGCTTATGTACTGGAGACAGGCCGGGTGGTCATGACCGGCGCAGGCGAAGAGCTGTTGAAAAACGAACATGTAAAGAAAGCGTTTCTGGGAATGTAATTCGGAGGGTCGGAGGGTCGGAAGGTCGGAGGGTC
>JANNRW010000305.1:0-3257 GCA_031401815.1 Geobacteraceae bacterium | reverse complement strand
GTCATTTTGTTATTCTCGGCGCGAAATTCGCGGAGTTCGAAAACCCTACACTCCCAAAGAGCGTGAGTTTTTTTCTGCGTTAACCGGCGATCCAGGCGTCAAGGGCGACAGCGGCCTCCAAGGCATTCAGGGCGTAACTGGTGACAGTGGCGTCAAAGGCGACAGCGGACTGCAGGGCGTCACTGGTGATCCAGGCGTCAAAGGCGACAGCGGCCTTCAAGGCATCACTGGTGATGCAGGAGTTAAAGGCGACAGCGGTTTGCAGGGGATTCAGGGCGTAACCGGCGATCCAGGCGTCAAGGGCGACAGCGGACTCCAAGGGATTCAAGGAGTCACTGGTGATCCTGGAGCCCAGGGGCCGGTTGGTCCGCCAGGACCTGCGGGTGCATCTAAAATCATCGATCCAACCGAGATGCCATCGGTTGATTTTGACCCTGTCTTTGTACCGGCTGAGAAATCTTCGGACAAACCTGATCCTGCCATGCCTAGAATAGCGGCACCAGTAGAAACTGATCCGGCCTCAGTCACTAAAGAAACGTCTCCGGTTGGAGCTGATCCGGTAATTGTGCCACCTGAGACACTGCCAGTCGTGCCTGATCCGGTCATTGAACCGACAAGTGCACCTTCCGAACCTGATCCGGTATTGTTGCCGGATAGGATGCCTCCGCTTGCACAAGATCCAGTCCTGGCACCGGTTAATATGTCATCTGACGATCCTGACCATGTTTTTGATGCGACCGATACTCAAATCAAGATCTACCTGCCGCCCCAGCGTACGCCAAAAAATGATCGAAATTAAGAGCGCAAACAGAAAATGGATCAGACAGCCCTGTCTGGCAGCCATGATGCACGGCTCAAGAAGCTTCAGGCTGGTATTTACAGTTATGACTGGTCTTTTGTTCAGCTTGCTGACAGTTATTTTTACCCCCTGCCTGGCAGTAGCGGCGAGCGACGTTACTCAATTAACCAACCTTGACAGCACATCGTCTGCTTATCAAGCTACCGCAGCACCAGCTACTGCTTTGACAGAACAAGTGGTTGCAGATCGTCCCAAACAGGCTGACTTCAAAAAGACGATAGCGTCGCAAGAGACCCGGCAGATGGCTGACTGGATCGTTTATTCTGGTGATAATCTCAATATGCCATTCGCGATTGTTGACAAGATAAATGCCAAAGTCTTTGTATTTTATCCAGATGGTAGACTTCGCGGCTCAGCCCCTGCGTTGCTGGGCCAGACGAGGGGTGATAACACAGTCCCCGGTATTGGTGACCGAAAAATATCGAGCATCCGACCCGAGGAGCGCACTACCCCGGCTGGCCGCTTTGTGTCTGCACTGGATCGCAATTTGCGCGGAGAGGAAATTCTCTGGGTGGACTATGACTCAGGGATTTCAATGCATAAAGTACATTCTAATAAACCGAAAGAGCGTCGCTTGCAGCGCCTGGCCAGTTCAACGCCACTCGATAATCGCATTTCCTATGGTTGCATCAATGTTCCGGTGAAGTTTTTCGAGAATGTTGTTCGTCCAGCTTTTAAGGGTACGGATGGTGTTGTGTACGTGCTGCCGGAAACCAGGTCAGCTCGCGATGTTTTCAGTCTCTATGACTTTGAGAGAGAATTTTCCATGGTGGAAATTGTGAAACCTTCATCTCAGGAAGCACTTAACAAATAAAATCAAATAAGCGGTAGATAAATGGGAATTGACAGATTTTCAGTATATTTCTTCCTGTTACTGATTCTCAGCAGCGGTTGCGCGACCTTGCCGGATGTAACTGCAATGATTGATGAGGCAGAAGCTTCTGATAACAGTCGTCAGATCGTTTCGTCCAAAGGGGTATTATCTCCTCAAAAAAGCAAAGCTGTCATGGCACGGCTGAAGCGCTCAGTTGCACCTACCGATATTCTGGGACGCCATATCGCTGTGATGGAATCGGTCACAGAAAGTCCTTTGACAAAGGGGAATAAAGTCACTCTGCTAGCCGATGGTCAGGCAGCTTATGCCGCAATGTTCAAAATAATCAGGAGCGCCAGAGACCATATCAACATGGAGAGCTATATAATCGAGGATGATGAAACAGGCCGCAAATTTGCCGAACTTCTTCTGCAAAAGCAGGCAGAAGGTGTTCAGGTAAATATCATTTATGACAGCGTAGGGAGCATTAATACCCCTGATGCTTTTTTCCAGCGGCTTCGTGACAAAGGGATTCATGTTGTCTGCTTTAATCCGGTAAATCCATTAAATTCGGGGGATAAATGGTCTCTGACACACCGGGATCACAGGAAGATCCTGATAGTTGACGGTAAAGTAGCTATTCTCGGAGGGATAAACATCAGCAAGGTTTATTCGAGCGCACCATTCAAACGAAAAAGCAAAGCAAAAGGGCCGATTCACTGGCGAGACACCGATATTCAGATTGAAGGGCCGGCTGTTGCTGAACTACAGAAGCTCTTTTTTGATACCTGGGTTAAACAGCAGGGGGCGAAACTGTCAGGACGAAACTATTTCCCTGTTCACAAGGAAAACGGTAGCGCTCTGGTGAGAGTGGTTGGGAGCACTCCGGGCGAGAGTAACAGAATCCCTTTTATTATGTACGTTTCAGCCATCTCTTTTGCCGAGATTGCAATTCATATGACCAGTTCGTATTTCATTCCTGACGACCAGATAGTCGAGTCTCTTGCTGCTGCCGCAAGGCGAGGCGTAGATGTGAAGATCATCCTCCCCGGAATTTCTGACTCCAAGCTGGCATTACATGCTCAGCGGTATCATTATGCAGCGCTTTTGAAGTCCGGAGTAAAGATCTATGAGCACGAGACTTCCCTGTTGCATGCGAAAACAGCTGTGATTGACAAGGTCTGGTCTACTGTAGGTTCAACAAATCTTGATTTCTTGAGTTTGTTAAACAATGACGAGGTGAATGCAGTTGTTCTTAATTATGATTTTGCAGTTGAAATGGAGAAAATGTTTGTCAGGGATCTGGCAGATTCCAGGCAGATTCAGTGGGAAGATTGGCAGAACAGGCCATACTTGCCAAGGGTAGGGGGGTGGTTTGTGAATCTGTTCGGGTGGTGGTTGTGAAAGGCGGTTGAGTGGTTGAGTGGTTGAGTGGTTGAGTCAGATTGAAGTGGTTGCGCTTTCTGAGACATGTGTGTAAGCAATGAACCTCGCTATTTCAAAAGGAGAGTTCAATGCAACAACATCGTACACGTCACAGCGCAGCTTTTAAGGCCAAGGTCGCTTTGGCCGCACTATCAGAGT
>JANNRW010000304.1:0-2117 GCA_031401815.1 Geobacteraceae bacterium | reverse complement strand
AATTTATCCGTGGGGGCGCTAAAATATAA
Source organism: Geobacteraceae bacterium (assembly GCA_031401815.1). Classification (GTDB taxonomy): domain Bacteria; phylum Desulfobacterota; class Desulfuromonadia; order Geobacterales; family DSM-12255; genus JANNRW01. The sequence goes on along the minus strand of JANNRW010000304.1, from coordinate 2,088 downwards.
CTGTGGGGTCGCTTAAACATAATAAATTTTCTCAAATCTGTAGCCGCGACCCTCTACTCGCTTTCGACCCTCTACTCGCTTTTGGATGGGTCGTGCCGATGGTTGAACCCTCGTTTTCGTCCACTTCATCACTTCTGCACAATAAATCTTTGCAATATTACCTAAAATGATATATCAATATAAAAATGAGCGGTAAAGAAATCATAAAAAAACTTAAAGCACTGGGATGGGAAATCAAGTCCATCAATGGCAGCCATCACCAGATGATAAAAGATGGCGTGAAAGTCACTGTGCCGGTTCACGGAACGCAAGACGTTAAAATCAAGACCTTGCTTTCCATATAGAAACAATCGGGGGTAAAACTAAAATGAAAATCGAATATCCTGCCATTTTTGATCCTGCCGACGAAGGCGGCTTTACCATTACTTTTCCTGACTTCCCTGAAGCCATCAGCGAAGGGGACTCCCTTGAAGAAGCCAATTACAACGCCATAGAGGTGTTAGACCTGACTCTGAAATCAAGGATGGAAGATAACGAGATTATCCCTCTTCCTCACTCCGAATCAGGCACTAACGTGTATATGATTGCGCCGGATGTCAACATTCAGGCGGCATTGCTCGTCAAGTTAAACCGGGGAGAGAAAAAATTCTCCGACCTTGCACGAACTCTTGGCACTTCATGGCCTGCAGTTTCCCGCTTGGAAGATCCGAAGCATTGGCCGTCACTTCGTCAATTAGATAAGATAGCGTCTGCTCTCGGCAAACGATTAGTTTTATCACTTGAATAAGTTGCAATCAGCTTCTTGATTAGTTTTCTTTTTGTTTCATGATTTTGAATGGTTTGCTTTCACTTGCTTTGCAGAAACCATCTTCGACAAGTAATGGAATCACATAGCTTAAATATTGTGGTGAACATCCATTCTTCTTCAAAATCAGCTCTCAAGGAAGGTATCTGCACTCCTCATCAGATTTCCAGCCCCACTCTCCTCTTCAAACACAAAAAGCCGCATGCCGGTTTCCCGGTAATGCGGCTTTAATAATCCTGATTTCGCCCGCCTTCATCATGATTCACCTCATAACATCGAAATTTCGCTCACATTATAACTGTGGCTAATTAGTGTCAATATATATTTAGGCCGATGAATTATCACTTGCAGCGCAGTATCATATATGATACAAGTTGGTATGCAGACAACTCCATACCAACTTGCCTACTACACTGATGCAACTGGAGAAAAGCCTTTTAAAAAATGGCTCTATAGTCTGCGTGATCGTTCCGCCTTTGCTCGTATCGCCACCCGACTTGAGCGGGTCGAATTAGGCAATGTGGGCGATTATAAGAATGTGGGTTCCGGGGTTTTTGAGCTCCGTATACATTACGGCCCCGGATATCGTGTTTATTATGCGTATTCCGGCAATCAAATCGTCCTGTTGCTCCTTGGCGGCGACAAGACCACACAAGAACGTGATATTGAAACTGCCATTGCATACTGGAAACATTATCAGGAGAACAAAACATGCGACCAATGACTGACTACGAACAAGACTTGCACGAATGGCTGAAAGATCCGGATAATGCCTCTGAATATTTGACAGCAGCCATAGAAGAAGGTGATCGTGATGTACTGCTTCTTTCCATGCGTAGGGTAGCGCAAGCCAGGGGCGGTATGGCTGCGGTAGCCGAACGCTCCAACCTTAAGCGTGAAAATCTCTATCGCACTCTCTCAAAAGGCGGCAATCCCGAGCTGCGCACTTTTTACAATATTCTGCATGGCATGGGTCTCAAGTTGGCCATAGTACCTGAAATAACTTAGCATTTATCCGGGTAAATCTATCTGCACCCGCAGCTGAAATGCTTTATTACATGCTTGTTGGATTTAACGCAAAAGAGCCCGCTTCATCTGCTGAAGCGGGCTCTTTTTCACTCTTCACTATTCACTTTTCACTTTTCACTCTTCACAGTTTCTTCGGCACCATTGCATCTTCGAGGAGCTTTACACCATCCTTGCCAGCCTTGATTGAAGTGGTTGCGCTTTCTGAGACATGTGTGTAAGCAATGAACCTCGCTATTTCAAAAGGAGAGTTCAAT
>JANNRW010000303.1:0-12121 GCA_031401815.1 Geobacteraceae bacterium | reverse complement strand
CCGTCAGCGCGCTGCTCGAATCACCGCATACTGGGCCCACTCACCGCGCCGAAACAATACGTTGACCGCCTTGCTTCGGTCTATCTTGGCGACCGCCGCTTCGAACTCCCTGGCGCTGGCGACTTCGGTGTTGCCAATGGCGACAATCACGTCGCCTTCGCGCAAACCCGCCCGGGCTGCCGCCTCCGTTGCGGTGTCGACCTTGACCCCGCCCTTGAGCTTCAACTCCTTGCGTTGGGCCTCGGTCAATTCGCTCACGGTCAATCCTAGCGCCTGTCCCGCCGTCGAAACTTTTGGCTTGTCATCGCGCTCGGGCGCTCTCTGGGCAGTCTTCTCGGGCTCCAGTTCAGCGATAGTCACGCTGAGGTCCTTGTTGCTGCCGCGGCGAAACACAGTCATGGTGCTCTTGGTACCAGGCTTGATGTTGCCAACCAGGCGGGGCAGGTCGCTGGATTTCTCAATCGCCTTTCCGTCAAACCGGATGATGATGTCACCCGCCTCGACACCCGCCTTTTCTGCCGGCGAGCCGCTCTCCACACCGCGCACCAGCGCGCCGACCGGCTTGCCCAGGCCGATCGTGGACTAAAACCAGTCAAGCGCTTTTTCAGAACGAATCAGGTAACTTTTTGGTTTTGTTAATCTTTGCGGGCATGGTACAAGAGAAAACGGGGCTGGAGCAGACAGAATCCGGACTTTGCAGTATTCATGAGCTCAGACAAAGTGATCTATTTCGACAGCGCTCCAGTTCATGTGCGAGCGTGAACTGCACAGCAGGGAGCCAAGAAGGAAATCTTCAATGGGAGATATGCTCAAATGGTCGCCAGACCAAGTTCGTCAGATAATCAGGGAATCAAATATCCGCTCGGCCGAGGGTAGTCAGAAATACATAAAATGGGAGAATCATGCGATAAACTCTGATTATGAATTCTTTGCTTGGTTGCGAAACAATAAGTGTTACATGGTACTAGTGGGACAATAACGTAGTTAAGTTAGTTGACTTGTGCAGTAAATCCACCATCTTGACAATGTCCCCCTACCGATTCCTGAATAAAGGACGACTCCGTGCTGAACAAACTTCTGAAAAACAAGCTGTTTCCGGACAAGCTGCAATGGATCACCGTACTGTTTCTAATTCCTGTTCTTGGCTATCTGCTTTTCGGCCCAGCCGACAAATATAACATTGCAAATCTGCTGGTCTGGGTAACCTGGTGGCCGCTGTTATGCCTGCTGTTCCTGATAGCCGGTCGGGTCTGGTGTGCGCTCTGCCCCTTTTCCCTGCTGAGCAGGCTGACGCAGCGCTTCGCCGGTCTGCATCTGGCAGTGCCGGACTTCCTGAAACAGCACGGCGGCTGGATAATTATGATCGCCGTCCTGCTGCTGTTCTGGTTCGAGGAGACCAACAACGTAATGGACTCACCACGCCGAACAGCGGTCATACTTCTCAGCATACTGACTGGTGCGGTTGTCTTTGGCCTGTTTTTACGGGGACGTGCCTGGTGCCGCTATATCTGCCCACTGGGAGGGATCAGTCTGGTATATGCGCGTACCGCTCTGTACAAGGTACGCTCTAATGAAGCAGCCTGTGCGGACTGCACAACAAAAGATTGTGTTGTGCCGGATGCGGATTATGCCGGCTGCCCGATGCATCTGAGCCCGTTTGCCATTGATACAGTCTCCAACTGCTGTTTTTGCGGCTCCTGTGTCAAGCGCTGCACCAATGACTCGATGAAGGTGTCATTTGAAGCTCCATCTATAGATCTCTCCGGGCAATCCTCAGTGACAAAAATAGTAGTCTGGCTGATTGCCATGCTGGCCGGGCTCTTCACCTTTTTCAACCTGCTGGACAGTACTCACCTGCCTCTCCTGTCATGGCTGCATCATTCACCCTATCCGGTCTTCTTGAAAACTCTGATGATGGCCGGAGCCATGCTGATCACCAGCGCCCTGTTCGCCGGCTTTGTCCGCCTGGCAGCCGACCCCAACACTAAACTCCCCCTGGCTCGGCTCCGGCAGCTTTGCGCTCTCCCTCTGATCCCACTTCTACTCTTCAGCCATCTGGGTCATGTCTCCAGACAAATATGGGATAACGGACGTCACCTGCTGGCAATACCGGCAAATCTGCTCGGCGTGACCTGGCTGCAACCTGACTTTCTCCTTGCAGTGAGTTGGACGAAGTATTTCAGCCCGTTCTGCACTCTGCTTGGGCTCTCATTGACTCTTTTTGTGTCTCACTGGGTGCTGTCGCGGGAGTCAGAAGTTCCGACGCATCGGATCCGGATTTCATTCGGCCTGTTTTACGTAATTTACGCCGGGTGGAATCTCTTTGCTGTCTGGCCTCTGTCAGCTCCACCGCAGGCATCACTGGTACTGCCGACAGTGTTGAGCGGATCACAGGACGGCTGGACTTTTCTCTGGCCGTTTATCGGTATCAATACGGCGCTTCTGACGCTGGCGCTTATTGTTAAACGGTCAGAAAAGCAAGCCGGCAGTGACGCGGAACAGGTCGATTTCAGTGCCAGTCGGTCATGGGTAATACGTGATACCAGCGGCACCAGACAGACAGAAATGCTTGAATGGCTGCTGGAGCAGGCCGTGGAGGCAAAATGGCGTGTGCCGGCAGTTGTGCGCCTCTCCAATGCCACCACTGAAATAGTCACTTTTTTGCAACGCACCCTTACTGAAGGTTCGCCAGTCACGGTAAATGCGATTCTGCGCAAAAACAAGGGGGTTATGACTATTGTTCATGAAGGGGGGCCATTGACTCTCCCCGACTACAAGGCGTTAACCAGCCTGGACAAGCTGGATGAAGCGACGCTTGACGGATTGGAGCTGCGTCTTGCCGTGGCACAGGTGGAACAGATGAGTTATCAGGCCAGGTTGTCCGAAAGACGTTGCAGTTTTACTTTGCGACAGACCTGCTGAGAATGGCAGGGATAGTGGGACATTGCCTGCTGATTGATGTTATTAATGTAGCTGCTATACAGATGGGCATCCCAAGTAATAACCAGGTGCAAGAGACATGACAAAAACCATCCATCAAACCCTCGCAACCATCTTCGGTTTCCACGAATTCCGGCCTCCCCAGCAGGAGGTCATCGAGCGTGTCGTTGTCGGCGAAGATGTTTTCCTGGTCATGCCGACCGGCGGCGGGAAATCCCTCTGCTACCAGATTCCGGCCCTTCATCGGGAGGGTCTGGCAATTGTCGTCTCTCCGCTCATCTCTCTTATGAAAGATCAGGTTGATGCTCTCGTTGCCAACGGGGTAAAGGCCGCCTTGTTGAACTCTTCTCTTTCAGCCGGAGAGGCTCGCAGGGTATTTGATAAAATAGAGAATAACCATCTTGACCTTCTCTACGTAGCGCCGGAACGGCTGCTGATGCCGGAGTTCCTTGCAAAACTTGCCGAACTCAATCTGGCACTGTTCGCCATCGACGAAGCCCACTGTATCTCCCAGTGGGGGCATGATTTCCGGCCTGAATATACGCAATTGGGGCGTTTGCGGGAACTGTTTCCGGTTGTCCCTATCATTGCCATGACCGCTACCGCCGACCCGGAAACCCGTTCCGATATCATCAGGCAGCTCGCCATCCAGTCAGCAAAAGTCTTTGTCGCCGGGTTTGACCGGCCCAATATCACTTATACTGTTATCCCGAAACATAAACCTGCTGCACAACTCGAAGCATTTCTGGGCAGCAGGCGAAGCGAAGCAGGAATCGTTTATGCGCTTAGCCGCAAAAGGGTTGAAGAGATCACGCAGCGTCTCCAGCATGCCGGTTTTTCAGCTTCAGCCTATCATGCGGGTCTTCCGGATGAAGTGCGTAAACAGGTGCAGAACGCCTTCCAGCGTGATGATACTCGCATCGTAGTCGCTACAGTTGCCTTTGGTATGGGGATCGACAAACCCAATGTCCGCTTTGTTGTCCATTATGATATGCCCAAGAGCGTGGAGAGCTACTATCAGGAGACCGGCCGTGCAGGACGGGACGGCTTGCCGTCCGAGGCGCTGATGCTCTTTGGCATGGGGGATGTGATGATTGCCCGCAAGCTGATTGAAACCAGCGACAATGCAGAGCGTATCCGGATCGAACTTCAGAAACTGAATGCCATGGTCTCTTACGCAGAAGCACTAACCTGTCGGCGGCGGGCGCTCCTGGCCTATTTCGGCGACCTTCTCGAACACAAATGCGACAATTGCGATATCTGCACTGATCCACCGGCGCGATTCAACGCGACTGTAGCAGCACAAAAAGCCCTCTCCTGCGTCTTTCGGACAGGTGAGCGATTCGGCATGATGCATGTCATAGAAGTGCTACGCGGCAGCAAAAGCCAGCGGGTCATGGATCTCAGGCACAACCAGCTCTCCACTTACGGGATTGGAGCAGACACCTCCGGAGCAGAGTGGGAAAACATCATCCGTCAGCTTATTCATCTGGGCTATCTGGTGCAGGATTTCTCCCGTTTCGGCGCACTGCGGCTCTCACCCACAGCCAGACCGGTGCTTAAAAGTGAGACAGAGGTAATACTGGGGCGGCCACGCAACGCAATAGAAACTGTTGAAAAAGGGAAGAAAAAGATCAGCGGGAAAAAAGATTATGACCAGGCGCTGTTCGACACCTTGCGCGCTTTGCGTAAAAAAATTGCCGATACCGCCAGTGTCCCCCCGTTCGTGGTCTTTTCCGATGCCAGCCTGGCAGAGATGGCCAGAAACAAGCCTGCCAACCCTGGCCAGTTCCGCCAGATCACCGGTGTAGGCGATCACAAACTGCACCAGTATGGTAAAGCATTTCTGGAGGCAATTGCCGACTATGATGAAACCGATAAAGACATTTCTGGATAATTCTAAAAGACAGAACGGCAACAATTTAGTAAGATACATTTTTCACCTGCAAGGAGATACAATATAGATGGCTCTGACACGCGCAATCGTAATAACCGGCAATGGCACCAACTGCGAAATGGAGGCCGCCCATGCCTGCCGTCTGGGGGGGTTTGACGAGGCAGTTATCGCTCATATCGCTGAAATCCTGTCCGGTGATATCAGGCTTGACGATTTCCATTTTCTGAACCTGACCGGCGGTTTTCTGGATGGCGACGATCTGGGCAGCGCCAAAGCGCAGGCCAATCGACTGACTCACGCCTCTGTTAGCGGTTCTGCTGAGAAACTCGTTGACCAGTTCACCCGCTTCATCAGTAGCGGCAAGCTTATCCTGGGGGTCTGCAACGGCTTTCAGTTGATGGTTAAAATGGGGATGCTCCCTGGACTTGACGGCAACTATCTTAATCAGACAGCCACTCTCACACATAATGACTGCGGTCGTTTTCAGGATCGCTGGTGTTATCTCAAATGCGATCCTGACTCCCCTGCTCTCTTCACAAGAGGGATAGAGAAAGGGATCTATCTGCCGGTGCGCCACGGCGAAGGGAAGTTCCTCTGTGACAGCGCTTCTACACTGGAAAAGATCGAGTCATCACATCTAAGTGTGCTTAAATATAGCGATGATAATTTCCATGCGCCGACTATGGAGTTCCCCTCCAACCCCAACGGCTCGACAAATGCCATTGCCGGCATCTGCGACCCGACCGGACGCCTCATGGGGCTCATGCCACACCCGGAAGCCTTTGTGCATTACACCCAGCACCCAAGATGGACGAGAGAACAGCTGCCAGAAGCAGGCGACGGTCTGATCCTGTACAAGAATGCAGCTGAGTATGCCAGAGAGAATCTGGTATGAATTCGTTGAGTGGTCGAGTAGTCGAGTAATTGAGTCAACCACTCAACCAGTGAACCACAAAAACCACTCAACCACTCAACCACTCAACCACTCAACCAACTACCTCCTCAAGGAGCTAAGATGAATCAGTATCAACCTGAAGAAGAGTGCGGTATTTTCGGCATATTCAACCACAATGAAGCATCAAATCTCACCTACCTGGGGCTTTACGCCTTGCAACACAGAGGTCAGGAGGCGTGCGGCATCGTCTCTTCCGACGGTAAGGCACTTCACTCCCATAAGGCAATGGGGCTGGTGGCAGATGTATTCGGCAATCAGGATACCTTCAAGAAACTGCCCGGGCGAGCGGCCATAGGTCATGTCCGCTACTCAACCACCGGCTCCTCGGTTATTAAAAACACCCAGCCGATCATGGTAGAGTACTCCCGCGGTGCCATTGCCGTGGCTCACAACGGAAACATCGTCAACGCCCAGCTCATAAGGGCTGAACTTGAAGCCTACGGCTCAATTTTCCAGACCTCCATGGACACGGAAATCATCGTACATCTGCTGGCAACCTCCCGCAACGACTCACTCGTAGACCGCATCTCTGCTGCCCTTGACCGGATCGAGGGGGCCTACTGCCTCCTCTTTCTTACCGAAAGCAGAATGATAGCTGCCCGAGATCCTCACGGTTTTCGCCCCTTGTGCCTCGGCAAACAGGGTGGTTCCTACGTAGTCGCTTCAGAGAGCTGTGCCCTTGACCTTATCGAAGCCGAATTCATTCGGGAAATTGAGCCGGGCGAGCTGGTTGTAATAGATAAAAACGGCATTACCAGTTACTTCCCCTGGAAAAAAGTCCCCCCTGCCCCATGCATCTTTGAATTCGTCTACTTCGCCCGTCCGGACTCATATATCTTCGGCAAGAATGTCTATATGGTTCGCAAAGAGATGGGACGTCAACTGGCCAGAGAACATGGCGTGGAGGCGGATATTGTCATAGCGGTTCCTGACTCCGGCGTTCCCGCTGCCATGGGTTATGCTGAAGAGGCAGGTCTACCTTTTGAGCTGGGACTGATCCGGAACCACTATGTTGGCCGCACCTTCATAGAACCGCAACAGTCGATCCGCCACTTCGGAGTAAAGATAAAACTGAATCCGGTGCGGGAGATATTACAGGGGAAACGGGTCGTAATCATTGACGACTCGATTGTCAGAGGAACCACATCGCGAAAGATCGTCAAGATGGTCCGCAATGCCGGTGCCAGTGAGATCCATATGAGAATCTCTTCCCCTCCAACCAGCTACCCCTGTTACTACGGCATTGACACCCCCAACCGCAAGGAGCTGATCTCAGCCTCGCACTCTATTGATGAGATTCGCAAATACATAACAGCCGACACCCTCGGCTATCTCTCGCACAGCGGACTGACCAGATCTGTCGGTACCGAGAATACCCCTCACTGCCAGGCATGCTTTTCCGGCGACTATCCAATCTGCTTTCCCAACATGGGGGTCGATCCCCAGATGGATCTATTTGAAAAGGAGTTTGAACCATGACAGATCGTGAAAAATTGAAGAGAATCATTCTGGAGCTTTCCTATGAAAAAAGGCTGGTAACCCTTGCCTCTGGTCGTCAAAGCGATTTTTATTTTGACGGAAAACAGACAACCCTTCATGCCGAAGGGGGGTTCCTGATCGGGAAACTCTTTTATGATGCTATCCGGGATGTCCCTGGAGTTGAGGCAGTTGGTGGCATAACTCTCGGCGCTGACCCTATAGCTACAGCAACCTCCATTGCCGCCCACCTTGAAGGTAACAACATGCACGCCTTCATCATCCGCAAGGAGCCTAAAGGGCACGGCACCGGCCAGTGGCTGGAGGGGCGCAAGAATCTCCCCCCCGGAACAAAAGTTGTAATTGTAGAAGATGTGGTAACTACCGGAGGCTCATCCATGAAAGCGGTGAACAGGGCTAAAGAGGAAGGTCTGGAGGTTCTGGGTATTGTTACTCTGGTTGATCGTGAGGAGGGTGGCCGGGAGAACATCGAAGCTGAAGGGTACTGGCTTAAAGCTATATTTACGAAGAGCGAACTTGTCGGTTAGTTCCATGTAACACAAATGTTTTCGGTAGAGACGCGCCGCTGGCGCGTCTGAGACGTACCAGCGGCACGTCTCTACAAAGGCATCTATTGCGAAAGAATAAGAGTTACACGGTACTAGTCCTAAAAAAAAAGGGGCGATCAGATATTGATCGCCCCTTTTTTAATCAACTAACAGCTCTTAACCCCTCTGCCACAACCTCGGCAATATCCTTTACCCTGGTCTGTCCGGACTGCATATCTTTAAGTCCATCTTCCATCATGGTCATACAGTAGGGGCAGGCAACACAGATGGTATCCGGTTTCTGCTCAAGCGCTTCGCTGACACGACTTAAATTGATCCTCTCTCCGGAGTGCTCTTCCATCCACATCCGCCCTCCACCTGCGCCGCAGCAAAAACCTTTTTCACGGTTTCGGCCAAACTCCTGCGGCTGCTGGCCGGTCACCCTGGAGATGACCTCTCTGGGCTCCTCGTAAATACCGTTGTGCCTCCCAAGATAACAGGAGTCATGGTATAGCAGAGTGCCAAGCTCTTTCACCTCACGGGTCAGCTTGATTTTCCCATTACGGAGAAGCTCGGCAAGAAACTCGGCATGATGCACTACTTCAAGCTCAAGACCATACTGACGATAATCGTTTTTCAGTGTTGTAAAACAGTGCGGACACTGTGTGATAACTTTTGCGACACCCTTTTCCTGGAAAATCCTGACATTCTCCTTTGCCATTTTGTCAAAGACGAACTCATTACCAAGTCTTCTGAGGCTGTCTCCACAGCACTTCTCCTCTTTTCCGAGAATTCCCCATGAGATACCGGCTGAGTTCAATATGGTCGCAAGGGCAACAGTCACATGCTTCTGCCGTGAGTCAAATGCCCCGGCACAGCCAACATAGAACAGATACTCGGTTTTTCCCGCCTCAAACGGCTGCACCTCCATTGTGCTATGCCATTTTACCCGCTCGGTAGGGGCGATCCCCCACGGGTTGCTACGCTGTTCCATATTTTCGAACAGATTAAGGAGCTCTTCCGGGAAACTGCTTCTCATCTCGACCAGATAACGGCGCAACTTGATAATTTTAGGCATCTGCTCGATCATGACCGGGCAGGCCTCAATACAGGCTCCGCAGGTTGTACAGGCCCAGATGGTCTCTTCAGTATTTGTCCCCTCCCCTTCATCTCCAATGAGCGGCATTTTCAGTGCAGACCCGCTTTTGAGAGCTGTAGCATTGGCCAGGAGATTGGTTTTCATCGAATGGATAACCTGACGGGGGTTCAGAGATTTGCCGGTAATCTGGGCAGGGCAGGAGTCCTGACATCGTCCGCACTCTGTGCAGGAGAAAGAGTCCAGAAGGTCTTTCCAGGTAAAGTCAGTAACTTTTTCAACTCCATAACTGTTCCCTTTGACAAACTCTTCCCTGGGCTGGGTATTTGGCTTGTCAAGTGACTGGAAAAAACAGTTTGGAATAGCTGTCAGGATATGCATATGCTTGCTCATCGGAAGGAATATCAGGAAAGCCAGTAGAACTGCTGCATGCAGCCACCAGAAAAAATTGAGCATGGGGAGCAGTGTGCAGCTGGCGCATCCACCAGCACACGAATAAAATGATGCGGCAAATCTGGAGACCGGCATCCAGTTGGCAAGGGGTTCGGCTCTCATGGCAATTTCTGCGGCGTGAATACCAAAATAGGCAACCATCAGGAGCGCGATGAAAGCCAGAATCAGAAACCCTTCCAGACTTCGCCTTTTTACATATAGACTGTCCTGATAATCGAATTTGAAAAACAGGCGGCGACCAGCTGCAATACAGACACTGACCAGTGCAAGCAGAGATACTGCATCAAACAGAAAAAGAAGCGGCCCATGTATGGAGGGGAGGAGAAGACGAAGGCTGATCCAGGGGAAAATGCCGTTTATGATGAACTCGCCATTGGCCAGAAGGAGTATGATAAATGACCAGAAAATGACAAAATGGTTGAAACCAAAGGGGCGATCCAATACTTTTTTCTGGCCAAAGGCAAAGAGGAGCATGTCCCACGTGCGAAGTGACAGATGGTCGTAGCGGTTTTCCGGCTTCCCCAGACGGATCAGGGAGAGACGCCGCCAGGCGCTCCATATGAAAAAGCCTGAAGCAAGGAGAAAGAGAGGGGTGAATATGGCGCTATAGTTCATGTTTTATCCTCAAGTACGCGATGCTGCAATTATGAGTAATGAAGTATGAGTTATGAAATATGAAATATGAAGTATGAATTCAAGTCTCAAGACTGATATTTTCCTGCCGAACTCCTCGCTGCTTCAGGCGTCCGGGGGCTCTTCCGGAGTAAAATGTGCAGCGAAGAGCAGTGAACTGAAGATCGGGAAACATTGTGCAAAAAATCAAGGCCGATCAAAGGCAGAACTGTTGACCGCAATTGCAGATTTCACGCAGGAAGAGTCCCCGGACGCCTCCTGCTGCACCCCTCTACTGGGTTTCGAATCAGGTTTTCTGTTTACAGTCTCTTTTTCCTCAGAGCCGCAGGAGGGCGGGGACTTCCCCTCCGATAAATCTGCAATTGCGGTCAACTTTGATTCTTCGCTCAACCTTCTAGTTTTGCAGAAATTTTCCCGATCAGTCTGACATTGCATTCCGCCGCACATTTACTCCGGGAAAGCCCCCGCCCTCCTGCTATCAGCAGCAGTTTCACTTTTCACTATTCACCATTCACTATCCACTATTCACTGCCGTCTCGCCGCCTTCATCTCCCTGATCCTGTTGGTAATCGCCGGGATAACCTGAAATAGATCGCCAACAATGCCATAGGTGGCAACTTCGAAAATAGGGGCATCCTTGTCACGATTGATGGCAATAACCACATCCGAGTCCTGCATCCCTACAAGGTGCTGAATCGCGCCGCTGATACCACAGGCGATGTAAATCTTCGGACGCACTGTCTTGCCGGTCTGGCCAACCTGACGATCCTGAGGCATCCAACCTGCATCTACAGCGCTTCTTGAGGCCCCGACAACTCCGCCAAGTTCATCAGCAAGCTCTTTAAGCATAGCAAAGTTCTCTTTCCCCATCATCCCCCGGCCACCGGAAACGATGAACTCTGCTCCTGCGACATCTACATTATCCTTCTTCCTGTCACTGATTATCTCCAGCACCTTGACCAGGACATCCTCTTCCTGAATCAGACAGCTCTCACGGGTTATGCTCCCCTGCCTCCCTGGCTGACGCTCAGACATAGGCATCACATGAGGGCGCACTGTAGCCATCTGCGGACGGAACTTGTCGCACATGATTGTAGCCATGATGTTGCCGCCAAAGGCTGGCCGGGTCTGCATAAGATTGTTTTTGTCGTCAATGGATAGACCGGTGCAATCAGCAGTAAGACCTGTAGCCACGGCAGTCGCCACTGCCCCGGCAAGATCACGTCCTACACCAGTTGCCCCCATGAGGATGATCTCGGGTCTGTACAGCTCAATCAGCCTACACATAGCCTTCAGATAGACCTCAGTCCGGTAGTGCCTGAAAACAGGAGCATCTATGAGATAGGCATGATCTGCTCCATACTCGAAAGCTTCCTGGCAGAGCGCTTCAACATTCTCGCCCAGCACCACCGCAGAGAGCTGCACCCCAAGAGTATCAGCAAGTTCTCTCCCTTTGCCTAGAAGCTCCCAGGAAACTTTTGCCACATCACCCTCGGTCTGCTCGACAAAGACCCAGACACCCTTGTAAGCGGAAAGCCTGGTAGCCAGTAAAGCAGCCTCGGTATCAGGCTCTTCTTCAACAGGAGCAGAATCAACAGAGTTTTTGGCCAACTCGTCAAGAATAAGCTGCTCCTCCGGAGTAAAAACCATCTCAATCGCCTGGGAAGGGCAGATCTTGACGCATTTGACGCAACCGATGCATTTGGGCTGATCAATAATCGGCTCACCAGCGTCATTCATTTCAACGCAGTTGACAGGACAGACACTCTGACATCTGGCACCACAGGCAATACATCTGCCTTCGATAAGAGCTGCTCTGCCTCGCGGCTTTTTGGGCGGTTTTTTTGCTTCAGTCATGGGGGAACCTCAGATATTCGTTCGCTTTGCTCACAGGTTGAGGTATTCGTTCGCTTCGCTCACAGGTTAAGGTATTCGTTCGCTTCGCTCACAGGTTGAGGTATTCGTTCGCTTCGCTCACAGGTTGAGGTTTACGTTCGCTTCGCTCACAGGTTGAGGTTTACGTTCGCTTCGCTCACAGGTTAAGGTATTCGTTCGCTTCGCTCACAGGTTAAGGTATTCGTTCGCTTCGCTCACAGGTTAAGGTATTCGTTCGCTTCGCTCAC
>JANNRW010000302.1:0-2414 GCA_031401815.1 Geobacteraceae bacterium | reverse complement strand
GACTTTGAAATTCCATTGGATTCAATAGAAACACAGGAAGAGGATTGGCTGGATTCGGTTGGTAGGATTCTGGATAAAATCGCCACAAAGACAGGGAAAGTCAAGTTTGCAAGTGATCTTGATGGCGAAGACGCTCAGTCTCATTACGACCTGGGTATGGCATTCATGGAAATGGGGCTGTATGACGAGTCATTCAAAGAGTTCCGCCAGGCGGCTGTTGATCATAGCAGACGTTTTGTCTGTTATGTATTCCAGGGAGTCTGTCTGAGAGAGAAGGGTGATGTAGCAAATGCGGAAAAGGTCCTGCAGTCACTTGTAAGGGCGGGGCTCAGTATTGAAGATTCATGTACCGTCAAGTATGAACTTGCTTTGAACTGTGAAGCCAGTGGAAAGCATGATGAGTACCTCGCGCTACTGACTGAAATTGATACATTGGACCGTCATTTCCGAGATGTCAACACGCGCCTGAGCGCAGTCAATACGGATAAAGATGCCCTTAATTTCTCTGACGACGACTTTAAACTCTTTGAGATAAAATGATTTCACGTCCTTGTTATGATGTGGAGTCTGGTTCGCATAATGCAAATCCTGCAGGTGGTGTGTCAATTTTGCAATAGAGGGGGTAGAGCATGAAGGATAAGGTTCTTGGCTTGGCAGGAGTTTGCTTTCTTTTTGTGGTTTCGTTGCCCAGTATTGTTCTGGCTGCAGAACTTCTCGATGTTACACCGATTGTGACCGGTTCAAGCGTTGTAATCGAAGTTACGGCAGATATTCCTATGACCTACACCTATTACAAGGTTCCGGGGCAGGCCCGTGCAGTAGTGGATATTGCTGATGCTGATCCGGAAAAGGTTGAACCTCTGATCGTTGTAAATACGGGTGCACTCTCCAGTATCAGTGTTGATAAAACGATGATTGCTGATATGACGGTAAGCCGGTTGGTATTTAACCTTGTATCTGAATCAGATATATCGGTCAAACATTCTGCAGACCGAAAAAAACTAACTGTTTCTTTCGGTGGTGGCAAGTCTATGACAGCAGTTGAGCCGCCTCCTGCGGCACCTCCCGTGATTGTCGCAGCGCCGGTAGCTGAGCCAGAACCGAAATTAATAAAGGTCGAGGCAGTTGCTGCAGCTCCTGTTAATCCACTTATAACCGAAGAGGAAGATCCTCTCGGGCTTGATGAACCAAAGCCTGTTGCCGCAGTGGTAACTGTCCCCGCCGTAGCTCGTTCTGTCAAATTGGAACCGGTTGTTCCGGCCACTTCTAACTCACAGCCTTCATCCAAATCCGTTGTCAAAGGGGTTGTCATTGGATCATCCTATATTGATATTCAGGTAAACGGAAGCATTGACAAAATTAAGCACATTAAGCTTACCCAGCCAGATCGTTTGGCTGTTGATATCCCCGGAACGAGCACCATGACCAAGAAATCAATTACGGTTAATAAATTTGGTATTGCAAAGGTTCGGATTGGGGTTTCTCCCGGCGTTGTTCGTATTGTAATGGACGGTTCCCGGTCACCATTCCCAGGTTATTCGGTTGATTTTACAGATAGCGCTGTGCGGATAAACTTTAAATAAACTTTACTCTTATACATTTTGATAAATAAAAAAACAGCCCGTTTGCGGGCTGTTTTTTTTGTGTCCTGAATTATGTTTTGCGGGGATTATTTCTTCATATTTTCTTCCATAATGTAGTTCAACAGCACAACCATTTCCCTGATTTCCTGTTTATTCATATCGGAGTTAGGCTTGCGCAGCATCTTGATGCCATAGGCCTTTATGGCCTGCTTGTCGAAGGGTTGGCCTGTGATAGGAGCCCGACCGGTCTGTACGGCGATGACTGTACGCTCCATGGTGTGGCATTTTACGCACTTCTTTGACATCATCTCGTAGGCTGCTTTGTGTTGTTCAGGAATGCTGGCAGGATCAAAATTCATTGCCGCACCGCGGCCTTTGACTTTGACACGGGCATCTGCATTGGCAGTGGCAATAAGAGAAATAAGTACTGTCAGGAAAAAGAGTTTTTTCATAAATACTCCTTGGTGCAGTTCTGATTCTTATATCACGAAAAATAATTTCTTCGATCTACATCTTTAATTAAATTTAGAAACTGAAGGTGGCGCCGAGCGTTCCGATGCGGTTGATATTAGTCTGTCCGATCTCATATTTGAATTCGGTTGACAGCTTGAAGTTTTCAAGCGGTGTGTAGCCGAGGGTTGCTATGTATCGTCGAGCGTGTATTTTATCAAATGATGCGCCGGCACTTTCCTGCTGCATATATTCAAAGCGTGCGGCAGCAATCAGATTGACCAGAAAGGTTACTTCTCCTTCGAGTGAAACTGCTTTGGAAATAACCTTGGTCCAGGGGTTTACAGCAAGTGATACATTGTCATCTTCACCGATGTTGGC
>JANNRW010000301.1:0-3544 GCA_031401815.1 Geobacteraceae bacterium | reverse complement strand
ACAAACTGACACCGGATGAGGCTTATTTCCAAGGACTTGAAAAACTGAAACTGGTAGCCTGAAACCAGAAAACCACAACAACCAAGGGGCATTGCTTATTTCACCCTTCAGGCTGTCTCACTAAGCCCGGCCACCTCAGATCTGGGGAACCTGGGCAAGTGAAAGCCTAATGTCAGGCGTGAACTCTCGCGATATTTGAAAGTACGGATTCAAGACTGGTTTCTGTTGAGGGTTCAATCTGCTCAGGTGTGTTGATGTGCTTGTGGTGGGGATGTGTAGAAATACCGGGCCAATGCTCTGCGTTGTCCCAGCGGATTTTCAAGGAACCGTCTGCTGCCTCCCAATGGTAGGCATACTTTCGGGAACCATCTGCAAAACGGTATTCCTTGATGTAAAGCCTGCTTTCGTCAATCAGAAAAACAGTTGCCTTGAACCTGGAAAGCGGGGTTTCATGCTCGTAGAGGTCTATGCGGAATTCTGAAACAGGTGGGGTATAACGCCTCAGCAGGTTAAGCATTCTGAATATTCCGGAGCTTTGAGCGATAAAGATCAACTGATTCAATAGCAAAACGCCAGTCGTTCAAATCATTTTCCATTTCGAAATTTTCCGAACCGGTCTTTCTGTTCATAGCGCTGAATTCCGCATACGGTTTGCCGAATTTCATCTCGAACATTCTGTTTTCTGATTCATAATGCTCTATCTTCGACATTACCATCAGGGAAAGCTGATCCTTGACCAGTTCCTTGATGCTGCCGAAACCGAACTCTGACAGGACAGGTGTTGCCAGCTCAACAAAATCTGTATTAAGAGTCGCTGCTTTCATTACCCATACCTCCAATCTCTTGCTGACTGCATGGTTTGAACTTTACCAGACCGGCTCGACAAATCAAAACTAAATCACGCTCCCTAACCCGAAAACTTCAACAATAGGATCATACCACGCAACCCAATCTTTGTGCTTTTCTCGATTAGATATCCCCAGCCAGATGTTCAACTATCCGGCACAACCCTGAAGTCAATCGTGCCATGCGAGGGTAATCAAGCCGGTCAGGTCTGTCAGTCGGCATATGGTAAGCGTCATACCTGAAGAAGGCCGTATCTGTAAGCATGATAGCCGGATAGCCCTCCTGCCAGAACGACGAGTGATCTGACCAGGCGATACCCTCCAGGCTTTCAGGAGCGATGATCCCCTCGGACGGGAATGGAGTTGTTTTTCTGAAAACAGAGATGCTATCGCGCAGTAGTCGGAACGAAGGCAAATTACCACAGAATGCTATGAAGTTTCCCCTGTCAGGATAGAGCTGTTCGAGTAGCCCGGGATATCGTTGGCTGCCGGGTTGATCGGAGTAGACCCCAAGGCATTCCAGGCAGAGCATGGCTACGATATTCTCCTTTCTGCTCTTCGCACCCTCAGCATTGATCCGGCTTCCCATCAGTTCCGTTCCGAAATAAGGGGGTTCCTCATTGACGAAGAAAACAAAACGGACTGTCCGTTCACTTTGCACTCCCCTGAAATATTCTGCCAGTTCCATGAGTACTGCAACGCCGCTGGCATTGTCATTAGCTCCCGGAGTCCCTTGAGCAGAGTCATAATGTGCGCCGACAAGCACTATTTCGTCTGCCTTGGATGTTCCGCGCAATTCCGCTATCACATTCGATACCTGTATACCGCTCACATCGTATTGTTCTCTTTTCAAGCTGTAGCCCAATCTCTGGAGACGATCAGCAATGAATGACTCTGCCTGATGTAACGCTTCCGGATTACCGGTATTGCGTTCACCGATTGTTCCCGCCAGCATGGCAACATCGACATGTATTCTTTCAACTGAGGCATGTTCTGCAAAAGTAAGCGGCGGCAATTCACCCTTATATGATTTTCCTGGTATCAACATGGCTTATCCTCAACAGGCAACGGATTTTCCGGCCTGTCAGCGCAGAATCTGCACTCCGGATCTCCGCAGTTTTTTTCTGTCCACTCGTTACATGCAGGGCAATACATGCTGTCATAGGCAGCATCGTAGCTGATGTTCTCACCACACTGAGTGCAATGGCTGTCAGGGATGTCATTTTGGCCTCGGGGCATGGTTATTGGCTCCTTTGGTTCAAGTTGGATATGAACGAATTCAGGAGGTTGTAAATCCCGAACTATCCATAGATCTGATGCAATCTCTGTAGGTGAAGAAGGGGTATGTGAATGAATGGATTGACACGCGCATATGGGGAACCGAAAATGAAAGACCCGCCGAACTTGGCGAGCCTTTCATTTTACCTATGCCTGACCTTATTACCCCGCTATATTTCAGACGCCGAAGTTACCCATACACTAACCTTTCCAAAGCTGACCCAGTTTAGAATAATTCCCCGCACCGGCTTGTCCGGTCTGACTTTCTGAAGTGATTCGGCATAGCAATTCAGCTGAGGATAATACGTATTGCAGCGCTCTTCCAGAAGCTTGTCAGTTGATACTTGATCCGACTTGTGGTCGATGATCCAGAACGCGTCAGCAGTTTCCACAATCATGTCGGCAAAGCCTGAGACAACACTTCCCCTGCTGTTAAGAGCCAATAGCGGGACTTCGGAATGTATAGACAACGGCGAGACTTCCTGTTCGAGCCATTTGTCGAAAGCATGAAGGGCGGCGTACAAAGCAGCGACCTGACTTCCATCCAGTTGATAACCAATCGCATCGGAGAGCAGGCCGGCACGTTCCTGATGTCCGCAAAGGATCTCGAACGCACGGTGCAGGAGAGTCCCTTTCTCCAGTGGATCGTCTACGCCGGGAATTTCTATGGCAAGTATATCTCCATATTGCTTATCAATGCGTGTACCGTTCAACTCATAAGCCTCATTGTGTAAGGAAGACGGCGTGATCGCTTCAGGCGTAAGGTCAGTCGGTAGTGGCTGAGGAATGATAGCCCGGCGACCAATAGGCGAAAGCTGTGTCTTTAGTGAAAAAACCTCAACAGCCCAGGGCTCGTTGTCGGTTGCAATCGTGCGATAATCGTATGCAATCTCACCTATCATCATCTTTCCACCAGAAAGATATGCACCGGTTTTTTCGGTAAACAGATCCCAGTAGCTTTTGTTCTTACGAGTGTCTCTGGTCTTTTCGTGATGGCACGGCCATTCAAGGATGAGCTTTTCACGAGCTCTGGTCAGGGCGACATACAAAAGCCTGGTGGCAGACTCTTCAGCGTCCTTGAGTAAATCCACCAGGAACATCTGATTCGTTTCGCTCGAATCAAAATTCGGCAGGATCTCAACCTTAACCTTGTCCAGTAAGCCGCCCAAGTCACTGAAATCGTGATATGCCACCCGCGTGGCTGGCAGGCGTGGCGCGAAATCATTATCCATGCCGCAAACGGCGACTATCGGCCACTCCCTCCCCTTTGAACTGTGCCAGGTGACAAGCTGCACAGCATCTTCGTCCAGCACCGACGCATCAGGTTGACCGTTATCACGTGTCACCTTGTCCTTCTGCCAGGCAAGGAAGGTTTTGATGTCACTGCCGTAATACCCGCCGCAGGCCATGGTCTCGCGGTT
>JANNRW010000300.1:0-18060 GCA_031401815.1 Geobacteraceae bacterium | reverse complement strand
GGCAGCGCAAATTAGCCGCAAAGTTCAATAACTGCTCTGCCTCCGCCTGAAATAGGCAAGAAATTCATCCTTGCTAAGCTCTTTTTTCCTCACAAGATGCTCTACGCTCCTGCTCATTGCCATACGCTCACCATCTTTCATGGTTCTCTTCAAAAGGATAAAAAGCGGTATATTCCGGGTCTGGGGGTATAGTCGCAAACGCTCGTGAAAATCAAAGGCCGAACCATCTGCAAGCATGAATGAACTGAAAACAAGATAGGGGTGTGAAATAGTGGCAAGAGCTACAGCTTCCCTGGAAGTGTACGCGTTTATGAGGGTAAAACCTGCATCAGTAACGGCGTGACCCAACTGTTCGTCACCCTTGCGCGTCAGCAACATCACCTGAAGATCGTACTCTTCTGCATCCTCGGACAGCCCCATTACTGCCAGTCTGTCAAGCATGTGATCCCTGTCTATCGGCGTCAGAAAAAACCCGGCCACCGGAAATACGCCGCCAACTTTCCCCTTTTCACTCAGAAAAACCGGAAGTATCGGGATGTCACGAGTCTCCGGATTACTCTTGATCTCTACCAGAGCCCCCCAACCGTCCACTGAATGCGGAGAAATATCAAGAATGATCCCGAGAGGGCGCTTCTCTTTCAACTCCTTCAAGCTAGCAGTTCGAGCCCGGTACTCTGCTTCTGCAAGATAACTGCAGATCAGAGCGCCCCTGTCAAGACGCTCTCCCAGTCCAAGAATCCAGAGTTCCCGCTCTTTATGAGTATCTGACATACAACCCCTGTAACAGTTTAGTGTGCGCTATGAAATGACTCATACCATATTTTGGGGATATGGCAATAATACTTTAATCTTTTCAGTCACTATGATAATAAAATAACTGTTTTTCAGAACCTTTTTTAAAAGGGGATAATAATGACAAGCACAGTTTACTTTGCCGACATGAGAACCGGACACCGCGAAAACCTTTTTGCCAAGATAGGCAGGCTTATGGAACAGTGCGAAACCGGCAGCATAATAGCCCCGGGGGATCTGGTTGCAGTCAAGCTTCATTTTGGTGAAAAAGGGAATCATACCTTTATCCGGCCAATATTTATCAGAAAAGTGGTTGATGAACTGAAAAAACTTGGAGGGAAGCCGTTCCTGACAGACTCATCCACGCTCTATC
The DNA here is from genome assembly GCA_031401815.1 of Geobacteraceae bacterium. Lineage (GTDB taxonomy): Bacteria > Desulfobacterota > Desulfuromonadia > Geobacterales > DSM-12255 > JANNRW01. The sequence goes on along the minus strand of JANNRW010000300.1, from coordinate 16,895 downwards.
CAGGCGAACGGAAAGAAGCAGTATCCGCTCTCATCTGCGCCATAGAAAACGGCTTTGCCTATGCAGTGGCAGGAGCGCCGCTCATCATGTGTGACGGGATCAAGGGACAAAATGCCGTCAAGGTCAAAATAGCCGGTGAAATTTTCCAGAACGTCAGCATCGGCGCTGAAATCGTTGAGGCAGATGCCCTGATAGCAGTTTCGCATTTCAAGTGCCACGAGCTGACCGGCTTTGGAGGTGCGCTTAAAAACCTCGGGATGGGGTGCTCAAGCCGTGCCGGCAAATTGCAGCAACACTCAACTGTTGCGCCGGTCGTTTCGAAAAAATTCTGCAACGGCTGCGCTGTCTGCCTTAAGGCATGTTGCCACAATGCCATCCGGATCACTGAAGAAAAAGCCGGAATTGATGCCGCCGCCTGCGTCGGCTGTAGTCGCTGCATCACTGTCTGCCCGCAGAAAGCCATCAATATTCAGTGGAATGAAAGCTCAGCACTGGTCATGAAAAAAATGGCAGAGTATGCCAAAGGTGCTCTTAACGGAAAAACAGGCAAAATCCTTTTTCTCAACTTCATAACACAGGTATCTCCGGCCTGCGACTGTTACGGACATGCTGATGCACCGATAGTAAACGATATCGGCATCTGCGCCTCTATCGACCCGGTGGCTCTTGATCAGGCCTGCGCCGACCTGGTGAACGGAGCGCAGGGGAACATGAACACTGCCCTTGCAACAGGACATGAACCGGGAGGGGATAAATTCAGGGGGGTCTACCCTGAAATTGACTGGGAAGTCCAGCTTGACCATGCTGAAAAAATCGGGGTCGGCAACAGAGAGTACGAACTGGTAAAGCTTTAGAAGGTCAGCAATAATAACTTGGACTCGAAAATGATATCTACTGAAAAACTGTTCAGCACCCTCAAAAACCATTGGGGGGTCTATTCCGCACTATTAATCACACTTTTTGCTTTCTCGTTCCGCTACTGGTTTTTCTGGCGCTACCCCTATCCACTCATGCTCCATGAGCAGGACGGGATCGCCTACATGCTGAATGCCCGTGACATTCTCTCCTTCAAGTTCCCTGGCAATCTCTTCATGCCCCCCTTCTATTCGCTTGTCATCGCATTATTCTCGATTCTGCCGATAAAAATGGAGAGTGCTGCAAGAGTTGCGTCAATAACCATGGACGCCCTTGCAGTGCTCCCGCTTTACGGGATCGCGCGTATTTTCCTGCCGAAATTGGCATCACTCACCGTTTGCGGTCTCTGGGCCACCTTCTCGTTCAGCCTGATCTATGCCCCCTCCCCTCTAAGCCAGTCAACCTACCTCTTCATGCTCCTTTGTGGAACCTGGCTTCTTTATCGCGCCACCACAAATACAGGCAGCTACGGACTAAGCCTGTTCGGGGCTGCCGGTGTCTGTCTGTCTGCTGCATATCTGACCAGGCTTGAAGGGATCGTTGCTTTAGGGGTCGGCTTTCTGCTTGTAGCAATCTTCGCTTTTTCAAATACTGCTGACCGCAAAAGGCTGTTCAGGGGGGGCGCAATTTTCCTGCTTCTGTTTTCCCTCTGTGCTCTGCCATATATCCTTCAACTTCACTCATATTCCGGACACTGGAGCTTTACAGCCAAGACAACTGTCGCCATAAAGGGGATTGACGGCTCTCTGACCCTGGGATCTGCCGGAAGCAAGGTTCAAAATGGTCTTGAACTCTGGCTGGAACAGTTTGGAGGGGTATCCGGGGGGTTCAGATTCATAAGTGCAAACATTTCTGCTTTTTTTGCTCTCCTTTTAAGGACATTCTACCCCTGGACTCATCTTTTCACCCTTGCCGGGCTACTGTTCCTGTTCATTGGCAAAAACTTCCTGCCACGACTCTTCCTGTTCATTCCTTTTCTTGTAACCGCTCCGGTTTACGTGGCAAATCTCCCCAAAGTACATGCCTACATATATCCACTCTTCCCGCTCTATCTCCTTGCCCTTGTCGCCGGTCTGTGGGGCATACTCTACCTCACTGGAAAAGGGATCGCTCTGCTCATCCCGCGATTCCCGGCCAGTTTATTGACCCCTCTTCTCTCCATGCTCCTGCTGATTCCGGCTTCTTCAATGGCTCTCTACTCCTGGCGAAATGCTGATGCGAATTTCAATGCGCCGGAATATCTGTATCAGGTTTATATAACCGACAAGATATTTCTTGCTGCAGGTGAAGAGCTGAAATCGATCTCGGCTCCCGGAGAGATGGTCATGACACGCTGGGGTCTGATCTCCTACTTTGCTGAAAGGCCGCTGATGGTTCTGCCGAAAGGGAATATCGACGAAGTGCTCGCTCATGGGAGGAAGAACGGTGCCAGACTACTTGTGATCGACACGGAATCAGTCGGGACAAGAAGACAGGAGCTGATCGAACTTCTTAATCCTCTTTACGGCAAGGGGATAGACCAGCGCCACGGTCTACAGGTTGTTGGGTTGCGAGGGAGTGATGTCGGAGGGTATGTTATTTACAGGTATATCTGAAGCTGGTTCTAATAACTATCTCCAGATCCCTGATATGGCGGCACCGCACTCCGGACACCCCCCTGCTGTCAGCCGGTTGGTTCTGACCAGGTAACCGTGGCGCTCGATCAGCAACGCTTTACAGGTGGGGCAGAAGCTGTTCTCCCCCCCTTCTTCAGGGATATTCCCTTCATAGACGTACTGCAGGCCGGCAGCCCTGCCGATCTCGACTGCCCGCCTGAGAGTGGCAACCGGCGTTCCCGGCCTGTCTGTCAAGCGGTAAGTGGGGAAGAAGCGGCTCAGATGCCAGGGGGTGTCAGCGCCCAGATTGCGGACAATAAAATCTGCAATCTCTTTCAGCTCACCATCACTGTCATTTAGCCCCGGTATGACGAGGGTAGTGATCTCCAGCCAGATGCCGAGCTTTCGATATTCAACAATGGAGTCGAGCAGTTCGTTGAGCCTTGCGCCGACTATATCCCGATAGAAATTTTCGGTGAAACCTTTCAGGTCAATGTTGGCAGCCTTTAGCAGTGGAGCTATCCGTGCAAGAGGCTCCTTGCTGATGTAACCGTTTGTAACGAAAATATTATAAAGCCCGGACTCTTCTGCAAGTATGGCTGTATCAAGAGCAAACTCATAGAAGATGGTCGGTTCGGTATAGGTGTAGGAGATTGAGCGGCAGCCTGAGTCAAGAGCACTCCTGACGATAGCATCCGGTCTGCGCGGAGTGCCGTTGACAGGGCTCTGCCTGTCTACCTGGGAGATAGTGTAGTTCTGGCAGTGAAGGCAGTGGAAGTTGCACCCTGCAGTGGCAATGGAAAAAGTAGTGCTGCCAGGCAAAACATGAAAGAGAGGCTTTTTTTCGATCGGGTCAACTTTTTCGGCAATAACCTTGCCATAGACGAGTGAATAGAGTCTCCCCCCCCTATTCTCCCTGACGGCACAGATGCCGCGACTCCCCTCGGCGATAAGGCAGTTCAGACGGCAAAGCCTGCAACGGACTCTTCCTTCACCCTCTTTGTCGTAAAACAACGCCTCTTGCATGAACACCTCCATGGCAAATAATAGCAGAGAATGGTTGCAGATCAAGAATTCCAATTCAAAATCAAAGCGGCATCTTTGTTGGCTCGTCTTCGTCTCCTCAGCGTACTATATGTACGCCTTCGTCGCCTCAATCCTCGCCGCCTTGATGTCATCTTTGATTTAGAATCGGAATAAGGAGCAAGTATGGCAAAGGAAAAAATACCGGTAACCCCTGCAATCAGGCAGTTAAGAGCAGAAAAGGTGCCTTTTTCAGAGCACCTTTATCTTTATGAAGACAAGGGGGGCACGGCTGTTTCCGCCCGTGAGCTCGGTGTTCCGGAGCATACTGTCATCAAGACACTCATCATGGAGGATGAACGGAAAAACCCGCTTGTAATCCTCATGCACGGCGATTGCCAAGTTTCGACAAAGGAACTTGCCCGGCAGATCGGGGTGAAGCAGATAACCCCCTGCACCCCTGACAGCGCAATCCGGCATACCGGCTATCAGGTCGGAGGCACCTCCCCCTTTGGCACGAAAAAGGTGCTTCCGGTCTATCTGGAGAAAAGCATACTGGATCTGACGAAAATCTATCTGAACGGCGGTAAAAGAGGATTTCTGGTAGGGGTTGATCCTGCCGAGGCCGTCAGGGTACTCAGGCCACTTCTGGTTACTGTCGGGATAAAGGGTTAGCGTTTCATAAATGCATATCCTCATCAATCTTAAGGAGTAGATACGTGAAATATTTTCTGGCATCGATTTTATTTGTTGTAATTTCAGGGTGCACAACATTGGTTCGGATCGATCCTGAATTTCAACGCATAGATCAGACCAAGCTTCCAGCACCTGATCTCAATTTAACTATTTCAGGACTTGGGCCATGCACAGAAAATCAGAACCGATCTTTCCAGCTGAACTCTCAAGCGCCTGTAGTAGTAATGGTTCATGGCTGTCTAGGTTCAGCAGGAAGATTTCGAGCCTTAGCGGAAGTATTTGCCTTTTCCGGACAACAGGCGGTCTGTTTCAGTTATAATGACCGAGACAGTCTTCTGGTCAGTTCAGGGCAACTCTCAGCATCACTTGAGCAACTTGCTGCCCGGATAGAAAGCAAGGAGATTACAGTTATCGGCCATAGCCAGGGGGGCTTGATTGCCCGCAAGGCTCTAGTTGCAAACCATGCCGACTCCCAGCAGCAAATAAATACAGAGCTCAAGCTGATAACTGTGTCGGCTCCTTTTTCCGGCATCAAGGCTGCGGGTCACTGCAGCTCTACTCTGGGGAGGATATTAAGCCTGGGGCTGACAGTCCCCATATGCATGATAGCCAGCGGTGACAAATGGTACGAGATTACCGGCGCGTCAGAATTCATCAATCAGCCGGGGGAACTGATCCAACAGGTTGAAGCGCATCTGAAAATCAACACGGATGAGACAGGTTCCTGCCGTCGTGCTGATGTCGATAATAACTGTGCGGAAGATGACTTTGTATTCAGCCTGGGAGAGCAGCGGAATAAAGCTGTTGATGAGGGTGAAAAAGTCATTAATCTCGATGCCAGAGCTGGTCATGTCGAGATCGTAGGGGATCAGCGGGTAGCGCCGGTCAAGCTTATTGCAATCCTACAGCAACAAGGGGTACTGAAAGATCCGGAACCGGAACAGCTTGCTGCGTTCAATGAGCTGTTAACCAGGCTCTACTGGTAGGCTGTCATTATCACTACGGTGGAGACAAGCAGGCTAAAGACAATAAAAGTCAACTGCACCAACTGTCGAAGGCGAAAAAAAGCGGTCATTGTGAAGATTTCTCCCCGGCGGGAATAGTTGAGCCAGGGATAACCCCTTCTGCCAGAGCGATCCGTACAGCCTCGTCAAAAGGGGTAAGAGCGAAGGGGAGCAACTCACGGATACGGTTATCGTGACAGACTACCTCGTTGGCCAACCCTTCAATGAGGGGCATGGCAATGGCAGGTTTAACCGGGGTAATCAGCCCGACCCAGTAGGAAGAAAGTTCCGGTGTCAGCACCGGCACTGGCAGGATCAGCAGCATGCGCCCCTCGATGGCAGCGAAACGCTCCATCATTTCTCGATAGGTAAGTATCTCCGGCCCACCTATATCAAACGTTCCTCCTGTGGTTCCCTCTTCATGCAGGCAGCCGGTCAGATAGCGGATGACATCTCCTATTGCGATCGGCTGGCATTTTGTGCTGACCCAGAGAGGGGTAATCATGATCGGCAGACGTTCCACCAGCGAACGGATCATTTCGAAGGATGCGCCACCAGCGCCAAAGATAACTGCAGCACGGAGGAAGGTAGTGGCAAACCCCCCGGTCTTAAGTATCTCCCCCACTTCCATACGGCTGCGCAGATGCTCGGACAGGTTTGCCTTGGTCTCCCCCAGTCCGCCCAGATAGATAACCCGGCGCACACCTGCTCTGGTCGCGGCTGCGGTAAAATTGGCAGCAGCCGTCCGGTCTCGCAGTTCAAAGCCCGAACGACCGGCTGCAAGGGAATGAACCAGATAATAGGCCGTATCAATCCCATCCAGTGCTGCCGGCAAGGTCTGGGGGGCTAGCAGGTCACCCCTGGCCACCTCTGCTTGATCAGGCAGTAATCCTTCCTTTCGCAGCAGACAGCGAACCGCAACACCATCAGCAAGAAGCGCCCTTACCAAACGTTGGCCGATAAAACCGGAAGCACCGGTAACCAGAACTTTTCCTGTCATGAGAATCTTCCCTTATCAGATGAATTTTATTGTAACAAATAACTGACTGCTTACAAGCAGGGCGAATACATGATATTGTTAATAATCATGAACCCGCCTTCCGTAGATAAACCCGATTATCACGAAATTGCCTGTCAGCAGATACTGGCCCAGGATCAGTCTGTTTTTTCCATCCAGTGGGTTATTATTCCGGGCAAAGCTGCTCAAAAGATGACAAGTAACCGGTTGCTGGAGATATATCTTCAATATGTCAAGCTCCTTACCCTGCATATTGTCTGCCCGGCCATGACAGAAAATGGCCTGGAATTCAGCCTCTGCAACAGTTCAATCGCGCTGATAAAATTCAATATGCCAGTACATCAAGCTGTTACTAACGGCAGCTGTACAACTATCCATATCTGTGGCGGTGCCCTTGTTCAGCCAGGTGAGTGCGACCGCGGACAGATGGATTTTATGGTTGAACAGATTTGCGAAGACACTTGCGTTACACTACAGTTATCTGACTTCTGTCCCCTGTTACTCGGCAGCAACAGGCCTGCACCCTGGCGGAAATGGTTTTACCGTCTCACTCAGGCATACATCCACAAGGTGGTTACGGTACGCTTTCTTGCCATGGTCTATCGGCAGTTAGCAGGGGACAGACCTCATACCAGAGTAGTCAAGGTAGCACTGCGCAAAGGGGAGGAAACATGAAACCTTGCTATACTTACTTCATTTTGAGATCTGCCATCAGTTTTACTACTGCAAGCTCTTTGGCCTTTGCTTCGATATCCACGGTCATCTCCCGTCCTCTCCAGCAAGCAGGCAGATCAGCAAGATCGATATAATCGGCGTGAGGTCTGGGATTGATACTGCCCCAGCCGTTCTTTGGTGACGATATATGGCAGTACTGCTCACGTTCTTTGGCCTGCCACGTATCCCCTGCAAGGTTGGTAGCCTCTTCAACTGTAAGGTTGTCAGAGTTACATCTATGGTGATGGACATCGTATACCAGGGGTATGGACAGATGTCGGCAGACCGGGAGAAGGTCTTCCACCGTATAACTGATATCATCGTTTTCCAGCGTCAAACGGCTTCTTACCCTCACTGAAAGTCTGGAAAAAAGACCCTCAAGTCGCTTTAGCGACTGTTTTTTATCACCGTACACTCCGCCGGCATGAATATTAATTACTTCTGCACCCACGGCCTCAGCCAGCATGCCCTGGAACTCAAGTTCCCGGAGCGAGTTTTCGATCACATGAGAATGTGGAGAGGAGAGGACAACAAACTGGTCGGGATGAAAGCTGAGGCGAATGTCGTGTTGAGCTGCATAACTCCGCACCATCTCCAGCCCTTGACTGATGACCCTGTATTCAGGCAAATTGTCCAGCAGGTAACCTACATCAGGATGAGTCATTCTCGGGAAAAGTGGTGACATGATCCGGAACGATCCGATGCCGAGGCTCCGGACAGTTTCAAGGGCCAGCAACAAATTTTCTACATTATGACGGGAAATTTCTGAAAGTTTGACCAGCTGTTCGTTACGGAGCATTGATGACAATGCCTTTGCTGTAGTTGTGCGAAACCTGACTGGCTCCTGGAGAAAAAGACAGCAGAGACCAAAACGCATGAAAAGATCCTTTCAGGATGAAAATTCCAAGATTCAATCGACTATACCAGATAAAGCCGGCTGCTACAGGAGGAAAACATGGAACCAGAAAAGCAGTTTGAGAAAGCAGCCAATGCCATCAAAAACAGCTCTGCTCTTGTAATAACCGCAGGTGCCGGAATGGGGGTTGATTCCGGTCTTCCTGATTTTCGCGGCGATCATGGCTTCTGGAATGCCTATCCAATGTACCGACGGCTCGGTTTAAGCTTTGTACAGGCAGCCAATCCTGCTCATTTCGAGCGTGATCCTGCCTTTGGCTGGGGATTTTATGGCCATCGAACCAACCTTTACCGGGACACTCTCCCGCATCGGGGATTCCATACTCTTCGAGAGTGGATTACCCGGTTCGGGCTCGATCATTTCGTTGTCACCTCCAATGTTGACGGCCAATTCCAGAAGGCCGGTTTTCAGGAAAATTCGATCCTTGAAGTGCACGGCTCAATTCACCATCTCCAGTGCCTCTCTCCATGTTCAGATGCAATCTGGGATAATAACGAGAGCATTGAGATCAATACAGATACCATGCGGGCTCTTAATATCCCTGAATGTATCCATTGCAAGGGGGTTGCAAGACCCAACATCCTGATGTTCGGCGATTTCTCCTGGCTCCCGAACCGGACAAGAAGGCAGGAGCGCCTCTTTGACGAATTCATTACAGATCATAGAGGGAAGAAAGTCGTAGTGGTAGAGATGGGGGCAGGGAGCGCAATTCCTACCATCCGTTACATGGGTGAGAGAGTCGGAGAGAGGAAAGATGCCCTGCTCGTAAGAATCAATCCGAGAGAAGCACAAGCTCCGGCTGGGCATGTCTCCATTGCAACAGGTGCTTTGGCAGGGCTCGAAGGGATAGATCGATTATTGGGTGAAAGGTGAAAGGTGAAAAGTGAATGGTGAAGAGTTGAAGGAGAAGCGTTGAGGTGTTGAATCGTTGAGTGGTTAAGTTGTTGAGTTGTTGTCAAAGTCAGGCTGTCAATTATGATCAATATCATTGGGGAGCATCGTTATCTCCTGCTCAGGCCCCCCTTTTCCGCTGGCAAAATTCTCAACCAGATTATCTATATTTTCAGCAACACTCTCCTTGAGTCTTGCGGTCAGCCTTGCCTGGCGCTCTTTCTGGTATGATGACGGAAGCTGACGGACTTCATAATGTACATGAGGACCGGTTGAGCGGCCTGTATTGCCAGATAGTGCTATGACGGTCTCAGGCGTGACATAGATCCCCGGAGCCACCATTAGCTGCGAGTTGTGCCCGTAAAGGGAGATATACCCCTTGCCATGCTCGATTGCCACCAGATTGCCATACCCCTTGTAATATCCGGCAAAATAGACTGTCCCCTCCTGGGTCGGATAGACTGCTGTGCCAACAGGAACAGCTATATCCCAGCCGTTGTGCATAACCATACGTCCGCTGCCGAACGGATCCATCCTCATGCCGGGGCTGGAGGTCAGCACCCCGCCATCCACCGGAGACTTACGCTCGGCAGAAGCTGCTACAGGGAGGAGGCATGCAATTATTATAAACATACTACGCAGAAGTTTCATGGTTGGGTTTTCCTGTATCCCTGCAAACCCTTATAAACCGGCTTGCGTCAAACTTGAATCAATTAAAAATAGCTGCTCTTTCATTAGCTTACAATTTCAGTGCCAAATTGGCAAGAGGTTTAGAAAATTGTTTTGGGTCAGGAAGAGCGGGGGTAGGGATTTTTGGAATGTGCAGATGAGATGCCGGGTGAGCCACAGTCGCGACTCATGAACATTATTTAGAAAGGTCTATTAAGGGCTTCAATAGCAACATAACAAGCAGCGTTATATAAGAGGATCCCCAATCAGCGTCCCTCTAAGGGTTCTCCAGTGATGAACATTGGAAAGCCGTGTGCGGAAAAACCGTATGCACGGTTTTATGAGGGAGAGGAGGGTGACACCTGCTCTCTACTCTACCCCTTAAGGGGTTCCCTTCTTGATCCTGATAGTCATAATAATGTTTACAACCTACCGGGATTGTATATAGTTACAGCAGAAGTAGGTGACTTTCAGCCAAAGGATTACAACTTTATGCTCGAACAGAAACTACTGGACGAAATTGTAGTAAGGCTTCAAAAAATTCACCCTTTACAGATTTTTCTTTTTGGCAGTCAGACCTCCGGAATGGCAGATGTGGAAAGCGATGTTGACCTTTTAGTAGTAAAGGAAAATGTAGTGTCAAGTATCATGGAGATGAATGAGGCAAGAAAGCTATTAAGAGGGCTTGGCAAGCCGTTTGACGTTATAGTGTCAACTCCGGAAGAATTTGATTTTTATCGTAATCAGGTAAATTCGGTTCATCATGCAGCTGCGCACTATGGGAGACTGCTGTATGGATAACCGGTTCCTTGAGCAGCACAAGATATTCATTCTGAAGGCTGAGCAGGATTTTGCCCTTGTGCGCGAAGTAATGGGGAATAACAAGGTCGCCCCTGAAATCATGCTGTTTCACATACAACAAGGTGTGGAGAAACTTGTAAAAGCGCTTTTTACTTATCGGTCGATCAGGTTTCCAAAAACTCACGATCTTGATGAACTTGTTGACCTGGCCTACGAAAACGGAATTGAACTCCCTTAGTTTATGGAGAAATTGACAGAACTTTCACCTTATGCCGTAGAAGGTCGATATGCAATTCTGCATGATGACCTGCATGATATAGCTGAAATGTTGAAGCAAGCCGAACTGTTTTTAACATTTGTTCACTCCTGTGTTGCAATTTCCAGAGATTAGCCAGACTTGTTCCTTAGATGCCTGTACTGACCGAAGCAGAAGTGCATACAGATACCTGGCATTACACAATTCCATTGCGATGTTGACGAAGCGATTGCCACGGAACTCTTCAAGACTGCGGCAGAAGTAGCAAAGAGCGGGGCTGAGCTGAATGTCAGGCATTACCTGAAAGCTGCCTGAAAAGGCGGTGCAAATTTTAACCCCCCCCTCGCCTTTCTCTCCTTCAAATCTGCAAGTAAACGCAACTGCTCGTACTCGGGCAGGCTTTGCAACTCATCCAGCAGCATCAAAGTCACCTTTGACAGATTTACGTACTGTTCCTGACTCTCTCCCAATGTTTGACGCGTAAAAGAAACCTCCTCAACCACCATTACACTTCCGGACGGGGTCACTCCTTCCCTAAATGGGGACGGAACCGTGGGAGCAAGCGTTATCACGGTCAGTGGCGTGGCTCTGCCAGGCACTGCGCTTATGCCTGTCTACACACCGGCGCTGGGTGGTGCAAAAGGGAAACTGGTGGTTTCCATGGCGACGAGTAGTGTTGCGGGATTCGGGGCTGGGGAGTATGTAACTGTTGTTCTGACAGCAGCGCCGGGATACAACCCGGTTCAGGAAGATTTTGCGTTTTCAGGTTTCGCACCGGTAACAACGGGCGGAGATGCGGCTACAGGTCTTTCCGGGACGATCAGCGGATATACGTTGTTGTAGTGGTCAGGTAGTTACAGAGGGGTAATGATCGGAGGAATATTTTTAAATGAAACATTCATGCCGCTTTTCTGAGAATTTTCTGGCAATAACTGTTAAGGCTTTCGCCTTCCTGCAAGGCGCGAACCGCAAGCGTCTGATGCAACTCCTTGCCTACCCTCAGCACAAATCGCCCGGAATATGGCTTTGCGGCTGTCGGTGGCGGCAAGGGTCTTGAATCGCTTTTGTACAGTTCGATCGTTTCGGCAACTGCTTCGCATAACTCCTTGTAGACGACCGCCTCGTCGTCACCATGCACTCCACCCCGTAACAGACCGGGGCATATACCCACATAACAGGCATCCTCATCAGACCATTGAACTATCTTGAGAAATTTGTCGCCATCTTTCATCGTTTGGTTTCCTCAATTGATTCCTGCACGGCTTTTTCCTGATATATCTTTGCATCATCGCCAGGTTGGCCGGAAATAGTGACCGGCCGACCCTCACACCAGCAGACTTTCCCCTTTCATCTCCACCGGCTTGGTCAGTCCGAGCAGCTCCAGCATGGTCGGAGCAATGTCTGCCAGGCGACCACCTTCACGGAGTTTCATCCCCTTGCGGCTCTCATCCACCAGCACCAGCCAGACCTGATTGCAGGTATGCGCTGTGTACGGGCCGCCATTTTCATCCATCATATGTTCGGCGTTGCCATGGTCAGCAGTGATGAGGATGACTCCTCCCGGCTCCTGAATCTTTGACACAACTCTGCCGACACAGCTGTCCACGGCCTCTACTGCCTTTACTGCCGCCGGAATGATGCCGGTGTGACCGACCATGTCGCAATTTGCAAAATTGAGAATAATGACGTCGTACCTGTCATCATCCAGTTTCCGCAGCAGCTCCTCTGCAACAAGATATGCGCTCATCTCCGGTTTCAGGTCATAGGTGGCGACCTCTTTGGGGGAAGGGATCAGACAGCGATCCTCCATAGGGAAAGGCTCTTCTGATCCGCCGTTGAAGAAGAAGGTGACGTGGGCGTATTTCTCGGTTTCGGCGATGCGAAGCTGGGTCTTGCCAGCCTTGGACAGGACATCGCCAAGGAGGTTGGCCAGCTCTTCCTGGGCAAATGCGATAGGGAGGTTGAAAGTTGCGTCGTACTCGGTCATGCAGACATAAGAGACAAGCTTTGGTCTGTTGCGCCGGATGAAGCCGTTAAAGTCATCCAGAGCAAGGGCGCGCGTTATCTCTCTGGCGCGATCCGAGCGAAAGTTGAAGAAGATGAACCCGTCACCATCCTGCACCCGGCCTGCCGGAGCGCCGTTGTCACAGATAACGCAGGGGACGACAAACTCATCATGTACATTACTTGCGTAGCTCATTCTGATGGCCTCATGAGCAGAGGCCAGGCATTCACCCTCTCCATTGACTATGGCGTTGTAAGCCTTTTCCACCCGATCCCAGCGATTGTCCCGATCCATGGCATAGTATCGCCCCATAACCGTGGCGATTCTGCCGATACCTATCCGTGCGACTTCCTCTTCCAGCTCCTTCAGATAATCTGCGCCGCTTTGAGGAGGGGTGTCGCGACCGTCGAGTAGACAGTGGATGAAAACCTTGCTAAGCCCTTCTTTTTTTGCCATCTCAAGCAGGGCGTAGAGATGCGTATTGTGAGAATGCACCCCGCCATCAGAAAGGAGGCCTGAAAGGTGCAGGCTCCCGCCACTGGCCTTTGTCCTGGCTATGCAATCAAGCAGAACAGAATTGGAAAAGAAGTCACCATCAGCTATTGATTTGCTGATTCGTGTAAGTTCCTGATAGACCACTCTTCCTGCGCCAAGGTTCAAATGCCCGACTTCAGAGTTTCCCATCTGGCCTTCAGGCAGACCGACCGCAAGGCCTGAGGTGAGGATTCTGGTATGGGGATAGTTCCCGATGAGCCTGTCAAGGTTCGGGGTATTGGCAAGGGTGACGGCATTGCTGTCAGAGGGGGGGGCAATACCCCAGCCATCGAGAATCATCAGCAGAAGCGGTTTTTTTGGCATGAAGTGTCTCCGTAAGTTTCTGCCTAAAAAATTTAAGGGATTGGTGAATCGTAACTGTTTAGCACGTAGTCAACGTCAAAAGCAAATCCCCCTAAATCCCCCTTTCAAAAAGGGGGAAGCTCTACAATCCCCCCCTTTTTGAAAGGGGGGCGAGAGTGGATTTGCCGTAATATTTTCTTGTCAAGGAAAGTGCTGAATTGTTACCTTCAATCTTCAACCTTCAGCCTTTAGCCTGACTTTTAGTGATGATACGACTCGTTATTGAGTATGGTAAACGCCCGGTAGAGCTGTTCCAGAAAAAAGGGGCGGATCATCTGATGGGTGAAGGTCATTCTGGAGAGGGCAATTTTGCGGTCTGCAATGGCGTGCAGCTCCTTGCTGAAACCGTAGGCACCACCAATGGCAAAGGCAAGTTCCTGGGTGCTGTTATCGCGGTATTTGCCGATAATTCCGGCGAATTCCGGAGAGGTTAGCTGCTCTCCATGCTCGTCAAGAAGGAGAAGTCGGCTGTTTTTCGGCAACTGCTTCAGGAGCCGCTCCCCCTCATGCTCGCGCATGATGTCGGGCAGCCCCCCTTTCTCCTCGCGGAGTTCCATTATCTCCAGAGGAGCATAGCGCCTGACCCGACCGGCATACTCGTCAATGGCACTCCTGATCCACTCTTCCCGGGTTTTGCCGACCCATAGCAGACGCAGCTTCACTGCTCCCGGCGCTCCCATTGGTACTCTTCCGGGATTTCCACCCTCTTCGCCGCACTCCAGAGTTCATCCAGATTGTAATAACGGCGAAGCTCTTCAATAAAAATATGGACAATTACATCACCATAATCGATGACAACCCACTTCCCCTCTTTTTTCCCCTCAATATCAATAGCTTTGCCGTACTTCTTCAGGCCGCTGCGAACCGACTCGGCAATCGCCTGTACCTGCTTGTCAGAAGTTCCGGTAGCAATCACAAGGTAGTCGGCAATGGTGGAAATGCCTTGAATATCAAGGATCCTTACATTGAAAGCCTTCTTTTCCAGGGCAAGGGCAGCAGATTTTACTGCACGATCTTCAGAACTGATGGTTGGTTTTACATTCATTCTATGTATATCCTTTTTTCCTCAATGTATCCGGCAACCCGCTCAGGGAGGAGATAGCGGAGAGAGCGCCCCCCCCTTGCCAGGTTGCGTATTTCGCTGGACGATATGGCCAGCGGTATGCCTGCAATGTAACAGACTGAAAAGCCTGACTTGTGGGTCAGGCGTATTTCTTTGGAATCATAGCAGAATTCAGCAGCTATGGCAACCGGCAGAGGGGTGCGGAGATCCCTTATTTCCGCTCCTGGTCGCTCAACAACAACAATGTTGCAGGCTGAGAAGATTTTATTAAAACAATACCAGGTAGATATCTCCTTGAATGAGTCGCTGCCGATTATGAAATAGAGCTCGTCTTCCGGATAGATTGCTCCAAGCTCTGCCAGTGTCTGCACTGAATAGGAGACACCTCCCCGCTCCTCTTCCAGGGTTGATGAGGTAAAAGCCTGATTGCCGCTTATGGCCAGCTCCACCATCTTCAAGCGGTGTTCAAAGGAGATATCACCATCAAGCTCCTTGTGCGGAGGGTTCGCAGCAGGGATGAAGATCACCCGATCAAGGACGAGCCTCTCCCTCACCTCTTCGGCTATCCGGAGGTGGGCAAGGTGAATCGGATTGAATGTGCCGCCAATTATTCCAGTTTTCATAATTATCCAGGCTCTGTGTTCGGGACAGTGGGTTCGGGGGCAAAGCTCAGGGCTCGGGGACAAAGCTCGGGGCTCGGGGCTCGGGGTTCGGGGACAAAGCTCAGGGCTCGGGGCTCGGGGTTCGGGGACAAAGCTCAGGGCTCGGGGCTCGGGGTTCGGGGCAAAACCTTAGTTTAAAGCTTTAGCCTTTAGCCTTTAACCCCGAGCCCTGAGCCCTGAGCGCCCTTCAGCCCCCAGCCCTGAGCCCTGAGCGCCCTTCAAGCGCCCTTCATCCCCTCACCTGCCCATTTCCGTACACGATAAATTTGGTAGTTGTCAGATCTTCCAGCCCCATGGGGCCAAAAGAGTGCAGCTTTGTGGTGGAGATCCCGATCTCTGCGCCAAGCCCTAACTGTCCGCCATCTGCAAAGCGGGTGGAGGCATTGACCAATACTGTGCTGGAGTTCACCTCGCGCAGGAAGCGCTGACTGTTTGCATAATTGGTGGTGATGATCGCCTCGGTATGGAGCGATCCGTAACGATTGATATGATTAATCGCAGCATCAAGATCGTCCACAACCCGGATTGCCAGAATCAGATCAAGATACTCTGCATGCCAGTCCTCTTCAGTAGCTGGAATCGCTCCGGAAAAGAGTCTACAGACAGTTTCATCACCTCGTATCTCCACCTTCAGGGCTTTCAGCGCATCTGTGATCCTGGGGATAAAGGTTTCAGCAATATCCCGGTGCACCAGCAAGGTTTCGAGTGCATTGCAGACACCAGGGCGCTGGGTCTTGGCATTGATTATGATCTTGCCGGCCATGGCTATATCAGCAGCCGCATCAACAAATATATGACATATCCCCTTGTAATGCTTGATTACCGGAATGCGTGAATTCTCAACAACAAAGCGGATCAGGCTCTCACCGCCACGCGGAATGATCAGATCAATCAGCTCCTCCTGCTTCAACATCTCAAGTACTGCTTCGCGCTCAACAAAAGGGATAAGAACAAGCGCCCCCTCCGGAATGCCGAACCGTTTCATCTCGCCCCTGAGAATCTCTGCTATGGCAATATTCGAATTGATCGCCTCGGAACCGCCTCGCAGTATCACTGCATTTCCCGCTTTGAGGCAAAGAGCTGCTGCATCGGAGGTGACATTTGGCCTTGATTCGTAGATTATCCCGATAACGCCAAGTGGAATCCGCATCTTGCCGACTGAAAGCCCATTCGGGCGAATGCTCATATTGGCGACTGATCCAACCGGATCGGGAAGAGCTGCAACTTCACGCAGAGCATCCGCCATTCCGGCAATGCGTGACTCGTTCAGCATGAGTCGGTCGAGCATCGCTTCTGCCAGACCCTTTTCCCTCCCTGCTTCAAGGTCTTTCAGGTTGGCATCGATAATCTCTGTGGCAGAGAGTAAAAGCGCATCTGCCATGGAAACCAGGAGGCGGTTCTTGACTTCTGACGACAGCTTCGCCATCTGATGGGATGCCTCACGAGCCAGGGCAGCCATATCTCTTATCTTCTGTGCTATCGGCATAATCAGCTCTCCTTGGGGGATCAATTCAAAAAATCAATTTTAGTCACATCCTTCAGCATTTCAACAAAAAACGCAACTATTTGGCATAATAGGAAAAGATAGAGATAGAGATAGAGATAGAGATAGAGATAAAGATAAAGATAGAGATAGAGATAGAGATAGAGATAGAGATAGAGATAGAGATAGAGATAAAGAGTCATTCTGTTTTTTCTCTTTCTCTTTCTCCATCTCTTTCTCGCATCCCGAATATATATTGCTCTAATCAGAATATATATGTTATTTTA
>JANNRW010000299.1:0-22267 GCA_031401815.1 Geobacteraceae bacterium | reverse complement strand
AGCCTGCTGATAGGCCAGTTCCGTCAGCGGTGTAATTGCAGCCGACACGGTACCTGAGGTAGAGGAAACAACGGCATGCAACGGAGCTGCCAGAGTGGTGTTAGCACCTGTGGCTTCATCAATATAAGTACCGCCGCTGATTTCAAGAAACACCGGGCCGGTATATGCGCCCAGATTCAGACTATAGGAACCATCGGCAGCGGTGGATCCACTGTCCAGTAACTCGGCCTTGGCACCGTTGACAATCTTGTAAGCTGAAACGGTTGCGTTGCCAATAGGAGCTTTGGAAGCAACGCCGGCTATTTTAGTTGTTGCAGGGGTCGGCGTAGGTGCTGGCGCCGGACCAGCTGAAGAGCCCCCACCACCCCCGCCACAGCCTACCAGCGATAAAAAACAGAAAATTAAAGCAGCACTCACCATCCAGAAACTTTTCATAACGACTCCAATCCGTATATTTTTATTAAGCGATTACCAGGCGGGAATATTTCCAACCACCCGCTGCAACATCACAACCACGTCATTAATATCAATCTTGCCGTCAGGAACAGGCTTTCCTTTATCATTAGTCGGCCCGACATCGCCATGGGCGATATCCTTTGCAACCGGAGTCATCAGGCCCACCGACAATTTCAGTGCCAACAGCGCATCGGCGATATCCACTTTACCGTCACCGTTAAGATCGCCATCGGGGTAGACGGTCGCCGCCGGAGCGGTGAAAGTAACAACAAGTGTATGATCAGCAACTACATTATTAAGAGTGAGAATATTGTTATTAACTGTGCTTTTTACAGAGATGCCGTCCAGCGTAATATCAGTCAGTACCGAACCGTTAGTCGTAGAAATCTGGAATGCCTGTGATTGCCCATAATTTACCCTGACTGACCCTGAAGGCGTTATGGATCCCAGACTACTGTCATTAACTGATACAGTCATCAGATAGGAATTTATAGCAAAGGTGGCAACGACAGTGTGGTCAGCCGTTACATTACTTAAAGTGTAAACGCCGTTATTCACGTCAGACATTTTCGATACGCCATCAACCGTGACATCCTTGAGGGTGTATCCCGGATTGGCTGTCATCGTAAACTTGACTGACGAACCATAATTGGGGGCAGAATTATCGGCCACAATCGTGCCACCGCCGCCGGTTGCAACACTGGTTGCAATTTTTAGCTGCAGAACATCAAACGTAGCAGAGATAGAGTAATCCTTCCTGATATCACTCAGCGTGTACTGGTAGGTACCGGAAGCCGTCGCTATTGCCTGACCGAAAACATTAGTTGCTACCGCATCTCCGGAAGCGGTTAACAGAATATCCTTAACTTTATAACCAGCGGCAGGAATAACGCTGGCAAGAGATGAACCACCATAATTCACAGTTGTTGACGAAAGAGAAACGGCGCCATGAGTGGGCGTGGGAGCAACACTTACATTGAACTGTTTGAGATCGAAAGCAACCTCAATCGAATGGTCGGCAGTCAACGGAGTGAAATCATAACGGTTTGAAGCCGGAACTGTAACAGCAACACCATCCAACTTCAGGGATACCACCCGATATTGTTCACTATTCGGAGTAAAGGTGTAAGACGGGGCAGCTCCGGACAGATAAAATGAAAGTCCCGGATTGGGTATCGAACCACTGCCGGTCGCAGAAGCCGTGATCACAAACTTTTGTACGAATGTAGCGCTGACGGTTGTGTTCTGAGTTACCTGGCCTGTCTGATAATTATAGGTGCTGACATAACCCTGTGCTCCCTTGACCTGACTGGAGGCCACCGGCAGAATTGCTGCATTGGTTCCGTTGATAACAAGTGTATCAAGGAAATAGCCGGGGCTGGACGTAATGGTCAAGGAGAAGAAACCTTTATAAAATACTGAGGGATCTGCGCTGGTAACTGTTCCGTTCTGGATCTGGGGATCAATAGTTATCGAATATGTAGTCCGTTCGAAAACAGCGTTGATAGTCCTATCCTGAGACATATTGCTAATCGTGTAAGTCCAGCTGTAGATACCGTTGCTGTCCGGCTGTGCAGCTTTCACCAAACCTGCAGGAGGATTGTTCAGGTCCAAGTTTCCGGAGATGCTGTCACTGATGCTCTTGAGGCGGTAACCGATTGCCGGCATGAAAGTAATGATCGGACTTTCGCCATAGGCGGGAGTCGCAATCGAGGGCGTCACAGTTCCGGTACCTGCGGCAGGTAGAGTGATTATCAGGTTCAGTTTTCTGAAGACGGCACTGACGGTTCTGTTCTGGGCAATATTACTGATGGTATAGGTCCATGTGTAGGTTCCATCAGCATTTTGAGCACTTTTGACAAGGCCGGACAGCGGCATATTCCCCGCAAAACTGTCGGATACACTTTCAAGTATATAACCGGCTGCCGGTCTGATCGTAACGTTCGGACTGCTGCCGTAATCCGGAGTTGCGGTGGAACGAGTCAAGGTACCATTGACTCCGGTAGTTGTGGTCAACGCGTAGGTGTTGATTGCAAACGTGACATCTACGGCGTGGTTGGCAATGACGTTGTTTAAGGTATAGCTATTACCCGATACTTGTGAAAGGACAGAGACGGTGTCCAGTTTTACATCGGCTATGTGATAGCCGGTATTGGGGGTGATGGTAAAGACCACGCTGGAAGAATCCGTTACCGTACCCAGCGCAGCCGGGTTGCTGGATACAGAACCATTGGCACCGGTAGTCAAGGTGACAGCATGGGTAGCTGGGCGGGTAGTGAATGTCCAGACGTATGCCGTGGCCATGCTGTTGGCGGGAGTTACCAGGTCTTTGACGCCGGTGGTGACAACGACTTCGTATTGTATTCCTGCTTTTAATGCGATGCTCGGCTTGAAGGTGGCGGTAAGTCCACTCAAACTCGGTGTGGGCACACTGATTACGCTGATGCCGCTTAACTTTTCACGAATAAGGAAGGTGGCGGCAGTGATCGTTGCAGGGTCTACCAGTTTGTTGAAAGTGGCGGTTATGCTGCTGTTGATGTCAATGTTCGTCGTGCCTGCAGCTGGTGATGTAACTGTTACCACTGGCGGGGTTACATCCTGGGAAAATACGGCGACAATATTGTGATCGGCTGTAACGCTGGCATATGTGTATGTCCAAGTATAGGTTCCGTCGGCATTTGCAACCGCAGCCTTTACAAGATTAGCAGGCAGTGGGTTAAGAGCTAAAACGGCACCGTTATCTGTCAAACTAGCTAGACTTAAACCGGCAGAAGGGGTGATGGTAAGTGACAAGACTGAACCACTGTCAACAGTAACCTTACCTGACAGGTCAAGTGCAATTGATCCTGTGATCGTGCCGCTGCCACTAGCAACGGTAGTTTGTATCTGGTGTACTTGCTTGAAAGTTGCGGCAATCACATGGTTGGCAGTCACATTTGATAACGTGTACGTATTACCAATCACCTGATTTTTTACTGATGCTCCGTCAAGTGTAAGAGTATCAAGAGAAAAACCCGATGCTGGCGAAATAGTAAATACCTGTGAAGTCCCTTTGTCCATGGCTATGGTTCCAGGTGTAATTGTTCCGTTAGCTCCTGCTGATACTGAAACTGTATATGCTGAAATAGTTGTAAAGCTCCAGGTATAGGGAGCAAGCATTGCATTACCGGCCATATCCTTTACGCCGGTTGTCACTGTTGCAGTGTATGTGACACCTTTAGCCAGAGTTCCTGGAGGGGTCGGGGTAAATGTGGCTATCATTCCATTAAATGTTACGCTTCCAGCAACATTTGGTGACAGCTTGAAAGTATTACTGTTTACGGTTGACGGATTAACATCTGACTGTGAAAAAGTAACTTGAATCGGCGTTGTCACGACTACATCCGTCTCTGCATTCCCTGGTAAAGCACTGATTATTATTGGGGAATCAGTATCGGGTTTCGGTTCTGTTGTAAATACCCATGAGTATACTGCCGGAAGCGAGTTTCCAGCAGCATCAAGTATTGTAGTTGTCAATGTTGCTGTATAGTCAGTCCCATACGACAATGATCCTGAATGAGACAAAGTTGCACGAAAGTTGCCACTGTCGTAGTTGATTGATGCACCTGTAACTGCAGCGACTGGCGGAACAGTAACAGCAGGCACAATCCTGAAGCTGCCAGTAGTACCGTCTATTCCGGTAGTTATTGTCCCTCCATTCATATTTGCAGAAAACGTAACCGTAATCGGAGCGTTAACTGGAACCCCGGTAGTCCCAGAAGCCGGTGTTGTTCCCGTCACCGTTGCTGGCGCTGATGGCACAATGTCAGACATAATCACTGTGCCGAAACGTCCGGATGCATAGAATTGTCCTTTACCGAAAGCCACTGCATAAAGTGCATTCACAGTCCCTGATGGACGTGGAGTCCACGTTGCGCCGTCGTCTGATGAGGTCAACACCGTTCCATGTACTGCATCTTCACCTACAGCAGCAAAGACACCGTTTCCATACGCAACCCCATAAAGGGTGCCGGTTGTCGGTGAAGCAACAGACTGCCAACTGACGCCATTATCATTAGAAACAAGAATCACTCCGCCAGCCCCTACAGCAACAAATTTTCCATTACCATAGCTCAAGGCATTTATTTGTGCAGTGACACCTGAATTGCGTACAGTCCACGTAGCGGCATCACCAGAAGTAATAATAGCTCCATTATCACCAGCAACTACGAATACGCCATTGCCAAACGCAGCAGCCCGAAGATGTGTTGTAACACCTGTAACAAGATTATTGTTGTAGACATTACCTGTATAAGTCAGCAACTTGCCTGATAAGCCTGCAGCTACGAAAGTTCCATTGCCGTAAGAAATCGCGTAGAGTCCAGATGATGCAATCGATACTCCCGAAGTATTTACAAGTGGGCCGACCCAAGATACCCCTGCCGAGTCAGATCGGTAGACAGCGCCTTCCGAACCAAATGCGCCAACAGCTATATAAGAATTATCACCATAAACAACTGCCCTGAAATTACCAGTTACAACAGGCAATGATGCATTTCCGAGCAGCGTAATTGAATTATTATTACCAACTGCAACAAAATTATCAGCGCCAAAACCTATGCCATAAAACTCACTACTCGATTTGGACGAGGAGTTAAATACGATGTCATTTCTCTGGCTTGACCAATTTATATTGAAGACATCGGTTAGTTTGTACATACCGCCGCCACCGGTACCAGCATAAATTTGTTCCGTTTTGCCAGGATCAAAAGCAATGGCGTTGACCAAAGAAGATGTAAGTCCATTACTGAAACCAGACCAGTCAGTTCCAAAGTTATAGGTAACAAAGATACCAAGATCCGTACCCATGTAGATTACGCTTGGTGATACGGGATTTATGCCGAAATAGTTGACCGGGAAACTGCCAAGTCCTGGATTGGTAACATTCCAGGTAGTGCCGGAGTCACTGCTTTTGAAAGCGCCGAGGGTAGTACCAAGGTAAACAGTTGAGGTTGTCGTCGGATCGAGTGCGATTGTATTTACCAAACCTGTTTTAAGAAGCGCCCAGGAAGCGCCCCCGTTTGTTGACTTATAAATGCCAGTACCTAACCCACCTGTTGCCCCTACATACAATGTAGTTGGCGTATTTTTGTCAACAACTATGGAATTTACATTTGCAAATGAAGTAGGTGCCGCATCATACAGCAATTCTGTGAATGTAAGCGCCGCATCTGTACTTTTGAATAAGCCGCTATTATTTGCCAAGTAGATAGTATTTGCATTAACCGGATCTACTATCACTGTGTTCACTGATGTCAACTGGATCGGAATTGCCTGTGGTGTTGCGCCGACAACACTGCTTGTGTCGCTTTCGGCTTTCGTCGAAATGACGGTAAATCCTGGATTGATAATTCCGGTGAAGTCGAAAGAAGTAAGTGGCGCATTTTGAATGGGTTGCACTACCCCGTTTATCGTAACGGTGTATGTAGTCGGCTCAACAGCTGGTGCATCCCACGTTATGGTACTTACTAAACTGCCGGTTACAACATTTCTTGTATTGTCTAATGCAGTTACAGTTGCGCTGGTAACAGCTCCATTAAATGTATAGGGTGAACCCACTGGAGTAACAGCAGCCCCACCATTTATCACTGTGCTGTATGAGTCAGTTAAAGCAACCGCAGGCCACGATATACCGGTCTTCATTACCGTAACTGTTCCAACAGATGAAGAGCCATCTGAGGGGCCTCCCACTGCAGTGATACTGTTACTTGTAACGACTCCGATATGCGTATAAGAGTTTGTCAAAACATTTATTGAAGCTCCGCCGTTTATAGAAACATTGTATGACGTCGCACCAGCAACTGCAGCCCAGGTAACAAGGCTCTCGGTCACAGTCGTGCTGGGAACAGCAGCTGTCTGTATATTCAGCGCATTAATACTATAACTGGTGACATGGCCATTAAATGTGTATGGGGAAGAAGCGGCAACGAATGCCCCGCCGTTTATTGAGATTTCATATGATCCAGCCCCGGCAACCGCATCCCATGTTATGACACCTTTACTTACAGCTATATTAGCAGGTGTCCTTACAACATTAACCGCAGTAACTGAATAAGTGTGATTTGTGCCATTGGTAGCGGCATGAGTATATGTTGTTGTGTTACCAACATTTTGTTTCACGCCATCTATCGCTACGTTGTAAGAACCGGCGCCGGCAACAGCGCTCCATCCTACCGTATTTTGTGAGACTCCAGCTGTTACTGCGGCATTATCCGGGACATACACCGCTGAAATCTGCGGTTTAGCAGAAACTTCACTGCTTAGAGAACTTTCCTGATTTGCTGTATTTGTGGAATTCGCAAAATTGGCGGTAACTGCGTAGTAATATGTTATGCCGTTTGCTGATGTGTTATCTGTGTAATTCGTTACTACTGCCGTACCCAATAAACCGCTTGGCTTGGTCACTCCAGCAGTTGTTGACCTGTAAACATTGTAAGAGGCAGCTCCGGTTACAGCATTCCAGGTAAGAGTATTCGACGCAACACCGGCAGTTATCTTAACATTTGCCGGTGGAATTACGATGCGAGATACGGTCCCGGCCGCATTTCCAGCATCAATACTTTTATACAAGCCACCTGCCGTACCAGTATACAAAACATCATCTGTTGCACCTGAACCGGGAGTCATTGCGATAGAATTTACGGTAAGATTGTTAAGACCTGTGTTTATGGCGCTCCAATTTAACCCCGCATTTTTTGTATAAAAGATACCTCCCCCGCCAGTTGCAGCATAAAGCTCCAATATTGTACCAGTATTTGTCGAAGCGGTGTTATAAGCAAGTGCGCTTACATTTGTATTTGTCAGGCCTGTGTTTATTGCTGTCCAGAAAGCCAAAGCTGCCCCTGGATTGTATCGTAAAATTTCTCCATTTTCACCAACAGCAATATAGGTTTTGTCGCCATCATTGGTTACTGCAAGAATATTATAATTTGAGGGAGTTGACTGTTCAGGAAAAGGGAAAGAGCGCCATGTAGTAAAACCGGTAGTAGAACCAATAATTTTACTGACATTACCAACTACAACAATAGTGTCATTGATTGCGCCGTAGGTAACTGCATTAAGATCAGCCGCAGTACCGGAACTCTGTACAACCCAGTTCACACCATTTGCAGAACTGATTATGGCACCGGCAGTACCAACCGCTATGAAATTGCCATTAACAAATGAGACACCTCGGAGTGGCCTTGATGAGTTGCTATCAGGACTTTTTGTCCAGGTATCCCCGTTATTAGTGGAGTAAAAAATATTTCCGCTATTACTGATAGTTACGAATGTATTGGGGACGGCACCATACGCAACAGCACTAAGCATCTCCCCTGCCATAACCGCAGCATTCGCAGCAACGCTCCATGCCAACCCATCATTCGTTCTTGCAACAGTGCCATTTTCACCAACTGCAACAAAAGACTGTTTTGCCGTTGCATCTACACCGTAGGCAACTGAATGAAAATTTGCAGTTACCCCTGATGTCGAATCAAGCGCCCAACTGATCCCGCCATCTGTTGATTTAAGTATGGCACCATTGTCTCCGACTGCAACAAAGCCAGGTGCTACGGGCACGCTCCCTCCGATATTGCCAAATGCAATAGCCCGTAAATTTTCCCTTGTTCCAGCAGAACCATCGTTTAGAGCAGTTCTATTATTCCAGTTGATACCAAGATCCGTTGAGGTCAGGATAGTTCCATAATCACCAACTGCAACAAACTTGTTGCTACCAAAGGATACGCCACGAAGCGCATTCCCCTGAGGAATCGGATTCTTCCAATGCCAGTTATCCAGCGGATCCGCCTGCACACTGCCGGACACAACAGCAAAAAGCGACAAAACCAGCAGCAATGCATAACCCAGTATTTTTTTATTCATTTGTCCCCTCCAATAGCATTTACTAATTTTTTAACATGTTAGCTCATCATTCAACCCATAAACGGCAAACTATATACACTTAAGGCACTGAAAATTAAATCCTTAAACAAAACGGCTCTAACAAATGTGTGTACCACATCATTTACCCAACACCTACTTTTTCGTTGACACCTAACACAAAAGGGCGAAACACGATACGTCCGCGCTATCGCCCTTGTTTTGCATCTGCCTAAAAACCGACTCTATTCAGTCAGAGTCATCAGCTTTTGCGCCTGTAAACGGCGCATTCTGGCGAAAAACATTGCAATACCAAACAAAACCACCCCCAAAAGCATCACCGGATATTTCACCAAAACAATCAGCGGTGTCAGCGCCAGACGAGTAACCAGCTTCAACAGCGGATGTTGTGCGATGAAATCGGCAATCGGCGGACTGTGCTTGTAGTAGAACTTGACAAATTCAGTACCCGGTCCGGATTGCAGCAGCACATTGTCACGGAAATGACGCAATACCATGACGTGCGGATCGAGGTAACTACCGTAGGCGGCTGTCGCAATAAAGCACCCGCCGCCGCCGCCTCCGCTGGCTGTTGCGGTTGTTCCGGTTGTCCCGGCTGTTTGTGCGGTGAATGATCCAACTACAACCGGATCGTCGATAACGCCCGGCGTTGGGTCACTATCCATGGAGGACGCAGCATCGCCAGCCAGAACGCTGTCAGTTACCCGATAGGTAATCGATTTGTTGGCGGCGTCAATCAAGTCGGGTGTGAACTGGGTCCATTTATTGTTTGAGATTTTGTAGAAAACCGGATCGGTCGGCATGACGTCGAAAGTCACGGTAATCGGGATCGTCCCGCCTACAGCCACACCACGGATCACCAGATTCACAGCCCTGGAAACATTCAGATTAGCCGGTTTGGCGGTGCTGGAATACTGGTTTGTACCCAGCGACGCAAAGCTGGATACATAAGCCGCCGCCTGATTGGTTGTGTTCACCGTAACATTGGTGCCGGAACCGGTTCCGGTCAACAACATGGTGTACTTGCCACCATTGGTATCGGTAACTATCAGCTGTGCTGGGAAAGATAAAAGGGACTGAGGAGTAAATGTAATCGAGAAATCAAGATTTGCCCCGGCACTGACTGCCGTCGATACTGACGGAAAGTTAGTTGAATAAGAGCTTTCAACTGTCGTTAATGGAGCTGGCTTGAGAATCGAGGCCCCGTTAAAGACAATTGAGGTTGAACTATTGTTCTGGATTTTAAAATATTTAGTAACCGACAAACCTTTCAGCTGGCTGCCAAACGAATATGGAACCGTAGAAATCTGATTCGAGTTGGAATCCTTGAAGATAGCCTGCGTCGAACCAGCGGAACCGGGCACATCAATGCTCAAGGTCTGAGCCGAAGTATTACCGTTTGTGTCTACGATCTGAACAACGAAGACGTATCTCCCCTCTACCGTGGGCGTACCGCTGATAATGCCGGTGTTGGGGCCAATTGCCAGACCGGTCGGTAAAGCCTCTCCATTAGGAGACGCAATCGACCAGGCATAGGGTTCCGTGCCTCCGACGGCTGTTAGTTGCTGACTATATGCCTTAGAAATGGTAGCGGACGTCAGTGATGAGGTCGTAATGGCCAGTGATGAGGTGACCGCTTGCAGACTGACGGTCTGGGTGCCGTTAGTTTTTGCGTCGGATGTTATAACAAAACTGGAGTTAAACAACCCGGACTGTCCGGACTGAAAAGTGACCGAAAGCGGCACTGAAGTATTAGGCTGCAGCTGAAAGCTTGATGAATTAGTTGGCAAAGATATTGCGAAAGCGGGTTCACTGGGCGACGTAATATTAATTATTGTCAGGGCTTTATTACCTACATTGGAAACTGTTACAACCCTGGTCATCTTCTGGTTGATCGACACAGTGCCGAAGTCAAGCTGGGCCGGAGATAACGAGAGACCTCCGTCAGTCCCCTGCCCGGTCAGGCTGATATTTTGATTGCCGCCGTTGCTGACAATCGACAGCGTTGCTCCGTAGGCAATATTTAAATCTGGAGTAAATTGGACGGTAACATCTGCCGATTCTCCGGGAGCAAAGGTCATTGAGTTCAGAGCTTTGACTTTGAAGGCAACCCCGCCACTAACCGTCAGCGAATTGACAATCATCGTTTTATTACCGGTATTGCTGATCGTGAGTTTTTTCTCGACTGTTGTGCCGACAGCAGCATTGCCCAGATCCAGAGAGGTGGCACCAGTGGCAAGTTTCGGCTGAGTTCCTGTGCCGCTGAGAGCAATAGTCTGATTCGTAGCGATATTGTTGGTGTTAATTGCTATCGTACCGGTCAAATCGCCAATGCTGGCGGGAGTAAAGAGAATGAACAGTTCCAGACTGTTGCCGGCCGTAATGGTCTGCGGGAAAGAAAGGGCTTGGTTGTTGGCCAAAGAAAACGGCCCGGTGCCCGAAAGACCCGATAGACTGTTGATCCGCACATCAATGATTCCACTGTTTGTCAAAACCAGACTATCGGTTTGACTCTGTCCGACATCTGTATTGCCGAAATTAAGTGACGTGAGGCTTGATGTCAGTTGAGGAGTGATCCCCTGGCCACTCAAATCGACCGTAACATCAGCCGCATCTGAAGATATCAGCACAGTTGCATTCGAAGTTCCGACCACCGGTTGAAAAGTGACAGTAACCGTCAATTCACCACCGGTCGGCAAAATTGTAGAAGCTGTTAAAGTAGTAATCTGTGGAATAACTGAAAAGGCTGTCGTTCCCGGTATAGTTATCGACGAAATCGTCAGCGGGGCAACGCCGGTATTACGGATCTTGAATGATTTGAAGACCGACGAACCGGTTGTCACAGACCCGAAATCAAGCAGCGTCGGTGTCAGAGGAGTATTGTTGGTGTTCAGAAGCGTAATTTGCGAATTACTGATCGAGTATAGCTGCCCGAATATATCAGAAAAAGAGGTAGTACTTTCGCCCCCTTTCCAGACATAGAGGAATTTTTTGGTTAATGTGTCATATGCGATGGCCGGTGCTAACTGATTGGCAATACCTGTGGTCAGAGCGAAGTTGCTTCCGGAAAACGACCCGTCCAGATCCAGGTTCTGCCCATAAATATCCATGTTTCCAGATGATGTGGCACCGTTTCTGGAATCCTGCCAGGCAACGAAATAGCGCTGATTGACCGCATCATAGAGGGCAGTCGGACGTGTCTGGCGAGAATTGGCAACTGTCGGATCCTGGATGCCATTGCCGAGATAATCACTGAAGCTGATGATTTTATTGGTATTATAAAAGCTACCACCGGAAGTGATCAATTGTCCGTAGATTTTGGTATTGGCTCCAGCCCGGCTATCTTCCCAAGCCACCAGAAACTTGCGCGGCGAGCTGGCGTCATCAACAGCCAGAGAGGGAGTTGCTCCGGTTGAAGTGTTGCTGGAGTCGATCCATTTGGAGTTTGTTGACGGCAGCAGAATTTCGCGGTCAAACAATCCATAGATATGAACCAGACCGTCGTCGTAATTAGAGGATGTGAATGTGCTGGTTACAATACCTTTTGCTGGATCCAGCGTACAGGTGAGAGCACCTTTCTGACGGTTCCCTTCCCAGGCAAAAAATGTTTCAGGGGAACTATCATCGGAGGCGACGGCAACATTATTAAGGGCCGAAAAGTACTCGTAGGTCAGAGTTATTGTTGTAGCATCGGCGCTAGAGGTTATCAAGCGGGCAGTAGAAGTCTGATGGTTGCGCAGCAGATCGGCTTCACTAATACCGTTTCCATTGGTGACATTAGTCAGATCGGAACCCTTTAGACGAAGATAGCCGGCAAAACTACTGTCACCAACGCGCCAGTTTATCGGAACCCCCCAGCAGGTTGTCGAGAATATATTGTTGACATCCCGGGACTCAACCCAAGCCAACCAAAACTCATCGCGGGAGGTGTCATATATCACTTTTGGAGATTTTCTGGAACTCAGGTTCGAGGCGTCAACCAACGCACCGGAAAAGCTGGAATAATTTACATTAAAAGAGGCAGTTGTCCCGGTATCAACTTCATTATTTAAAGTAAGGGTCAGATTGCCGGTCCGGTAATCAATTGTTCCGGAAGCACCTGAACCGGCCAGCTTTCCGGACCCATCATCTGTAACCGTTACCGTTGATGATGTCCCGATTGTATTCAAATTACCATCTTCAAGGTTGTAGGTGCCGGTTAGTGCGACGGATCCTGGAACAACATAAGGTATCAGAACAACGGAACCGGTAACATCTGTACTGCCGGAGGCATCACCAACAATCGAAATTGATTTTGCCGGTTGCGCGACCAGAGAAGCCGAATACTCCTTAACAGGTGTAAATCCAACATTTACGGGGACAGCTACTGTAACACCCGCGTTAGCAACAGGGGGATTAACCGTATCAGCGCTGCATGCATTGGCAATGTAGGACGGCGGGTTTGTAATCGCTGCATAACTGACATAACCGGAAGTAGTGTTGCCGACACTGCTCTGCCAGGTAACAACCAGCTTGCTGTCACCGCTAACCTTATCCTGTCGATAGGCCAACTGTGGCACGGTCTGGTTGCCAGGGGTGGCGGAAACGGCAAAGGAATTTGAGCAAAGCGACCCGTCGGGGTTAATAAACTGGCCATAGATATCCGCGCCCGATGTATTGCGATTCCGGTAATCTTCCCAGACCGAGAAGTAGAGGTTCTTGTCAGCCAGATAAACAACCTGAGGATTAAGCTGGTTGTCGGTGGCCGCAGAAACTGGAATACGTCCCCCAACCTGCTTGCCGACTGACTTGGAATTGGCGCCGTTAAGCGGAGGATTTGATCCGGAACCGGAACAGCCGGACACAACTGACGAAACAACAATCAACAGCAGAAATAAAATGGATCTGTTCAACTTCATATGCGTATCCTCCATGGATGCCAAAACCGGGACTAAAACCATATTTACTTATTCAATCAGGGCGAAACCTTAATACTCTTGATATCAGATTTAACTCCACCTATCTGGGCCGTGACAAAAACGTTCAGGTTCTCGATTCTACCAAGTGGAAGGGTCAGCTGTGATGTAGCCGAACCGCCATTGTTCAGATTGCCGTTCACCGGTACCTCGGGAGATTTTGTCTGTGAAGTTTCCCCAACTGTCCACCATGTAAAACTGACTTCCGGTCCGGATATTAGTGTTTTGCCCGATGCAGGCGTATAAGTGGCGGTAGTACTGACAATACTATTGGTAGAGTCAACAACTGGAGCGGACAAAGCCAGCGAACCAGAGTTACCTCCACCGCTTCCACAGCCAGCCAATACTACAAAAAACATTGCACACATTAAAAAAAGTTTTTTCATCAGACAACTCCTTGTTTAAGGTCTTTATTTTGAATTCAATAAAGTAAGCAGTATTTGTTTTTATGGTGGGCTTATTTTGTGGTAATTACAGATTTGATAAAGTCGGTGTGTCACTTGATAAAACCTACTACCCAGCAAAAACCTCTCCCAAATCTATCACCATATCATTTAAAAGCGGTACACCAATACTGTCCGTGCATCCATATCTGCCCGAAACAATATACTCACCGTTTTCTTGTAATCTGAATACCATTACCGTTTGCTCATCCGGGTGGACAATCCAATATTCCTTGACACCATGCCGCTGATAGAGGTCAAACTTGATTGTCAGATCGTTTTTACCTGTTGAAGGTGATGTGATTTCGATAATCAGATCCGGAGCGCCATTGCATCCACGGTTATCAATCTTGGAAGGATCGCAGACGACTATGATATCAGGTTGAACAACCGTTTCAACATAGTTGTCGCTTACAACTAATGAATCGGCAAGTCGGACATCGAAAGGAGCCGCAAAGAGTTCACATTGCCTTCCGTGTAAATGATTGGCGATAATCATTGTCAGATTCCGGGAAGTTCTTTGATGGATAGTTGTCGGCGCCGGACTCATGGCATAAGCAACACCGTCAATAATCTCCCAGCGCTCGTCACCCGGCCAGGTCAGATAATCGGCATAAGAATATTTATGTTCATCCAGCTGCTTAGGCAATGGCATAACTACTCCGCAAATATTTCCGCCAAATCTATAACCAACTCACCCAGCAGCGGTACGGCGACTTTATTATCCAGCGCATAGCGCTCCGGCTTGCCATAACTCTGATCCTCACCAAGCTTGAAGATCAGCACAGTCTTCTCCGCCGGATGAACAATCCAGTATTCTGTGACTCCGTGCCGTTGATAGAGATCGAACTTGACCGTCAGATCATTTTTGCCGGTAGAGGGTGATGTGATCTCAATGATCAGGTCCGGGGCGCCGTTGCAGCCGCGCTCGTCCAATTTCATCTTGTCACAGATTACAAGCAGGTCAGGCTGGACAATATTCTCAGTTTTTTCGTCAGTCAGCCCTTCCCGTTCGGACAAGCGCACGTCAAAGGGGGCTATAAAAACTTCACAATTCTTCCCTTCGAGATAATTTCCGACGACACGATACAATCTGCCAGCAACACGCTGATGCCTGGTTCCAGGCGCCGGACTCATGGCAAACGCCACTCCGTCAATTATCTCCCAGCGCTCGTCATCCGGCCAGGTGAGATAATCTGCGTAGGTGTATCTACGATCTACTTGTTGCTTGGGTAAAGGCATAACTACTCCGCAAAAACTTCCGCCAGATCTAAAACCAGATCCCCCAAAAGCGGCACCGGCACCTTGCCATCTACCGCATAACGCTCCGGCTTACCATAGGTTTGGTCCTCGCCAATCTTGAACACAAGTACCGTCTGCTCCGCCGGGTGCACTATCCAGTATTCCTTGACACCGTGATGCTGATACAGGTCATACTTTATCGTCAGATCATTCTTGCTGGTATGCGGTGACGCTATCTCGATCACCAGATCCGGTGCACCGTTGCACCCACGTTCGTCAAGTTTAGCCTGGTTACAAACAACCAATATATCAGGTTGAACAACAGTTTCTATCTTTTCATCTGTTAAACCGGAACGCTCTGCCAGACGAACATCGAAGGGAGCATGGAACATTTCACAGGGTTTACCCAGCAAAAAAGTATCTAATATTCTCGTGAGTGTTCTTGATATTTTTTGGTGCTGCCTGCCAGGCGCAGGACTCATGGCGTAAGCAATACCGTCAATTATCTCCCAGCGCTCATCATCCGGCCAAGTCAGGTAATCGGCATAACTGAATCGAGATTTATGATTTAATTGTGGTTGAGGCATCTCGGTTACTCCGCAAAAACATCATTCAGATCAATAACCAGATCACCTAACAGCGAAACTGGAACCATGTCACCTGTGGCAAAACGGTCGGCGGCTCCGTACTTGCCGTCCGCACTCAAGCGGTACACAAGCAGAGTCTGTTCCGCCGGATGAATAATCCAGTATTCCTTAACTCCAGAGCGCTGATAAAGATCATACTTTGTTTTCAGATCATGAGCTGCCGATGACGGGGAAAGGATCTCAATTACCAAGTCCGGTGCACCATTGCAGCCTCTTTCATCAAGTATCGACCTGTCACAAACCACCAGCAAATCCGGCTGTACAACAGTTTCAACCTTATCATCTGTCAAACCTGTTCTATCAGTCAGACGAACATCGAATGGTGCGGCAAATATTTTGCAGGGTTTACCTTTCAAATGAAATGCAAACTGGAGAAAAAGTTCCCCTGACAATTCCTGATGCCGCCTGCCAGGCGCAGGACTCATGGCATACGCCACACCGTCAATGACCTCCCAGCGCTCATCATCAGGCCAGGTAAGATAATCGGCATACGTCCAAGGTTGATTATTGTCTTTACGTACTAAAGGCATTGGCTGGCGACCTATATCGTGCCAAGTATTCTAGGTGTGATGAAAATAAGAAGTTCCGTCTTTGTCTTGGTTTTGTTGTTGGTTTTGAAAAGTTTACCCAAAAGAGGAATATCCATCAGGTAGGGGACACCATCGTCAGACGTATTGTCCGAATCAACATAGATTCCACCGATAACTGTCGTCTCACCATCACGCAGCAGCATCTCGGTTGTAGCCTGTTTCTTGTTTATCGGTGGTGCACTTGAGCCGGTGGACTGACCGGGAGAGTCGTTTTTTGCATCTATTTTCATTCCGATAGTGCCGTTGGCGTTAATATGCGGCGTTACTTCAAGAGAAAGTGCCGCTTCGATGAACTTTGTTTCAACTTTGTCGGAAGTCGAGGATGTGTAAGGTATCTGCTGACCTTGTGTAATTTTGGCAGTCTTATTGTTAAGCGTTGCGACTTTCGGTGTTGAAACAATTTTTACCATTCCGGCACTGGCTGCGGCATTGAGACGCATATCAAGCTGGATGTTACTTGACAGAGTTCCAAATGAAATCCCCATGCTGCCGCCAGAACCGGTTCCGGTTCCGGATGACGGCGGGGCAGATGTTAATCCGCCAAAACCTGTATCCAGGGAATTTATTCCCATAAATGAAGCAGATCCATCGCGGAAATGCACTCCCCAGTTGACACCCAGATTTCTTGTAAAGGAGGAACTTGCCTCTACAATCCTGGCCTCAATCATTACCTGCCTTTCAGGTACATCCAGCTGAACAAGCAGCTTGCGCATTTCGGTCAGGATCTGCGGAATATCCTTAACAATAACCTTGTTGGTTCGGGCATCCTGGGAAATAGTGCCTCTATCACTCTTCAGGCCGTTGAACTGGGATGCAATGGTACCGATATCTGCATAATTGATACTGAATGTTTCAGTCTTCAGTTCAATCGCTTTGGTCAACGCTTTTTTAATTTCCTGTTCTTCTTCGGCCTGCGACTTAAACTTTCCTTTTCCTTTAATCAGGATAATATTTCCATCTTCACGCTTATCAAGACCCTTGGTGTCAAGGATTATGTCCAGCGCCTGATCCCAGGGGACATTAACAAGCTTGAGACTGATGGCACCTGTAACATCATCCCCAAGGACAAAGTTTTTATTACTGACTTCTGAAAGCAGCTGAAATATTTTACGAACCTCAGCATCAGCAAACTCAAGTGTAACTTTACGTCCTTTGTATCCACGACCAGTCTCAGACGTCTTAACAGAAGACTCCGTTACGAGAGTCATTTCAGATGACAGTTCTTCATCCCGCGTTTTTTGTGTTGTTTGACGAGAAGGCTTTGGTTTTGTATCAGTTGTCTCAATTGCAAGCTTATCTGCTGTCAATCCTTCGGGATGTTTGATGTCCACAAACAGCATGTCGCCTTCATGGCGCATTTCAAACAAAGAGGGAGAACGCATTGCAATACGAATCTTTGTGTCTGTTCCTTTTTTTGCTTTCACCATCAACGGTGTTACCCGAAGCACTGGAGACACGAAAGAAGAAGCTTCCAGCGAACGCTGCAGGTTTTTGGGAAGAACCGCGTTTTTTATAGTCAGCGTGATAAATCCCGCCGTTTTTACCGGCTGATCCGCAATTATGTCGCCCTTTACCTTGACTGCTATCCGGGATATTCCGTCAACTACCTGAAAATCGATCATTTCAACAGTAGATGGACCGTGGAATTTGATTGCTTTTGACAAAACCGGTAATTCCGACTTATCTGATTTCGCGGCAGCAGGTACGGGATATACCGGAGTAACTGCGGGTATGGGCTGTTCCTTGACAACCGGCATTTCAACAGGCTTTTCAATTGACTCTGATGAATGCGTGGCTGTCAATTTTGTATTTGAATTATCATCAACCACTTTAGGATTCAGAGTTATAACAACACCATTATCAGCCTTTGCTGCAGTGGCTTCAGGGAATGTTCCGTTGACTCCATCCAGCACAACCCGCACTTTATCCGGATAAATACCTATCCTTGCGGATGCGACACCAGAGGAATTTAATGGCAGCAACCTTGTTGTCAATACGCTCTGAACATCAATCAGATCAACGACATACCGATCCGGCTTACTTAAACGAATTGTCTTGAAATCGTTAATTGCTCCATCCAGTTCAAGAACGATTGTATTATTAACTGTTTTAATTGATGTAAGTTTCAGCTTGGAGGCTTCAGCAAGACCAGGAGAATTAACTGCTGCCAAGGGTGCAGGCGGAATAACTGTATCTGCAGCTGCCGGCTGCGCCGGTATTGGTAAGTCGGCCGCAGCGGGAATGATGTCTTTTAAGCCGGGAAATGCTACCCGCAATTCTCCGGGACTGGATGGTGCTGAAGTCAATATTGCTTCGCTGTCTTTAACCAGTTCAACATCAATGCGGGTCAACACACCGGCATCAGTATCAAAGCGGCTTACAGTAACGGTCTTGAAATTGCCTTTGTTCACAATGATTGGCGCAGTAACTGATCCGGTTGTAGTTTGGGACAGGTCGATAACAAGCCGAAGCGGCGCAGTGGTCTTATAGCTCGTATAAGTGGCCGGTGATGAAAGTTTTATCATCAGTTCAGTAGAATTCCCTTCACCTGCCGGGCTGATCGACTCTATTGCTGCAAGCCTGGCTTTGGTGGATACCTCGCCGGCTGAATAAACCGTATCAGGCATGCCCCAAAGAACAGTACTCATAATAACGAAGGCAAAGGCTGACATCATCGATGCTTTTGTCATCCACTTCATGCGGAACTCCTTATTGTTTCCTGGGAAGGGTTATTTTGATATTTTCCTTACGAACCCTGCCGTTATCGTCTGTAAACTGTTCCAGTACATCAACGCCGCTGGAAGTGATCGCGGTTATTTTTCCGTTGCTGTTTCCAATAGTCATTCCAACCTTCAGAACATAACCTTTCCCGTTCGGATCGGTAACCATGGCCTGGTTTTCCCTGCCACCGGTGATTATGCCAATCAGCTTGAATTTACTCAGATCAAAACTATGAATAGGCAAGGAATCACGCTGATTCTTTTTTGCAAACTCATTAGTGACGCTCTGTAGCGGTTTGGCCAAAACAAAAGGCTTGAACGGGTCCTTCTTGTTACTGAAATCAAACTGGTTGGCAGTCGGTATCGAAATCGAAGCTGAGCTGAGAGATTTCTGAACCGGCTTGGGCAGGACCTTGGCCGCGACTACCTCAGGCGCAGGAGAAGGCTGGGGAGGCTTTTCTTTATTGCACGCCGAGAAAACAAACACGCATAAGAAAGCTGCACTTAGTGACTTTATTAGCTTACTTTTTTTTATCATCCTTAATCTCTTTCTTATCAAGGAAGCGAAATGTTGTGGCAAGACATGTCACCTTGGTCATCATGCGATTATTGACGTTTTTAATATCTGCAAATGCTACGCTGTTTATATTGACTATACGGGGCAGATTGGC
Source organism: Geobacteraceae bacterium (assembly GCA_031401815.1). Taxonomy (GTDB): domain Bacteria; phylum Desulfobacterota; class Desulfuromonadia; order Geobacterales; family DSM-12255; genus JANNRW01. The sequence continues at coordinate 2,623 of JANNRW010000299.1, read as the reverse complement.
TACAGCAGCAAAAAAGTTGGCAACACTGAAGTACGATCCAGATATTACAATATCAACCGGAACTTCAGCATAAAAATCCTTGGGCACTTCCCCTTTTGGCCTGAAAACCAGGAAGTCAAGACCCGCGTTTTTACCCAATGAGGTTATGCTGGTCAACAGAGAAGGAATTTCCTTTGAGTTGGGCAACTCTGTCAGAGCTTTTGCCAATTCTAAATTAAGCTGATCATATTCAGCTTTCAACTTGGGCAGATTGTTTGCAATTCTGGTTTTTTCGTCAATTTCACCCTGAAGCTTTGCAAGTTCTGCTTTAAGACCTGTAAGTTCCTTGTGCTTGGGCAGATAGAGAAACCAGACCAGCGCAGCCGTCTCGATAATTGCAACCAGCACAACAATCAGGATTTTCTGCTTTGTCGGTAATTTCAGAATTTTTTCTACTTGAGGATCCATACCCTGACCGCCCTGTTTATTGGAAACTATTTCTTTACTGCACCCGGAGGTGTCGATGGTGGTGGTGCTGATTCAAGCTTCATCGTGATGTCAAATCTTTTCAATTTTGTTCCAGCGACTTCAGTCTGTTCAGAGACAGCAAGCTCTACGGACATGAAGTCCTTGGATGCTTCAAGAGCCCTCATAAATTGAGCAATAAGATCTTCGGTGTAAGCTGTTCCGGATATTTTAACATCAGCACCGGCCTCACCATATGCTGTAAGCCACAACTGATCTGGCGTAAGATCGCTGAGTGTAGCCAATCTCTGTGCCGGACCGGTTTTGTTGTTACGTAATTGATTGAGAACATCGAGTTTTTTCTTGACCTGTTCTTTAAGAGTCTTCAATTCTTCCAGCTTGCCGATTTTTGTTTTAAGATCGTTGATCTTGTTATTGGCGGAAGTAATATCATTTTTGGCAGATGTCACCTGAATTCGCTTAACAAAATAAAGCGACAGTGTTACTGCAGCTACTAATACAAGCACGATGCAGAATATGGTGATCTGCTGTACTGCAGTCTCCTTCTTTTTTGCTGCCCGAACGGGTAAAAGATTTATTTTGATCATTTGTCCCCGACCCTCCTGATCGCGAGCCCGACCGGTACTGCCATAAGCGGGCCGATTTCCTGAAGGTATTCAGGGTCAAAATCTTTCTCATTATACTTGAGCTTTGCAAACGGATTGATCATGTCAACCGGTAGTCCGGTTTTTTCCGATATCATATCGATCAGCTTATATACTTTTGATCCGCCGCCGCTAACATAGATACCTGTGATTCGCTCCTCATTTGCAGTCGAGTTGTAAAAATCCAGCGAACGGCGGATTTCCTGGATAATTGTTTCATTTACTTTTACAAGCACGTCCAGCAATGGCTTGTTATTGGTTTCATTGGCAAGTAATTTGCTGTACTCGGCATCCTGCCCGCTCATTCCAAGCTGTTTTTGGATTTCTTCCGAGTATAGGTTACCACCCATCTGCACATCTCTTGTAAACAGAGTTATTCCATCTTTAACAACATTGATATTCATGACACTCGCCCCGATATTTATCAAAGCGTTAATCGCATCCGGCACGGTATCATGATTTATTTCAAATGCATTCTGGACTGAAAACGAATCGACGTCCACAACTGATAGATGAAGACCTGCTTCACTGAAGACAGAGACATAATCGTTGATGATATCTTTTTTACTTGCGACCAGAAGAACGTTCATTTTGGAGGGATCATTACTGTCAGGCGAGAGAATCTGAAAATCCATATTTACATCGTTGATATCAAAAGGTATATACTGCTCGGCTTCCCATGAAATCTGGTCTTCAAGCTCTTCCTGCGGCATTGCAGGCAATACAATTTTTCTGATAATGACAGAATTTCCTGAAATTGAGCAGGCAACGTCCTTGACCTTGATGCCGAGACTGGACACAAGATTTTTAATCGTTTCAGCAATGGATGAAGTATCCATCAGGCTGTTGTCAACGATAGCCTCCGGTGGCAACGCAAAAATGCCGGCATTCAGCAGTTGATATGAGCCCTTGTTATCTTTCAACTGCACCAGTTTGACTGAACTGGAGCCTACATCTATTCCGATAACCTCTTTTTTCTTTTTAAAAAGAAACATATCCGGTCCCGTTTATGCTTGATCCTGAAACACTTTATTTTTTTCTTCAAGGCTAAAGCCCAGCGCTAAAATTATCTTTCTCATGGTTTCCATACGGCAGAACTCACCACGTTCAATTCGATCAATTGTCAATGGCGAGACACCCGCCTTGCGGGCAAGTTCGGACTTACTCATCAAGCGCGATTCACGTATAGTCTTTACTTTGTTTTTAGACTTCATGCGCATGTCCTAAATAATTGATAACAGTTGCGCAAGATTTACTGCTAATTAATATCTTTGTCAATAATTATGTATAACATTATATAAAATGTATGAATGAGTATCGTATGTTTCTTGTTTTGCCCTACCAGAGCTAGCTTCAATGGTGATTCGTGCACTGAATTGCAACTTTTTGGGGACACTGTTTTACACAAAAAAAGCCGAGTCGCCTATCTCAAAAACAAGATATTTCGGCGACCCGGCTGTCTCTGTGAGACCCAATAGGCTTTCCGTCCCATCCTCGCGGATGGTTTAGTATTA
>JANNRW010000298.1:0-2321 GCA_031401815.1 Geobacteraceae bacterium | reverse complement strand
GGTGTAAATGTATTAACTGTAAAACCTGGTTTCGTCAAAACCGAAATGATGAAAGTTTAGACTATGATAAGGAGGTGTTTTGGTATGATGTTAAAAACGAGAGTGGGTCAAAAATGGTCACCAGATTTTTATTCAAGGTCAAAGCGCGGGAGGATTGATTATAGCCACTGTCGCGAATACCGAACCAACCCTTATTGCTGCTGCTATCTTACGGGCCCCCTTTGTCGATGTGCTGGCAACTATGCACGACCGCGATCTTCCGTTTACCGAACGAGAGTATTCGGAATGGGGAAACCCGGTCGATCGTAATGCCCGTGAAGTCATAGCCTCTTATTAACAGCTCCAGAATGTGCGTCGCAAATCTTATCAGGCAGTGTTCGCTACCGGCAGCCGAGGCGATCGTATCATTGACTATCGACAAGTATTGACCTGGTTTTCGGCAGTGCGATCTAAGGCTACCGACAATCGCCTGAAACTGTTTTATTTAAAAGACGACGGTACCCACTTAGGACGAACTACGATTGAAGACGAGCTGTGGGATGAGGCTTTGATCCAAGCTTTTGTACTCGATCAGAGCAACAATTCAAATTTGTAAGCCTTTCCAAAGGCCGGAATTACCTGATTAACCACCGAGCACACCGAGAACACAGAGAAATTTCTCGGTGCGCTCGGTGGTTAATCAGGATTTTCGCATTAGGAGCGCCACCATTTCGGAAATAATACATTAATTTCAGATAGTTATCTCCGAGCTCAGACTAAAGCCCAATTGGAAATGCGCCGATACTTCTAGTTGAGTCTATAGCGGAGGATTCCATGAAAATTTTGATAGCCGACGACGATCAGATCACCCGACGTCTCGTTCGTGATGTACTTGAGCAGACCTCAGAGGTTCAAGAAGCCTCCGACGGCGGCGAAGTAATCGCAGCTGTGAGCCAAGCCTGGGACGAGGGTGAGCCATTTCAGTGCATGATTTTGGATATTGGAATGCCAATTTGTGACGGGCTTGATGCTCTAATTGCTATTCGCAATATGGAAGACGAGCGTGGCGTAAAACCGGAGAATCGTATGCATATTGTTATGCTAACCGGCTCATCAGCGCCGGGCGATCTCTATGATGCTCATATGTTAGATAGCGAAGCCTATCTCATGAAACCAATTGACCGCGATCGCCTAGTTCGAACCCTCGAGCATGTGGGCGTCCTTCAAAGAGCTCAATAAAGATCTACCGAATGTTTTTCAGAACCACCTCTTCGGTATCCCCGACATCAACTACTCGCCCGGTCTTATCCATCACGATGATGTAGGGCAAGTCGGTCCCTTGGAAGGCTTGCCAGGCTTCGTCATAGGCTTCGTTACCCGAAAAAGCATGTCGAAATCCGCCAAGATATTCCGCGCGCTCGTTGACCTTGCTAAGCTTTTCAGCTTTATCCACACTAACTGCCAGGAAAACAACGTCATTTCGACCCTTAAAGCGCAGGGCGTACCGGTTCAACTTTTCCATAACTGGTGTTGAGCGATGGCACCAGGTCGCCCAGAAAGCGATAACGACATCCTTGCCCTTGATCTCTTCCAATGACACCAAATCCCCGTCAAGCATGGTAAATTTTGCATATGGCGCTGGCTTATTAAGGAATTGCTTGCCGACCGAAACCGAGCTGGCCCCACAACCAACTAGACTCATAAAACCAATAGCTGCCAAAACAGCAAAAAACGTACGCATTCCTACTCCCTTCTTTCACGAATAAACCAAAATGTATTTTTATATGCTTGCCGAACCTCAGTGTCCTTCTCCTGCTCGTAATGATCTAGCTTGATGTAGGTCTGCAAGCCAACATTTACTATTACTACGATGCATATTGTACCGGCTATCATCGTAAAAGCCGGGCTAGTAAAAATCTTAACAAAATCATTCATAACTATTGTTTTGGGGTTTAATAATTGTGTTGCATTGCGCCAGCTTGTATCCCGCATAACAGCCAATGCAGAATACTGCTATAAGGATTAATGAATCCAAATCTGGGCTGCTGTCGTCCGCTAACGGAAAATACGTTTGCTCTAGTGTCATAATTTACGGTTTTAGTTTATAAGAATTAATTAACATCAGGAATACATCTTGAGTTGATTGAATGGTGATAGAAATAGTTTTTCCATCGGGTGTCGTAACAAGTGCTGTTCTGCCCTTCAGATGTCCTAAATAGTTTAAAAGGGAAGGGTGGTTCAACGCTGCGGTCATCGCTTGCAGTTGAATCACCTGCTGTTTTAAGCTTTGGATTTCCTTTTTCAGGAATTCATTTTCCTCGAATATCTTGTTGTTGGATGCT
>JANNRW010000297.1:0-22418 GCA_031401815.1 Geobacteraceae bacterium | reverse complement strand
CGCCGGGGTGACGGTGACGACCGTCAGTGCGCCGGCTTCCACGGGCACGGACGACTGCCCTGTCGTGAAGCTCGAAGCAAACGGCACTGTTGTGTTCCCCTGCTGATCGCTCAAGGCGGTTATCGCTACGGTGTATGTGGTGGCTGTGGAGAGCACTGCGGCCGACGTCCAGGTCAGCGTCTTCAGATCGCCCCCCAGCGCTGCTGCGCCAGCCAGTGGCGTACTGCTTCCCTGGGCCGTCACGGTGATTGCGTTCTGGCCGAAGGTAGCCGGATTGATCGCTCTGCTCATGACCGCCATTACCTGCGTGTTCACCGGCGCGTCACTGGTTCCGTCAGGCGGGCTGATTGCGGCGACGACCGGGCTTGTGGTAATCGGGCCGCTCCCCGTGGTGAAGTTCCACCAGCCGTTGTAGTTCATGTAATTACCGGCGATATCGTATGCACTGATATAGAAGGAGTAGGTCGTGTTCGGTCTCAAGGGTGTAAGGGGTGTGAGGGTGGCGCTCAGCTGGCTGGCTGCAACTGATACGTGTGCCGGAACTGTCCGCCAGTTGTTATCCACCAGCTGAAAACTTACAGTCAGCGGGTTTACCCGCTTGCTGAAGTAGACTACAGGGGTGATATTTGTTCCTGTTCCGGTTGCTCCGTTTACCGGGTTGACAGCTGTCACCTGCCCAGTGGCAAGATCAATCGTTGCTCCGGTTGTGAAGCTGAAGGTTCCCGGATTCATCAACGCATTACCGGCGCTGTCCAGAAGCTGAGAAGTGCTGATAACGGTATAGGTGGTGCCCGGCTGTAGGGTGCTGCTGGGGACGAAGGTAATCCTGCTCTGTCCCTGTGAGAAGTTGTAGACACCCGGAACCGGATTGCCGCCGATTGTTACGACCAGGCCACCCGGTCGGGTGAGAGGATTAACAGGCTCGTTGAACTGCACCTCTATGTTCGCGTTTAGGGGAACGTTCCCAGTGCCATTGATCGGGTGAGTGGCGGTCAGGGTTGGCCCGATCGTGTCCACAGACCAGGAGGTTGTAAAATATAAATTGTTATACTGGAGGACGTTCCCGCACGTATCCTTGATCTGGGCGTTACCGTTTATGTTGCCCCAAGCTGCATGGAACTGGCGGTTGACTCCCAGCAGCTGGCTTGGGGTAAGGGTGATGATCCGGCCAGAAGCATCCACGCTGACAGTGGCTGGGATATTTTGGCCGGTAACGTTGTCACGGAGAGTGAAGTTATCAGTATTGACCGAGGAGCGATTCAGGGGGGCATTGAATTCAATCTGAATTGGTGTGTTCAGCGGGACATTCGAGGCATTTTGCGTCGGAGTGCTGGAAACCCAGGTTGGAGCGGTTGTGTTGCAGGCGAGAACAGTGAAACCGCCGATGACGGTTTCCTGTTCGGTGCCGGTCAGAATGAGAACCGTGCGTTCCCCTAAAGCTGTCTGCGAATCTATCGAGATATTTGCTGTCAGATTGCCTGAACTGTTTACACTGACTGGGCCTGGCTGCCCAACAGGGGCACCGCCGACGCTGACCCCCGCTCCGAAGCTGACCAGAGTCGTCTGGTTCACCCAGCCGGTAAAATTGCCGGTAATTGAAACAGAGAGGTTAGTTGCGCCGGGAATACCGGCATTCGGTGCGATGGCGGTGATCGCCTGTTTGCCGACCGCCACGTAAAAGGGTGCGTTTACCGTTTGCGATCCGGTGGTGATGATGACGTTGCGTGATCCAAGTGCTGCGCCCCCACTTATCTGGATCGGCACCGATGCGAGCGTCGGATCATTCACAGATACAGTACCGACCTGGATATCGTTACCAAAATCAACGCTCGTAACTCCCTGGGTAAAGTTGGTGTAGGTGCCGTTGATGACAATGGTGGCATTGGTTCCCTGCACGCCGGAGTTCAAGTTCAGCGTTGCCGACGGAATAGCCGTCAGCACCTGGAAGCCGCTTGCCAGTGTGACCGTTTCGCCGTTGGTGACCAGGGTGACGGTCTTCGTTCCGAGGGTAGCCAGGTTGCTGATCGTGACGTTGACAATGGCGTGGGTCGGGTCTGTTACCGTGACCGAGTTGATCCAGATATAGGGACCGAAATCGGCCATCGTACTGCCATTTATAAAATGAGTATTTTGGCCGCTGACCGTCACGTCAAGCGTCCGGCCCTGCGCGCCAGAGCCGGGATTGAGGCTGGTGAGCTGAGGACCGGGCGCGGTGGCGGTGAGATTTACAATCAGAGACGACGCGACCGGATCATTGCTGGTGATGGTCACTGTACCGGAAGCTGTGCCGACGCCGGTTGGCAGGAAATTAACCCTGAAGGTGCAGTAATCATCGGGCGTCCCCTGCTGCATGAGCAGTTTGACCGTGTCGCCGCACGGCTTGGCGCCGCCGTTGCGGTTCAAAGTATAGTCGGTGGAACCGCTGAAAGTTATATCGTTTACCAGCAGGCTGCCAGCAGCACCGGTGTTGCTGATATTGAAGTCCTGAAAGACCGGTGTGCCGATATTCTGGCTGCCGAAGTCGTGGCTGACCGGGGTTACGTTGATGATCTGGCTGGAGACAACAGGATCAGCCATTTTCCTGATGGTCTGATTGCCCGCGTCTGCAATGAAGAGGCTCTTGCCGTCGTGAGTTATGCCTGTCGGGTTGAAAAATCTGACAGTTGATCCGTTGCCGTCAGCAATCCCTGTTGCATAGGCAAGCCCGGCGATTGTGGATACCTGGGAGGTGGCAAGGTCGATTCTCCTGAGTGTGTTAGCACCGTAGTCACTTACATAAAGCTGGCCATGATCCAGAACCAGCCTGAAGGGGCTCCCGAACTGGGCAGCAGTGCCGATTCCTTCATCTTCTATGGAGCTGCCATTGCCTGCCAGGGTAGATACTTCACCACTAAAAAGATCGACTTTTCTGATCCGGTTATTACTATAGTCGGCAACGAAAAGGGTCGTGCCTCTTACAGCAAGGCCATAGGGGAAATTAAATTGCGCAGCAGCGCCGATACCATCATTAAACCCCTGACTGCTCCCGGCAAGAGTAGAGACGGCACTGTCTGCACCGCAGTTCTTGAGGTCGATCTTCCGAATACGGTGGCTGCCGATCTCTGCAACATAAAGAGTTCCATTGGCAAGCGCGAGTGCCGCCGGGGAGTTGAAGGTGGCGGAGGCGCAGGGACCATCGACAGTTGAAGGTGTGCCATCTCCCGCTACGGTAGAGGTAAGGCCGGTCGTGATGTCGATTGCGCGGATCCGGTTATTGTAAGTATCTGCCACGTAAACAGTAGAACCTGTCGCCAGGAGGTCATACGGGTCGTTGAAGCTGGCGGTTTCCCCTTGTCCTTCGCCGAAGGCTCCAACCCCCGAACCGGCCAGCGTGGTCATTACACCGGTGTCGATGACAATCTTGCGGATCTTGTTATTGACGCTGTCAGCGACGTACAGGTTCGTACCGTCAGTGGTGATCCCCTTGGGATAGTTCAACACTGTCAGCCCGGCAAGGGTCGAAACCTGGCCGGTGATAGTCAGATTTAGCGGCGCAGCAACTTCAACCGAGCCCTTGTCACACCCACCCTGACGCATGCGGGTTACGCCACGCTGGTCGGTCACCGTACAGGAAACCAGATCTCCGGTATTGATCGCCGAGCTGCCTGGCTGGGGCAGATGGGTGTCTGTCGGCCCGCCGTTGTTTGCAAGAGGTCCCAGCATGGGATCAGTTATATTGAGCAGATTGTTCTGGTCAGTTGTTGGAGTTCCGGAAAGACCGGTACTGCTGTTTCCTGCGATGATGCTGTTTCTGATGTTCAGAACGGTTCCGCTACTGTCAACTGCAGGGGTCGTGCTGCTGGTGTTTGCGGTTATGGTGGTGTTGTTCAGGTTCAGTGTCTCAAGGTTGATGATTGCGCCGCCATTGATGCTGGCGCTGTTCCCGCTGATGGTGCTGTTGTTGAGTGTAAGGCTAGCGCCGATGTCATTGTAGATGGCTCCGGCATATGGGGCATAGTTTTCGGAAAGTGTCGAGCTGAAGAGGCTCAGATTGCCGGCATTGTAGATCGCGCCCCCTTTATTGGACGCACTGCTCTCCTTTACGGTGACGCTGCTTAGTTCAAGATTCCCTCTGTTACGGATAGCTCCGCCGTCCGCATCAGTACCCCCTTTAAGCGTAACCCCGCTGATTTTTGTCGTAACACCAGAGAGATTATTGAAAATGCGGCTTGTCCTGTTGCTGCTGATGGTCAGGAATCTTGCGCCTGGGCCGACAATATTCACGTTCTTGTCTAGGAGTATTTCGTTGTTCAGGCTGATGGGAGAGGTCACTTCAGGGCCGAAATTAATGAAGTCACCGCTTAAAGCAGTACTGATGGCGTTTCGCAGCGATCCCGAGCTGTTATCATCAAAGTTGTTGGTAACCGTATGATAATTCGTTGCCTGGGAGAGGAGGGGTGTGAGCAGGGCGGAGGCAAAGGCGGCGATCGTGAGCAGCTTGCCGAGAGAGGTGGAAAAGGGAGCAATATATTCGCGACAGGACTGGTTCTCTTGTTTCAGCATGGTGGGTCTCCTCTGAAGAGGTAAAAGTTGGATAAAGAAAACTTGTGACGTCAAAACCTGTTATTTAACAGGGATGAAGGCAGCGTTGTCCGGTTTGGTTTTTGCTTCCGTCCTGTAAGGACAGAATGAAGGTAGCCGGGGAATCCATTCCCCGGAAATGATAGTTAAATTTCACCTCGTCACGTACGTGACGAATGAATATTTGACATTTTTGCCCGTGGGATAAATCCCACGGCTACCATCGAACGTCCCTACAGGGCTATTAGTTATCAGTGCAAAAACCTAACCGGACACCACTGGGATGAAGGGGATCAAGGCGGATAAGATCAAAAACAAGCCGAGGAGCTTTCTGGTTTAAACCCGACATCCAGTTTTTAATGTATTATCCTGTCCATCCTGTTCATCCCTGTAAAAATGTTTCTGATTTATCAAAAGAGGTTACTCTTTGCCCTCGGTGTTTGTATTGAACTGTTTTTTCAGGGCTAGTAGAGCGTTTCGTAAAAACCATTACCGTTCACGGTGAGCTTGTCGAACCGTGCAGCCGCTAAATACTGGCCTTCGACAAGCTCAGGCCGAACGGAATTATGTAACGTGTTTTGTGGAACGCTCTTCTAGTTCAGGCTAAAACCAATAAAACGGGTACAATTTTCACAAGTGTAAATTACAAAAAGGATAAAAATATTATCAGATTTCACATGGGGATAAAAGAAATAAAACACAGTTGCATTTTAATTAAGAGGAGATTTGGAGGGTCGGAGGGTCAGAGGGTCGGAGGGTCAGAAAGCAGTAGTCAGTAGTCAGGGGTCAGGAGTCAGTAAATGAAAGCAGTAGTCAGTAGTCAGGGGTCAGGAGCCAGTGATTCGGAAGACTGGAAGGTCGGAAGGTCAGATGGTCAGCCAACCCTCAGACCCTCCAACCCTCCGACCTTCCGACTCAATCACTCAACCCCCGAGCCCTGAGCCCCGAGCCCGGTAGTCAATACTTCGTATCGGCGTAATCGACCCAGCCGCCAGCCATGACGAGTGCCTTGTCGAACTGGGATATCCGGAAGTTGAAAAGCCTGGATTTGCCGTTACCGCTCATGGTTAATGTTTGAGCTTCCATATCAATGCTCATGGCTGGATCGGCGTCGTCTGCATGGGAGAAGATCAGGTCAAGATCTTCTTTTGGGAGCTCTATGGCTGCCATGCCGCAGTTGAACATGTTCTGCCGGAAGATTCTGGCAAACGATTCAGCTATGACAACAGTAATATCGTTAACTTCAAACACCCAGGGGGCGTGCTCGCGGGAAGAGCCGCAACCGAAGTTCGCTCTTGTAACTATGACCCTGGCGTTTTTCGTTCTTGCCCCTTGCGGGTCAAATCCAGGGAGTTTCAGGTCTTCCAGGATGAACGGTTTGAGATCCTGCTTGGTGATCTCGTTAAGGTACTTGGCCGGGATGATTTCATCGGTGTTGATATCGCTACGGTCGAGAAAGAGGACAGGCCCTCCGAATGTTTTCATGTTTAACTCCTTTATATTAGGGGGTTAGGCTGAAGGCTGAAGGCTCAAGAAAATCAGAAAAACAACAGGTGTTTAGGCTGAAGGCTGAAGAAAATCAGAAAACAGTATTGCAGTCTGCGTCCTTCAGCCTTCTACCTTCAGCCTTCTACGTTCAGTCTTCTACGTTCAGTCTTCTACCTTCAGCCTTCTACCTTCAGCCGTCAGTCTTCAGTCTTCAGCCTTCTACCTTCAGTCTTCAGCCTTCAGCCTTCAGCCTGCCGTTAAAGATATTTCCTCGGGTCGGCTATCTTCCCCTCTATTGCCGAGGCTGCGCTGGTGGCCGGGGACATGAGGTGCACCATCCCCCCTTTGCCCATTCTCCCCATGAAGTTACGGTTTGTGGTTGCTGCGCAGACCTCCCCTTCGGCCAGGACGCCGTTGCTCATACCGAGGCAGGCGCCGCAGGTCGGGTTGGTGACACAGAATCCTGCCTCCATGAATATATCTATCAGCCCTTCCTTGTTGGCAGCCTGAAAGATTGCCGGTGTTGCCGGTGAGAGGATGCCGCGCACACCGGTAGCCAGCTTCTTCCCTTTTAGTATCTGTGCAGCTATCCGGAGGTCTTCAATGCGACCATTGGTGCAGGAGCCGATGTAAATCTGGTCGAGCAGGGCACCGGCGATTTCGCTTACCGGTTTGACCTGGTCTGGTTTGTAACCAAAGGTTACCATCGGCTCAAGGATTGAGACGTCGATATTGAGTTCACTGTCATAAACAGCATCATCATCGGAATGCCACTTTTTAAAGCTGACGAGGGCTTCTTCTTTCGAGGCGTATTCGCTGCTGATGAAAGGCCAGAGGTAGTCAACAGTTATCATGTCAGGCATGCAGATGCCGGAAGTTCCGCCAGCTTCAATTGCCATGTTGCAGATGGTCATGCGCGACTCCATGCTCATCTCGTCGATCACATTTCCCCTGAACTCCATGACCCGGTCAGTAGCTCCGTTTACCGTAAGTCTGCCTATGATATGCAGGATGACATCCTTGGCATAGACCCCTTTGGGAAGAGTGCCGGTTACATTGATCCGGATCGTTTTCGGTTCGCGGAACGCGCAGACACCTTTCAGAATGCCAACTTCGAGATCTGTTGTCCCTACGCCCGCGGCAAATGCGCCGAAAGCGCCGTGAGTGCAGGTATGGGAATCGCCCATTATGACCGTGTAGCCGGGGCGTATGAACCCTTTTTCCGGAAACAGGGCATGACAGACGCCATTGGCACCGACATCGAAAAAATCCCTGACGCCGTGACGATGCGCCCAGTCGCGCAGTATCTTTGCCTGAGTCGCGGTTTTCGTGTCCTTGCTCGGGGTCACATGGTCAATTACCGCCTTGATTTTGCTGCTGTCAAAGATCCGGTCTTTCCCCCTGGCCATCAGGTCGTCAATGGCGATAGGTGTGGTGATCTCATGGCACATTACAACATCAATCTTCAAAACTTTTGTACCTGTAAATGGCTCGTCAACCAGGTGAGCGGCAAATATCTTTTCAGCGGTGGTTTTTCCCATTATTTGTGTTCCTTTCTAAATACTCTTAAGTAGTCAGTAGTCAGGGGTCAGGATTCAGTAGAAAAGCAGAATCCAAATCAAGGCAGCAATTATCTAAAGTCGTCTATGAGGAGAAATCTGTTTCGTTTTGTCAAAACATGCTGACTACTGACCCCTGACCCCTGACCCCTGACTACTGCCATCTGCCCCCTGACTACTGACTACTGCTTATTTTCCGACTGTAAACAATTGATCCTTACAAGGTCAATTTAATAATTGTTTATGCTGCCTAAACTGGGGGGAAACTGCGAAACAGGCCGACCATCATTTTTTCATCGCATCTATCATTTTGAAGGCGTGCTTTACTCTTGAAATGATTCTGATAGGCTGAACAGGTTTTGGTATGAAGTCGAGAAATCCGGCGTCAAATGCTCTCTGCTCGTCCTCTCCGCTGGCTTTGGATGTAAGGAGAATGGCTGGTATGTTTGCTGTTTCACTGTTGGCTCGCAGTGCCCTCAGAAAGCCAAATCCGTCCATGCGGGGCATTACGGAGTCACATATGACAAGATCCGGTTTATTTGCAATGGCATGTTTAAGCCCATCAATACCATCAACTGCTTCTGTAACAGAGTACCCTTCCCTGGTCAGTGCGGCAGCTATAATCGCCGTAACAGCCGGGGAGTCATCAACTATCAGTATCTTCAGCCTGCCGCTTGTATCTTCACTGGTTCTCAGATAGTGAGCCGAAATAGCAGCCATGATCTCCTTTCTTGTGGAGAGTATCGGAAGTATCTGCATTCCGGTCTTTTTTGCAAGATAGTCAAATGTATCGTTATCAAAGGGGTCTGTAACAGCAAGAGCAAGCATCCCTTCATGAATTTTCAGAGGGAAGATGACTTTCTGGATCGCCATGTCTTCATGGACATATGAAAGAATGTTATGAGGGAAGGAGTACCCGGCAAATCCTTTTACGGTCTTGAATCCAAACTGGCTGGCTATTGCGTCTACAAGTTCGGTTTCAGTGATGACCCCCATCTCTTCGAAAACCGTACCCAGACGTTTGCCGCTCCCTTTCTGACGCTCCAGCGCTCTTTCCAGAGTTTTCAGCGAAATGATGCCAGCCTCAACCAAAAGCGATCCAAGCTGTTTTTTTTGTTGCATGAATTGACTCCAATAAGTAACTTGCTGGGTAAAACTAGCACATCATCAATGCTATTGCCAGTTTTTCGATAAAAGGACTGGGTTAAGTCTCTTGAACCTAGAAAAATCATTTGCCACAGAGACACAGAGACACGGAGATAAGTATTACAAAGGGTTAGGCCATGAAAGCGGTTCAAATCATTTTCACCTTTCAGGTTATGCTTTGAACAGTAAAGAAGCTCTGTGATTTCATCTGTGTCTCAGTGTCTCTGTGGCGCAACTGCCGTTTTCAGGTTAATTCAATAAGCATAATTACGGTTATTATCATACTGTTTTATTTGTAAAGCATAATAACATTAATTAAAATAGCGCATACTTGCAAATATTGCGTTTGTGGTTGTAACGCTATTTTATTTACTTGTCTAATGTTTTGTTATACGTTTTAAACTACTACTTTTGCTTTGACATGCTTCAGGGGAGAAGGATGACAAAAAGGCTCTCGGTAAAAATTGTAGGTATTCTGATTCTGGTCATGATCTTCATCATGTCAATATTTACGGTCTACTTTGTCAACTGGCGCAGTGCAAACATGTATGCGAACCTTTTTGCCAAGGGGAGAGCTTTGGCCATAACAGGGGCTGCAAGCATGGAGCGAGTCCTGACCGAGGCGGTTAATGACAGGAAGTTTACCCTGGAGGAGATTTTTGACACAGCCTACGTACCGGTTCCGGGCTCCAACCCCCCCAAGTTCAGGACAAAATATGATGCATATCTGGACAAGGTTATCCCTTTCATAGAAGATGCCTTCTTCAAGGATGAGGATGTAGCATATGCCTATCTGGTAGATCGAAACTCCTATATCCCGTCTCATAACACGAAATTTTCTCAGCCGCAGACAGGCGACCTCGAAAAAGACAGGGAGTTCAGCCTTTCAAAAAGCATTAAGAACGATACCGTCGGGGTTGTTGCGGCACGCAATGTTCTGGAGACATTCAAGCAGACTTACACGAAGGACTCCGGCGAAAACATGTGGGATGTCTCTGCCCCTGTTTATGTTAAAGGGAAGCATTGGGGGGGATACCGGGTCGGATTTTCACTGACCAAGATCGAAAAAAAGGTCAGCGAACTGAAATACCAGATAATCGGCGCAATGCTGATTCTTCTCATCCTCTCCTGCGTGACTATCATTGCTGTTGTCTCTATCATGATCAGGCCGCTGCACGCCTTGACATCTTCTGCAAAACGGATAGCTGATGGCAAACTGGAAGAGGAGATATCCGTGGAGAGCAGCGATGAGATAGGTACTCTTGCAGCTGCGTTCAACCGGATGACAACCACTATTGTAAGAAATCTGAGAGGTGAAATTGACAAGAGCAAACGTCTTTTCCTGACCATAAAGGGTGCGGTTTTCCAGCTTGCCGGCACATCCGGCAAAATTAAATCGATAGCAGTGGAGCAGTCTGTTGCTGCAACAGAGCAGGCAACTGCAGTGCAACAGCTTACAACAACTGCGGAAGAGGTAGCAATCACAGCCAGGCAAATCATGGAAAACGCCCGCTTTGTCGAGGAGTGTGCAGATGATGCGAGCAGAACCTGTCTGACCGGGTCAAAAGATGTAGGTGCGGCAATAGAGGGTATGGCGATTCTTCAGAAACAGGTGCAGCAGATTGCCGAAAGCATGCTGCGGCTCGGCGAGGATAGTCAGCGTATCGGCGGTATTATCGAAATTATTGATGCCATAAGCGATCAGACAAATCTTCTGGCTCTAAATGCTGCCATTGAGTCTGCGGGTGCCGGAGAGTATGGAAAGCGTTTCTCAGCGGTTGCCAAGGAGGTGCGGCGGCTGGCCGAGCGTACTGTTGATGCAACGCAAGAGATAAGGGTGTTGATAGAAGAGATCCGTTCTGCCACAAACCTGACCATAATCGTTACCGAGGAGGGGAGCAAGGCTGTTGAGAAGGCGAGTGGACTAGTCGATAATGTGGACAGATCCTTTGCCAAGCTTATCAAGGTAGTTGACAGTACGACCAATGCGGCAAGGGAGATCACTCTCTCCACCAGGCAGCAGACAGCAGCCTGCCAGCAGATAGCCGAGACAATGAACGAAGTGCGTGATGTGGCGCATAGTGCGGCAGATAGAGCGCAGGAGACAGAGCGGGCAATTACGGATATTACTCAACTCACGGAACAGCTCCGGCATATTGTTGAGGAGGAGATCCAGGAAAAAGGGAAAAAACATGTTCTGGAAGGATCTGTAGTCATGGCAAAACTTCTTTCAGATGCGCTCGAAGCAGGGTCTCTGACCAAAGAGCAGCTCTTTGACACTGACTATGTTCCGATTCCGGGCACCTATCCCCAGAAATATCATACTGCCTATGATTCCTTCACTGATCTGAATTTCCAGAAACTTCTGGATGACTATCTTGTTGCTGATGACCAGCTGTTTTTTGCGGTTCTGGTTGACAGAAACGGCTATCTCCCTACCCACAATACAAAATACAGCAAACCGCTTACAGGTAATCCGGAAATTGACAAGGTGAACAACCGGACAAAGAGGCTTTTTAATGATCCTGTAGGGTTGGCTGCGGCTCAGAATCTGGAAGATGTACTGGTGCAGGCTTACAACAGGGATACAGGTGAAAAGATGTGGGATATTTCAGCGCCGGTATATGTCGCGGGTGAGCACTGGGGCGCGTTCAGGGTAGGTTATTCAATGTAGGGAGGAGTATTGGCTCTGCGCAATGTTAACAAAAAAGCCCTCTGACAGTAGTGTCAGAGGGCTTTTTTAATAACGGAATCAGCCACAGATAAAGGCTGATAACAGCGGATAAACCCTGAAATGCTCATAAAATCTTGAGCGTATTTTCAGCTCTTGCCCAG
Organism: Geobacteraceae bacterium; assembly: GCA_031401815.1. Classification (GTDB taxonomy): domain Bacteria; phylum Desulfobacterota; class Desulfuromonadia; order Geobacterales; family DSM-12255; genus JANNRW01. Next base: position 10,830 of record JANNRW010000297.1, on the reverse strand, counting down.
AGTGACTGCCACACAGTTGCTGTTTCCGGAAAGGAGCGCAGCAGCGTTAAGTTCGGGAAAGTGATAAGGGGCAAAGATCAGACCTGGCTGGAGATTGGCTGAGAGTTTTGCCTTGCCCCTTATGGAGCCATTTTTTGCAGTTACCGTTATGAGTGTCCCTTCTGTTACTCCAAATCTGGCCGCATCCTCAGGAAATATTTCAATATAACCCTCTATTGCAACTGTAAGATTGTTTTCGGAGTTGATCGTGGATGTCCCGTTATGGAAAAGGGAAGGCCCTACCAGTAGTGTTGTTCCGGCTGTCGGGAGATTTGGGGGGGTAACAGGCATGCAGGAGAGGGCAACAGCATCTGTCGGACGTGGTGAAGCGCTGGCATAGAGGGGATTTGACCCCTCGATTTCGGCTGTCATTGATTCAACGGTAATCTTGTCTGACTTCTCGGCAAGGGCGTTATACAGTGCCGCGAGAATGGAGAGATCCGCGCAGGCACCGGCAGGAGGGGCAATTGCCTGCTGCAGGGACTGCACACGACCGTCAGGTGTTGTAAAGGTGCCGCTCTTTTCGGCTGCGGCTGATCCGGGGAGCAGTATATGGGCAACTCCGGTAGTCTCGTTTGCACAGATATCCTGAACTATCAGAAGCTCAAGCTTTTCCAGCGCTCTTTTGATGCGGCGATTGTCAGGAAATGACCCGAGCGGGTTACTTCCGAGGATGTAAAGCCCTTTGATAGCCCCGTTTTCAATCCCTTCAACAATACCGTTGATATCAAGTCCGTTTTCACCAGGGGCTGCCCCCATCTCCAGCATGCCGAGAGTGTTGTTCTTTTCGTCAATCGGAAAGATTCCTCCACCCTCCTTGCCGACTGCTCCAAGCAGAATGGCCAGGTTGGCAATCGCTGAGACAGCTTCTGTGGCAAATTTGCTGCGGATGATGTCAACTCCGAAGATAATGGCAGCTCTCTTGCTCCCGGCAAGAAGCGCGGCTCCTTCCCTGAGGGCAGCTTCGGTCACTCCGGCGGTCTCTGCAAGCTCAGAAAGCGAACTTTCGGCAAAAGCCTCCTTCAGGCTCTCTGAAGAGCAACCTGCTACTTCAGAGAGGATCTTGGCAATGCCGACAAGCAGGGCGACTTCGCCTCCTGGCCTGTACTGGAGAGTAGAGTTGGCGAATTTTTTGAGCTTGATCCGGCGCATGTTGGCAACAACGAGTTTTGCGTCATTTTTTGTTGCAGCCTTGATGATCCTGTACTCCACGCCGCTAGACTCGGCACCCGGATCGCAGCCTATCAACAGGATGGCATCAGCGTTGTCGATTCTGTCTATGGTTGCACTGGCACCATCAATTCCGAGCCGACTCTTTAGAGTATCAATGACAGGGGCAAATCCGAAACGCGCCTCTGAATCAAGGTGGGGAGAACCAATCACCTCCTTGAACAGCCTGGCAAAGAGGAAGTTTTCTTCATTGGTAAGACGTGGCGAGGCAATGCCTGCCATTGCGCCTGGAGTGATCGCTTTTATCCGGGTCACGGCAGCATCAAGCGCACTCTCCCAGGTTGTTGCTACCTTATCGACCAGCGGTGACTTCAAGCGCTCCGGAGAGTTAAGGTAGGCATAGCCGAAACGGCCATTGATGCAGAGGTTCCCTTCGTTGAAGCTGCTGTCATCACTGGTGACACGCTCTATGCGGCCATCTTTCGAGTGATATTCGATCTGGCAGCCGGTGCTGCAGAACGGGCAGATGCTCTCTGTAACATCAAATGTCCAGGGACGCCCCTTGAATTTGAACGGTTTGCTGATCAATGTGCCGGTCGGGCATACAGCTATGCAGTTGCCGCAGAATTCACAGTCAAGCGGCTGGCCGTCATGCGTATCAATGATGGTTGCGTCCCCTTTGTCAACGATTCTGATCGCATCGCAACCAACTATTTCGTGGTCAACCTTGACGCACTTTTCGCAGAGAATACAGCGATTGGGATCACTTTCGAGCAGCTTCCAGTCATAGCGGATCTGACGGCGCTCCAGCCTGGCTGAGTACTCCTGTTTCGCAACCTCCAGCCCATAGCAGTTGTCCTGTAGGTCGCACTCACCACCAGCGTCGCAGACCGGGCAGTCCAGTGGATGGTTTACCAGCATCAGCTCCATTATCTTTTTTCGGATCTGGGTCAGTTTTTCCGATTGGGTAGTTACTACAATTCCGTCTTTCACCGGTGTATTGCAGGCTGTCATCGGGCGGTCAACCCCTTCAATCTCGACTGCGCAGATCCGGCAGGCACCGGTCGGAGAGACCTTTTGCAGCCAGCAGAGAGTTGGGATCCTTATTTCAAGCTGGCTGGCAGCTTCAAGTATGGTTGTCCCGGGGGCAACAGTGATATCTTTCCCATCAATCGTCAAACTGACCATATATGTGACTCCTGAAATCAGGCTCTGGGCTCGGGGCTCTGGGCTCGGGGCTCTGTGATCTGGGAAACCTTATTCCTGATGCAAAGTGCCAAAAGCCTGAAGCCTAATGCCTAAAACCTAATGCCAAAAGCCTGTTTTTTTAAACTGCAGCCATTGCCATTCGATAGCATCGCAAACATCTCTCTGCCTCTGCAACAGCCTGCTTGTTGTTAAAGCCGAGTTCAACTTCCTGATAGTTTCCCCTGCTTGCCCGCTCCTTGCCATGTATCTCAGCCTGGTGCGCCCGCTTTGCCGAGTCAAGCCAGGGAACCTGTTCGTTTTTGTCATAAACAGGGAGGTAGCTGAGAATATCTTCCATCAACTCATCATCCGTGATGTAAGCCTTCCCCTCTTCAAGCCACCGCTGGATGACCCGCGCTGCCCTGTGGGCATTGCCTACGCAGGCTACGACTGTAAGCGGCCCGATCTCTGCATCGCCGCTGGCGAAAACACCGTCAAGATCTGTAATCAGGGTACGGGCGAGCTCGTTCCCCATGCCATCTTTAAGCCCCTTGCCATCCGCCCCTTTGAGGGGTACAAATTTTGTTACAACTGTATTCCACTTTGTAATGTCAATCCCTGAGTCCGGCGGTATGAAGGAGAGATCAGGATCCTGCCCTATTGCCGGGATGACAGTATCGCATTCGATGACAAATTCGCTTCCGGCCATAGGTTCGGGCCGTCTCCGTCCTGAAGCGTCAGGCTCGCCAAGAGCCATCCTGACGCACTCTACACCGGTGATCTGACCGCTCTCATCGGCTAGAACCCTTGTCGGCAAGACCTGGAATTCGAAATGTACCCCTTCTTCATCAGCTCCATCCACTTCCCAGACATCCGCAGGCATCTCCTTGCGGGAGCGGCGATAAACAAGGCAGGAGAGCTCCGCACCTTCTCGCAGGGCGACCCTGACACAGTCGATGGCAGTGTTGCCGCCACCAACAACAACAACTTTTTTACCCATCCCGGTCGGTTTACCCATGTAAGCTTCACGAAGGAAATCTATCCCCCCCTTAAGAAACCCCTTGTAGCCGGCGTCTTCACCCTCGACCCCCATCGGTTTTGATCGGTGGGCTCCTGGGGCGAGCAGTACTGCGTCAAACTTCTCTTTGAGTTCGGCCAGCGAAATATCCTTGCCGATGCGGGTATCATAGATAATCTCTACCCCCATGGAGGCGATGATATCGATATCTCGCTGAAGAGTGTGGCGAGGCATACGGTACGAAGGGATTCCTACGGCTATCATCCCGCCGCCAAACCCTTCGGGAAGGGCTTCATAGATGGTGCAGGGGTAGCCTTCCAGCGCTAGGTAGTATGCTGCTGCAAGCCCGGCAGGGCCGGCACCGACAATGGCGACACTCTTCTCTTTTCGGGCTTTCGGCTGCATGGGCGGGGTTGCCTGATGCTGCCATTCATAGTCAGAAGCTGATCGTTTCAGCACCATTATGCTGATCGGCTCATCGACGTTCTTTCGGCGGCAGGCTGTTTCGCACGGGTGTGGGCAGACACGTCCGCAGACAGACGGAAGAGGCATATTGTCGCGGATTATCTCCAGAGATTCGTCAAAACGATACTCCTTGATTGCTTCGATATAGCCTGGAATATCTATATGCGCAGGGCATTTGTCCTGGCAGGGGGCAGTATACTTATGTATGAAGCGATGCTCTTTCCCTTTGGAAACAGCGCTGTTTATTCTTGCCAGAAACTCTTCGCGGTAATAACGGACAGCGTCCATTACAGGCACTGTCGAGCTTTGGCAGAGTGTGCACTTGCAATTTTTCAGAAGTTCTGTCAGGTCTTCAAATATGGCAAGATCAGACTCTTTTGCGCCCCCTTCAAGGATTGATGCCAGAAGATCGGCAAGAACCTTTGTCCCCTTTTTACCTGGAGTACATTTGCCGCAACAGTAAAGAGTCTGGACTCTTTTCATGTATTCGGCAGCCATTACCGGAATATCAACACTCGGGTCAAAGACGATGAAACCATCCCACCCCATGAAAGCTGCCATCGGATGCTCGCCGTCATGGGCAACCGGAAGACGGAAGATCGCATCCTTGCCTTCACCATCCTTGCGATTATCGATAATATTTCTTCCCCAGCTGGAAAAAACCACCTGTGCCACTTAAGCCTCCGGAGAACATTAATAATAAGATATGCTACAGCGCCGCCTAACTAGCTGTTATTACTGAATAAAGTCACGGCATGCAATTGTATACAGTATGCAGGTTTTAACACAGTCCCTGTCGGCAAATCAAGGAAAAATTCTCAGGCTCGAGCGGACTGATTGCTTCAGAGCAACTCCTCTGCTATATGATTGGAATCAGTATAAACACCGGAGGTTGATAAATGGAACCAAATGACCTGCAAAGCGCTTTCGCGTCGCTTTTTAAGATTAATATGGGGCTCTCAGAAGGAGAGAAAATCATTGTTTTCAGCGACACCATCCGCCCGGATGAAGATCTTCCTGCATACGAACGTGACAGGCGCATCCGACTGCATGCAACAGCCATTCAGGCGGCTCTTTATGCTGACTCCAACTTCGGCAACGCAGGCTTTTACGATTTTCCGGCTACCTCAGCTTCAGGGGCAGAGCCGCCTGAAGGGCTCTGGATTAGGGTGTTTGGCGAACAGATAGTAGCAGAACTCAGAGAGGGTAATCTGCTGACAACTCTTTTGAAAAAAGAGGTAACTTCTGATGAGCTCGAACTTGCGGCAAAGATTGTATCTTCCGGCCATGATCAGGTTGCCGACGTAGTTGTCGCCATGTCGAACAACTCGACCAGTCATACACGTTTTCGCCATCTGGTAAATGTCGCCGGGGGGCGCTTTGCAAGTCTCCCTCATTTTGATCCGGAGATGTTTTTCACCTCCATGGCAGTAGACTGGCATGCATTGGCCGAGCGAACCAGGATACTTGAAACAGCGATTAACGAAGCTGTCAGACTGATTATTTCCACACCTAATGGGACACATTTAAGCTTGAGCAAGGTGTCCAGAACAGCTCAGGGAGACAATGGCCTGCTTGCCGCTCCAGGGAGCTTTGGCAATCTCCCTGCCGGCGAAGTTTACCTGGCACCCCTTGAAGGTACGGCAGAAGGGGTTCTGGTCATAGAGTATGCACCTACCCGCAAACTGGTCACGCCACTTAAATTGACAGTATGCAGGGGGGAGGTAACAGAGATTCATGGCGAAGAGCCTCATAGTAAATGGCTGTCAGAAAAATTTGCTGAAAACCGGAAAAACAGAAATATTGCAGAGCTCGGTATCGGTACGAACGACAGGGCGAGTCGTCCGGATAACATTCTTGAAGCTGAAAAAATCCTCGGCACCATACATGTTGCACTGGGGGACAACTCCGGATTTGGAGGAGTCGTAAGCACCCAGTTTCATGAGGATTATCTGTTTTATCATCCGACTCTTATAGCCATAATGGCAGATGGGGGTCAAAAACCTGTTCTTATAGATGGAAAGATGCTTGTTTGAGGAGATTGCAGATGAGGATCATAGGGCTTACCGGCGGGATTGCTTCAGGAAAGAGTACTGTTGCAAAGATAATAGCTGCAGCCGGAGTCCCGGTTCTTGATGCCGATCAACTTGCCCGCGAAGCGGTTCTCCCGGGGAGACCGGCTCTTTTGGAGATTGAAGCGCTTTTCGGAAAATGCCTGCTTCATGCTGATGGAACTTTGAACCGGGCGGCAGCAGCAGAAGCTGTTTTCAGCTCCCCCCCCCTGCGCCGGAAGCTGGAGGAGATAGTGCATCCGGCCATCAAGAGTTTGGCTGAAACCCGACTCTCCGAGTTCCGCAGAGCCGGAGTCCCGGTACTCCTCTACATGGCGCCGCTGCTCATTGAAGCCGGGGTGACAGATCGAGTTGACGAGATATGGGTTGTATATGCTGATAAGGAGACGCAACTTCAGCGACTGATGAAAAGAGACGGAATCAGCAGGGGGGGAGCAGAGAGTCGACTGGCCGCGCAGATGCCGATGGAGGAAAAAAGAGAGTACGGGAGGTTGGTAATAGAAAATAACGGAACTGAAGCTGAGCTTGAGGAAAAAGTTCTGAAAATATGCAGGGAAGAGTTTGGGAAATAAGCCTGAAAAATAACGGCAAAGTCAGATGACATTGCCGTTACATGAATCCAGATTTCGCAACTCCCTTTTCAGAGTTTGTTACTTGTGAAAACCAAGCTTTGTAGAGATGTCTTCACCGGCTCTTTTCACCAGAGGGATCAGCTCTTTTTCCATCCTCTCCATTGAAAAACGCATGGAAGGGCCGGATATGCTGACCGCACCTATGATCCGTCTGGTATAATCACGAATAGGTGCGCCGACACAACAGACCCCAATATCCATCTCTTCGTTGTCCAGTGCATAACCCTGATCGGCTACGTCGCGAAGGTGAGCCTTGAGGGTCTCCCTGTCGGTGATCGTGTTGGGCGTATAAGATTTCATCTCCTTGACCGGAAGAAAGTGATCCAGCTCCTCTTCTGTCATGTAGGCGAGCTGGATTTTCCCGGCAGCAGTACAGTAGGCCGGGAGACGCGAGCCTACACGAGGCACAACCCTTACGGTCATATCTGTTTCAACAACATCAAGATAGACTATGTGTGATTCCTTCAGAATGGCAACGTATGTAGTTTCGTTGCACTCTTTTACCAGAGATTCGAGAACCGGTCTGGACTGTCTCAGCAAACCCATCTGCTTGATGAATGTCTGCCCCAGTTCCAGTGTCTTCAGACCGAGTCTGTAGTTTTCCGTAACCCGGTTCTGTTCGATGTAGCTACGGGACTCAAGAGTTGCGAGCAGCCTGAAAACATTGTTCTTGTGAAGTTTCAGCCGTTTGCTCAGCTCTGTCACCCCCAGTTCGTCTATGTCCCCCTGAAACTGCTCCAGAAGATCAAGTGCATGATCAACTGCCTGAATGATGTACTCGGACTTGTCTTTTTTTGCCATGATTATTAGCTCCGTAATTATATTCAAACATTATTTGATAGCTTACTATTAAAGATTTAGTCAAGTAATTATTGAAGCGTGGGAATATCTGGCCCTGCATTTTGTATCGACATCTGTCTGGCCGGTTACATCCTTGCGAATAACTGCTGTTCTAATATAAGATTCTGTCTTATGCCGGTAGCGTGACAAGAAAATAAAGTTGGCAGTAAATACATATGATATCAGAGCTAAATCAACAGATAAGATTGTAGAATAGTGTTTTATGGTTGTCAATAGGGAAATTTAAGGATATTTTTATTTAAACCTGTGCGGAATAATCCAATATTTGTCCAGAGGTGGTAGAGATGCTTACATTACGAAAGAAAATACTGGTCGCAATTGACGGATCGCCAATGTCGGACAAGGCCGCAGAAGAGGCGGTGCGCCTTGCAGCATGCAATCGGAGTCAGTTCAAAAGCAAGGTATATGCCATGCTGGTGCTACCCAATGCGCCACGAACAACCTTTACGGATTTCGTTCCACCAACACCTGTAACAGAGACTGATCAATGGAATGAGATGAGAGAAAAGATTTTTTACGTGGTTGAAAAAAACGCTGCTGAAACTGATATTCCGCTGGAGATAAAAGTTGCTTATGGTGATCCGGTTGACGAATTGCTCGGATATGCGGCACGTGAAGAGATAGATGTCATAATTATCGGCAGCACCGGCAAAGGATTTATTAAACGGAAACTTCTCGGAAGTGTCTCCGACAAGATTGTCAGAAATGCAAAATGTTCGGTTTATGTGGTCAGAGGTTGAATCGGCCTTGTCACTTGCCTTTTACTGATGGATACAAGAGTTCGAAAAGCTGGCCGTTGCGGGAAAATTTGACACGACTCTCTTTTATCTCCATGACCCTTGCCCCCAGAATTTCCGCCCCTTCTGCAACCAGAGAGCCATTAATGACAGCCCGGCGCAGGCTTCTCTCATCCTGCCAGGCAATTCCTGAAATCGTGATATCATCTGCTCCGACAACTGTGGTTGAGACCAACCGGGGCTGAAGAGAGCCGACCTTTGCGGTATCCGGCCTGTTAATCTCATTGCCTGCTGGTGCAGGTAATGTCTTTATCGGCTCTGTCAGGGGCAGTGGAGTAGAGGGTGACTCTGCTGCGCTATTCCTGGGCGGCTCTGGCAAAGCAGCTTTTGTCAGGGAGCCATTCCCCCCCCTCTGCATGAATATAACTGCTGCGATCACAATTATCAGAAAGAGTCCGCCGACAACAAGAAGTAACAGTCGTCTGTGCGACCCCTTTTGCTGCATGCCACGATAACTCAGCACTTCAGGGCGCAGATCAATTCCGCCATGGCGCTTTGCTTTCAGTTCGAGTTCAGTTTTGCGAAGAGCATCAAGAATAAGACTCATCTGGCCACCATAATTTTGTTACGAAATTACTGAGACACCCCTTAAGGCCTTGGAACTAAATGATTTGCCGTTATTTCCAAGGTACTAAAAACCGAATTCCCGGTGCTACTTCATATCCTTTTTCATACGGATGGATACGGACTTGCCATGCGCATCCAGACCTTCCAGCTCCGCAATCCGGACGATATCCCCGCCAAGCCGGTTGAGCCCCTGCTCGCTGAAATAGACAATCGAAGACCTCTTCATGAAATCATCTACAGAGAGTGGAGAGAAGAAACGAGCCGTCCCGCCGGTCGGGAGTGTGTGGTTGGGGCCGGCCAGGTAGTCGCCGGTCGCTTCCGGGGTGAAATGCCCCAGAAAAATGGCACCGGCGTTCTTGATTTTTCCCAGCAGGGGGAACGGGTCATTTACAGCGAGCTCAAGGTGTTCCGGAGCGATACGGTTCGAAAAGTCTATTGCCTCATCCAGAGAAGCTGCAATGATGACTGCTCCGTAACTCCCCCATGACCGACGGGCGATACTCTCCCTTGAAAGGCCATTTAGCTGTCGCTCAACCTCAATAACCACTTTCTCGGCAAAAGCAGGATCCGTTGTAATCAGAATTGATGATGCAAGCTCATCATGTTCAGCCTGGGAGAGGAGATCCGCGGCAATATGTGCAGGTCTGCCGCTCCCGTCGTTTATGACCAGAATTTCAGATGGGCCTGCAATCATGTCGATGCCGACCTGACCGAAAACCAGTTTTTTGGCTGTAGCAACGTAGATATTCCCCGGGCCGGTGAACTTGTCCACTTTCGGAATTGTTGCTGTGCCATAGGCCAGAGCCGCAACTGCCTGTGCTCCACCGATCCTGAATATCCTGTTCACACCGGAGAGACGAGCCGCGACCAGCAGGTGAGGGTTGGTCTCTCCTCCCGGCGTTGGTACAACCATGACAACTTCAGGTACGCCGGCCACTCTGGCTGGCACGGCGTTCATGATGACGCTGGACGGGTAACTGGCTTTGCCGCCAGGGACGTAGATACCTACCCGTTGCAACGGGGTTACCATCTGGCCAAGGATGATATCCGGCTCTTCGGTTGAAAGCCAGGTCTGCTGTTTCTGTTTTTCGTGAAAGGATGCTACCCGGCAGACAGCCAGTTTGAGTGCGGCAATCTCATCTTCTGACACCTGGGTAAAGGCATGATCGATCTCACCGGGAGTTACTTCAAGGGAGCTGACTGAAGCAGCCTCAAGCCGATCAAAGCGGTTGGTGTACTCCAGAACCGCTTTATCCCCATGCTCGCGGACTGCCTTGATTATGTCGAGAACCACCTGCTCAACCTCAAGACCGGCACTCTCGCCCCGCGACAGTATATCGGCAAACTGTTGCTCAAAGTCAGCATCATGAATATGCATGAATTTCATATATGTCTCTCCAGACTCTCTATGATTTCAGTAATCCGCTTGTGCTTGGTCTTAAGACTCGCCCTGTTGACAACCAGCCGGGTGGTGATCTCGGCAATGGTCTCGACCTCAACCAGACCGTTCTGCTTTAGTGTCTCACCAGTGGAGACCAGATCAACAATCCGCTCGGAAAGCCCGACCAGCGGCGCAAGTTCAATAGAGCCATAAAGCTTTATTATCTCGACCTGGATCCCTTTGGAGGAAAAATACTTTTCCGTCACATGCGGATATTTGGTGGCGATCCTGATGTTTGACCAGCGCGAAGGGTCATCCTCTTTTGCGAGGCCAGCCGGTTCAGCCACCATCATCCTGCAGTAGCCGAATTTCAGATCCAGCGGTTCGTAGAGATCTTTCTCCTGCTCCAGGAGAGTGTCCTTGCCGACGATCCCCAGGTCGGCGCATCCGTACTCAACATAAGTCGGCACATCAGTTGCCCGAACGATCATGTAACGCATTCGCTGGGCTCTGTTTTCGAAGATAAGTTTTCTGGAGTTCCCCAGAAGCTCGTTGCAGTCGATCCCTGCCTTGCTGAAAAGTGCTACCGACTCTTCGAGGATCCGCCCTTTAGGGATGGCAATAGTAATGTAGTCATTCA
>JANNRW010000296.1:0-3406 GCA_031401815.1 Geobacteraceae bacterium | reverse complement strand
TCTTCTGTACTCAACAACAACCTCTTTCTGCGCTCTTGGAGCACCCCATTTCTGGCGGCGATCACTTGTCGGCGCAGTGCCGACCTCTTTCTTGAATCCTCTGCCCGCAGCATTTGAAACGCCCGGTTTCTTGCCACGGCCGGGGAATCCTTTTCCACCGCCGACTGGCAGACGCGGCAGTTCCCGCGTTGGCTCAAGACCGATGATAACCTGTCGTGGCAGTTTCTGGCCGATAAAGCGTTCAATTTTATCGAGATAGCTGAGTTCGTTCAATGAGACAAACGATATAGCTGTTCCTGTAGCACCGGCACGGCCGGTTCTGCCGATACGATGCACATAGTCCTCGGCAAAGCGGGGGAGGTCAAAGTTGATGACATGGCTGATGCCGTTTACGTCAAGGCCACGTGCCGCCACATCAGTTGCCACCAGCAGTTTTATTTTGCCGCGGCGCAGATCTGAGATTGCCCGGTTACGGGCACCCTGACTCATATCGCCATGGAGTGCTCCGGCAGAATGCCCTTTGCTGTGGAGATCCTGGGCAAGGGCATCAGCGTCTTTTTTAGTGGCAGAGAAGATAATTGCACTGGAAAGCTCGACATCAGCGATCAGGTGTTGCAGCAGTCTGTTCTTGTGCTGGAAATTATCGGCTACGTGCAGTCTCTGCTCAATTTCATCAAGGGTCACTTTTTTACCGATGATTTCTACCCGCTGGGGATTGTGCAGCATCCGGTTGGCAAGCTTAGTGGCAGCTGCATCCATGGTAGCGGTAAACATGAGTGTCTGGCGTCCAGCCGGTGTTGCTGCGGCTATCTTGTCAATGTCTTCACTGAAGCCCATGTCGAGCATTCTGTCAGCTTCGTCAAGTATGAGCATTTCGAGGCGACTGAAGTCAATTCTTCTGTTTTCGAGATGGTCAACGAGTCTGCCAGGGGTGGCGACGATGAAGTCAACCGGCTGGGAGAGGAGGCGAAGCTGCTCACGATAAGACATGCCGCCAAGGATGGCGCCGCTTTTAATCCGGCTGAAGCGACCATAGTTCTTGACAGCGTCAGTAACCTGGTTCGCCAGTTCTCTTGTCGGAGTCAGCACAAGAATGCGCGGGCCCTTGCCTTTCATTGTTGAAGGGGCAGAAAGTTTCTGGAGAGCCGGAAGGACAAAACTTGCGGTCTTGCCGGTGCCGGTCTGGGCAGAACCGATAAGGTCATGGCCTGCAAGGGCAACAGGGATTGCCTGTTCCTGGATCGGGGTTGGAGTTGTGTAGCCGCAGGCGGATATTGCTTTCAGTATTTGCGGTGAGAGGTTGAGTTCTTCGAATGTCATTGTAATTCCTTTATATAACGGCAAGTCGGGCGAATAACAGGCCGTCTTTGAAGCACGGCACATTTATCCAGAAGAGTTCACAGAGCTGATGTGATGACATCTTGCCTTAAGGTCATCTGAGCAGACTTTGTGAAGCAGGGCGGCTTTGGCATCGTCGCCAACCGGACTTGTAGCTGCGTAGTCAGGAATTACTGAACGGCAGGGGGGTCAGTGAGCGATGGGAAAGGGAGAGCAGTTAAAAAGCTCTCCGCCTGAATGAGAAACTACACTACTTTACTACTGCATCCTCCATGATGATGGCATATTGATAGCCGCCGCCAAAATCGACATCGTTGTGAAAAACTCCATTAAAGGTGACTACATCGCCACTGTTGACAGAGTCCTTTGTAGTAACAACAAGCTTATTGGCAGCGTTTTCGCCGGTTCCATCCTTTATGTGGACCCAGTTTCTGCTCATAACACCGGTAGTGACCTTGACAACCTGGCCACGCACCGAAATAATTTTGTTCTGCAGATCGGTTTTTTTGGCAAATACTTCTGCAAGGTCATAGGCATTCTCGCCTTTTGCTTTTTCAATCTTGAGGCCTTCGACAACTTTTCCTTCGGATTTCTTGTTTCCCGGTGCCGGGGCACTCATGTCAGCGCCTTTATGGGCGTTTGTTTTCCTTTTTTCGTTATATTTGTCAGTCGGTCCGCTGGAGAAGAGGATCGGCTTGAAAGTTCTGTTCAGTGTCTTGCTTTTCCACTCCCCCATCTGCACGCCGGTGTGAAGCTCAACCTCTTCTCCTACCTCAACATGAAGAGTCGGGACGGCGACCCAGTCTTTAAAACCGTCGATATCAATGAGCAGATAGGTATATTCGTTTGCGTTTATAACCTCCAGAACCTTGCCTGCTATCGGGGCGGTGTTTACGGAAGGTCTCTCTGTATTTACCGGTTCTGCTGGTGGTTTCATGTCCGGCATCGCAAGCGAAAGCGAAGAGATGGTCAATGATAGTATTATAGCTGCAAGTAATGCGTTGAGTTTCATGGAGTCCCTCCTGCTGCGGAGTAATAAAAAAGACCCGGGTCGCCCAGGGTCTTTTTGTGGTCAGAATTGGCGTCCCCTGCCGGATTTGAACCGGCGTCGCCGCCGTGAAAGGGCGGTGTCCTGGGCCGGGCTAGACGAAGGGGACATAATGCTTTTTGTAAATCCGCTAACGCCTTAAATGGCTTAATGAAACCCATTTATATCCTAAGCAGTGCTGCAAGTCAATATGATAATTTATGCTCTGTACAGTGCCATCATGGTTACAAATGAAATTATCGCTTTGCCGACTAAATCAGACAAATATTATCCTGTTGACAATCGTGCGGTTGTGCAATAAATTATAATGCACACTAACATGCCATAAGGAGGAGATGAGCACATGAATTTTGTTACCCTCGAAGAGATAATCAGCTTTGCCGTGGAGCGCGAAGATACGGCGTACCGTCTGTACAAGCGAGCTGCCGAACTCAGTACCAGCATTGCCTCCCGCAAGATGTTCGAGGAGATGGCCGCCGAAGAGGCTGGTCACAAAGAGGTCTTCAACCGGATAGATACTGATAAGGCTGCTAACCACAAAGAGGTCAGGATCCCTGATATGCAGATTTCCCAGTATCTTGTCGATGTCCAGTTTCGCAAGGACATGACCTATCAGGAGATACTGACCTTTGCTATGAAAGCCGAAGAGTCAGCTTACAAGCTTTATGAGGCAGCCGCAGCAGCAACCGAAGACCAGAAGCTGAAGAATGTTCTGAAGGTGTTTGCTGATGTGGAACGTGGTCATAAAGCCAGGATCGAACAGCTCTATGAAGAGCATGTTTTGACTGAAGGGTAGGTGGTAGCAATGAACAGACTCTTGTGCAGGGCTATTATGCATGCAATAGTCTTCGGACTGTTTTCAAACGCTTTATCGGTCGGTGCACTGGCCGCACCGGTTGTACTGGTAGATCAGTCCCATGATCAGCGGTTCGTCATAGAAAAAGAGGAGCCACTGCATCTATCTGCTTTGGCCGCAATTCTCAAGGCAGAAGGGTTTTCCGTCAAAAGTTCGACAAATGC
>JANNRW010000295.1:0-6876 GCA_031401815.1 Geobacteraceae bacterium | reverse complement strand
CATAAAAGTTTGCTCACAGTATAGCGGATACAGAATGGAGTCAACAATTATTAGAACCGGTAAACTGGAGATTCATTCTCTCCAGAGGATCATACAGGCCATGGAAAAACTAGGAACACTCCCCGTATCCTCACTTCCGCATGCCCTGCCCCTCTCCTTCAGGCCAGTCAGGTATTTACGCTGTCACCTGTTCCGGGGTCACACTCAGTCGCAGACCAACCCCATGCAGCAAACTGAACAATGTGCGAATTTCCGGATTCCCGCGGTGTGACAAGGTACGATAGAGACTCTCCCTGTTCAGGTGAGCTTTCTCCGCCACGGCCTTCATGCCGCCGTTTGCCTCGGCAATATTGCGCAGCGCCAGCAGGAATGCCTCTTTGTCTCCCTCTTCAAGAGCCGCATTCAGGTATGCCGCTGCTTCATTGGGGTCTTTCAGTGATTCGATCAGGTCTTTCTGATATTCCGTCATCTGTCCCATATTACTGCCTCCTCCGGTGATCCTGAAGGTAACTTACCGCCTGTAGGACGTCCCGTTTCTGACTGTTTTTGTCACCGCCGATAAGTAGCAGAACAAGCCTGTTTCCCTCCATCGCAAAATAAACACGATAACCAGGCCCGTAAACAATTCGTAATTCCCATACTCCTTCATCAACCGGCTTATGGTCTCCAAGATTTCCCAAACGCGCCCGGTCAAGACGGACACGTATCTTTGCCCTGCCGTTCACATCGCGCAACGCTTCCAGCCACTCCTTGAAAGGAGCTTTGCCTTCAGCGGTTTTGTAATAATCAATTTCGTATGGAAAGGTCTGTATGGTCACATATTAGCCTATAAGCTACAGTATGACAAGAAAGTTTATATTAGGGGAAAACTAGGGACACTTCCCGTATTTTCGTCTTAAAAGTCAGGTTCAAAAAAAATCCCGTGCCCTGCGAAATGTTCCGTGTCCAGTATACTTATCTCAGTTGCTGCACTACCAACTCATACCTCTCCGCTCTCCCCTCTCATACCCCCTGCAATACCCCTATTTCCAATAACTGATCCAGATCCCGAAAGGCTGTGGCCCGGCTGCAATAGGTCTTGGATCCTTATCGGTGTACATTCTCAGCGAAATCATGTATAAATATCAGTATGAAACAGCAATCACTCAGCCAAACCAACAAATTCCTGCTTGATCCCGAAAAGCGGCGGCGGGCGCTGTTACGTTCGGTTCTTTCTTCGTCAGCGGTTGAAGGGATCAAGATGACAGCTAAGGAGTTGACGCAGCTGCAAAACCAAGATCTTACACCTGATCCTCGTTCCGACTCTGCTCGATAATCATCTAACCAATCACCAACTCATACCTCGCCGCTCGCCCCTGCCCAACCCTCTGCAATACCCCCAACGCCAGCAACTGACCCAATTCCCGAAATGCCGTTGCCCGACTGGAATGGGTCTTTAAGGCAGAACAGATCCTTGTTAAACAAAAAAGCCGCGCCTCCGGTCATTCCCGGCGGTGCGGCTCTGTAGTTATCAATCTAAATTAATACATTCTATCTGTCCTACAATACCTCAACGCCCAACCTCTCCAGCCGCCCCACCCACTCATCGAAATGCGGGCACTTGGCCCGCAGCTGGGGCAGACCGATTGCTGCCGCCGCAGGGGCGCCGACGCGCACCTTGAGCCGGTCGTAGATCGGCACGTGATTGATGATCCGCTTGCTCGGGGCGGTTGTCGCACCTTCATCGATCTCTTCCGGCTCCATCCCCCGCACCTCTTTGGACAGAGCGGCAAAAGCCCTTTCCGAATCGGCAATCCTCTGCTGCAACTTGGACAGATCGCAGTAGAGCAGCGCCTCGAACTCATGCAGCTGTATGTACGGCAGAAAACGGCTGTCGCCCAGATTCAACTGAAACGCTGCTTCCAGCGCGGCAACGCGCTCCTTCGGCTCCGTTCTCCCCCGCGCCTCCGCCCAGCCGGGGAACTCGGACGGCAGGGCATAGAGATCCACCATGGTCGTAAAACGGGCCTCCGGCTCTTGATCCTCCCGCATGAGCCGCTGCAGATCTCCATGGATCTTGTCGAAATCCAGAATGCCCCCCCGCTTGCCCAGCTTTCGGTTGGTCAGCACCACCCGGGTTTTCACGTCGATGGAGAACTTGGCCAGATGCGGCCGCAGTACGTCGTCGGCAAACTTCCGCTCCGCCTGCCCTTCGGTGGTGATATAGAGCCGCAGCCAACCCATCAAGGCTGCCCTCCCAGCTCGTTCTTCTCCCACAGCTGCCCCAGCGTGTATTCCTGCAGCCATTCGGTAAGCTTGTCCGGGTCCTGCCGCTCCAGCACCGTTTCGCCGTCCGACTGATTCACAACGATCACCTGCTCCGGAGTCAGTTCGTCCAGCAGAAGGGAAGACTGGGTGGAAACGATCAGCTGGGCACGCTGTGACGCCTCATGGAGCAGGCTGGCGAGCAGCTTGATGGCGAAGGGGTGCAGCCCCAGTTCCGGTTCATCGATGATGAGCGTGGAGGCGGGGTTCGACTGCAACAGCACGGCAGCGAGACAGATGTAGCGCAAGGTGCCGTCGGAGAGCTGGTGAGGGTAATAGAGCAGATCGGAATAGCGGTCTTTCCAGAGCAGCTGCGTCTGCCCTGCCGCTACTTCCTTCAGCACAAACGAGCCGAAAAAGGGGGCAACCTGCCGCACGGTCTCGACGATACGCGCAAAGTGTCCGGGATGGCTGCTTTCCATGCGCATCAGGAATGCCGCCAGGTTCGCCGCGTTGCCGTGCAATACATCGTTGTCTGGAATGTTGCACAAGCCCATGACCGGCGCCGAAGGCGAAGTGTCGTGGAAATGGTAAACCCGCCAGTCGCGGATTGCCTCTACCACCCACTTTTCGCTGGCGCTCAAGCCGGTTTTCCTGACCAGGGCGCTCTCCAGATGTCCGCGCCCCTGATCGTTCGTGATCTTGCCATAGTTCGGTCCGTCAAAAGGAGCCGACTCCTGAGCAAAAAATAGCGAACGGTCATCTGCCGCTCTTAGAGCAAAAGCGTATTCATTCAGTCCGAACTTGAGATGGGCCGTGAACTCCGGCGTAACCTTCATGCCGCGAAACAGGAAGGCATCTGCCCGACCGCGTCCGCTGACGTAGTTCTGCAGCCCTTTATTCGGGTCCATCATGTGGCCGAGAAGCTCGAAAAAGCGGATGAAATTGGTCTTGCCCGAACCGTTGGCGCCGATCAGTACATTGAGTCCGCGCTCCAGGTCAAAACTTTTCAGTTCCCGGATAGATTTATATCCCGCCAAGGTAATCCTCTCCAACGGACGCCGCTCCGGAGTGCTCATACTTCCTCCTGCCTTGTGAATGCCGCACACTTAATGCTGTAAAGCTTCATGCGATTCATTCGTTTTTGTATTTATTGAGGGGTATTTATCGCCTACAAGAGGCCGGGGAACATACTACATCAAACGATATCATTCGTCACGATATTGCATTGATCTGTGTCATGAGGAAATCCGGGACACTCCCCGTATCCTCACTTCCGCAAAGGCAAGAAACTCCTCAATCACCGGCAGATCCGCCTCTGCCCAATCGAGGGTCTTCAGTTCATCCGGCGGCAGCCAGGCGATGGCCGCATGCTCGTGGAGGACGATCTCTCCGGCTTCGATCGTACAGAGGTATGGATAGAGCGTAACCGAAAAGAGCGGGTAATGATGGGTGCTGGCAGGGAGGCTCTTGCCTACGGCAACTGCAATGCCCAGCTCTTCGACAAGTTCGCGCCGCAGGCACTCTTCCGGCGATTCACCCTGATTGATCTTGCCGCCGGGAAACTCCCACTTGAGCGGCAGGCTCATGGTGGCGCTCCGCTGTGCAGCGAGGATCAGTCCGTCACGCTCAATAATGGCACAAGTTACGTGAATATGATTTTTCATGAATAGCATAAAAGTGTGCTCACATTATAGCGGATTCAGAATGTAGTCAACGGTTATCAGAAGACGGGCGCGTAGTACCGATACCTTGACATAAACGAAGATTTTCAGGTATATTGTCGCGTTTTGTGTATTTAAATGGGGCTTTCAGTAAAGGAATCAATAAATGAACTATGCAAAAACGACCATCTCTCGTGGTTACACCAACCGCATTCTCGCCATCGATCTGGAAAACAGTGCCATTACTCTGCCACCCCTTGACCCCAGGGTAAGGGATTATTTCACAGGGGGGCGCAGTCTGGGGCTTTACCTGCTCCACCGCGCCATTACCCCTGATACGCTTCCTGCCGATCCGGCAAACCCGCTGATCCTTGCCAACGGGCCTTTGGGCGGAATCCCCCAGTTTCCCGGCACAGCCAAGGCAATGGCAATAGCCCTCTCCCCCCTGACCGGCATTCCCGGAGTCTCCAATTTTGGCGGCTATTTCGGCGCGTTTCTCAAATACGCAGGTTTTGATGCCTTGCAGGTGACAGGGAAGGCCGACCAGGAGACCATGATCATCATCAACGGCTTTACCAACGAGATTTCCATTGTAGCAGCACCCCATGATGATGAGGCATTTGACCTTGAGCGCCATATTGCCGAGCGCTTTACGGCAGCGGGCTATGAGCGGAGAAACATCGCTTTCATGTCAACCGGCACCGGCGCAATCCATACCAACTACGGCTGTATAAACAGTCATTATTTTGATGTGACCAAGCCGGCCAGAGAGGGTGGCAAAGGGCTCTGGCGAACCAAACAGGCCGGTCGCACCGGTATCGGCTCTGTCATGCGGAGGAAAAACCTTCTTGCCATTGTTGTACTGGCGGAATATCCCCATGGCGATAACCCTTACGGAGCGGCTGACTGGGAAAAGGTCAGGGATGCAGGCCGACGCCTCCATGCGATTGTCAAGGAGATCGACCCCATCCAGCTGAAGATGGCTCGTAAAGGGAGCGCAGGGCTGATCACTTTCATGAGCAAGCTTGAGTATCAGTCGCTACCGGTACACAATTTCCAGCAGGGGTCAGACCCGCGCGCGCATCTGATCTGCGGCAAACATTATGCAGAGCATCTTTTCGAACACCGGGGGATGGATGGCTGCTTCCCCGGCTGCAACCTCCAGTGCACCAAGGGGGGGTGGGTGACGCTCGTCTCCGGCAGCCACCAGGGGGAGAAGGTCTGGGTGGATGGTCCGGAGTATGAAACTGCTGCCGGTTTCGGTTCAAACCTCGGGATCTGGAGTGCCGAGTTTATTCTGGAAGCCAACTGGCACTGTGACAACTATGCCTTTGACACCATCTCGACTGCCACCATCATGGCGTTTATCATGGAGTGCTTCCAGAGGGGGTACCTGACAAGGGAGGATGGCGATGGACTGGAGCTGACCTGGGGAGACGAAGCTGCTGCTCTGGCCTTCATTCACCGCCTGGCACATGGCGAAAGTGACATGGCAAGAACTGCCGGTATGGGGATGAATCAGACAGCCGGGTGGGTTGCCACACGTTATCAGGAACGGACCGGAATCAACCCGCGCGAGGATCTGGCGCTCTTTGCCATGCAGACCAAGGGGCTCCCCTTCTCTTTCTATCGCACCCACCGCTCCCTCTCCATGCAGGGCTCCTATGCGGCTGCCAGCGATATTGGTGCCCACCATGCAGCTGCATGGCTTATCAAGGCTGATCTGCTCGGCGCCTTCCCCACATTTCAGGATAAGGCCCGAGCGCTGATGACCTATCCCCGCGTACGACTGGGTAATGACAACCTGGGGGTCTGCAAGCTCCCCTGGGTAGATGTCTTTAATCCCGAATCGGCCAGGCGGGTTGGGGAGGATGTCTATATCAACCCGGCCTCCCAGGATATCTATGCCGATTTCTACAACGGCATGCTCGGCACCGACCTGAACTGGGAGCAGATCTTTGCCCAGACCGACCGGGACATCAACCTTCAGCGGGTAATGAACGTCATGAAATTTGGCCGGGAGACGGTAAATTACGACTGGATCCCTGAACGAGCCATCGGCCCGACAGAGGACAGCCTCTATGAACAGGAGGGTGAGTACCATGATGCCGAGGTTGAGCGGATCACCGGCAAGAGCATTGCCGGTCTCGCCACAGCCGAAAAGCGGCAGCTCCTCATGGACAACCGCAAGAGTGAACTCCGTCGCCTTATAGGGGTTTATTATGCAGAACGGGGCTGGAACAGCAGCGGCATTCCCCGGGTGGGCACCCTGAAAGAGCTCGGTTTGTGGGATTTTCTGGGGGGAGCAACACGGGAGCGTCTCAGCGGACTACAGATTTCGGTTTAAGTAGAGGCAGTGGCTCCCAAGGTGGCAGCTTCCTCACTTCCTGGTGCCACGTTTGTTTATCTTTATGCGGGCTTTTGCTTCTTTAGCGGACATGCGATTCACTCCCCTGCCACACCTCAAATTCCGCCGGTCGCAGGCGAAACCTGGCAATGTTACCCTCGTGCAAGCCTTTCAGCTCGGCATGTACCAGATTGATGAAACGTTGCTGGTCATCCTCCGGAAGGTTTTCTGCGGCCCAGGTTGTGACAACATCCTTGGCTTGTCCTCCAACATTGAGGACTACCTCACGTATTATCTCCGTTAGCAACAAACGGTACTTCATTCGAAATGGGTCAGGCTCGCCCAACTCTTCCCGGGTACTCAGGTAGCGTTTGACAGACCGTTCGTATCCCCAGACAAAGACGTCGCGCAATAGCTCAATGCGATTAAGCTCATAAACACCCAGTATCCCTTCGACATAGGACTTTTTAGGTACATCGATGTGATTTTTCAAGACCATTCCCCCACTTTTTGACCTGATTTTTCAGAAGCATTCCCCCACCCAATTTTCAAGAGCATTCCCCCACCCACGGCAGGATTCTCACCCGGCGCTCTGTACAACCTGTAGCATCGTTACTTCAT
>JANNRW010000294.1:0-4226 GCA_031401815.1 Geobacteraceae bacterium | reverse complement strand
TCGTGTCTTACAACCCCTGTTTCACGAGCCATTTCGAGAAAATCACGGTATTTATGATATCGGTCATCTGTCAGGAGTGCAACCTGGCCAATCTCCAGACTCTGGTGACAATATACCAAAGTTTTGTCCGGCACCATGTCGGTAAGCAGAAATACGCGTCGCCTGAAATCATCTTCAGAGATCCTGTCAAAGGGTAGCGCCCGAAGCAATGAAGCAAAGAGATGATCATGATTTACCGTGGTCATGCTGTAAATATCGGACATGAAACGCTGCATGAGTCTAGTTGCTTCCAGCCGCATCTTTGGCAAGGAGGGGAGCTTGTCGTCAAAATTGATCTGCCTGAGCGAGAACATATCCTTCCTGATAATGGGTGAAGTCAGCGATTCTGAAACCGGAATGGCCTTGCCAAACCGGATGTCGATATCCACCCCTTCAAAAAACATGGTTCCTTCAGTCAACAACTCTTCACGCAGCCGTTCAGAAAGATTGTGAGCAAACCGTTTGGCAAGGGTACTGAGGAGATTCTCTCTTGCCCTGAGTGGATAATAAGTCAGATTAATCGGTACAATCCAGGTGTTTTCGGTCAGAATCGGCATCATGTTTTCGATCTGGAACATGTTCATCAATCTTTCAGCTTCAAGTGGGTTTTCGGTCAGAAGATAATTTAGCCTTTTTCGATAGAATTCGGTCCGAAGCGCCAGATTTGCAGCCCCGGTATGTGCAGTCCGAAGCCTGCCAGGGCGTAGTCCGAAAAAAGTTGATCTTGAGACAGTCTCCTTGTCTTTGACCATCTCCCCTTCAGGAAAAATTATCCAGTTTGTCTCTCCGGTTAGAAGGCTTTTGACTATGAGGCGATCACGATCAGGGCTTTTAGTGGAAACCGCCCCTATCTTTTCCAGAAAACCGCTGAGAGGCCCTTCAAAAAAAGAGTGGTCAGCCAGTGACCAGACCGGCACTCTGGTATGAGTAAAGATATGATAGGGGAGAAGCAGTGTTTCGATACGTGTAAAATGATTTACAACAAAAATTATGGAGCCCTCTGGAATTGACTCCTGCCCGTGGGTCTTAACCCTGATCTTTGAAAAGCCCTGCATGAGCGAAATCATTTTACCTGTGGCAAGATATGCGAAACTATTCATATGGACTCCATTTTTTACCGGCATTCCTGAGGAAGATACTGCAAGGCCAAAGCTTCAAAAGATTCCAGTTGACTGAGTTCCCACCCCCTGTCCTGTCCGAGTTCGGATGCCATCAGGGAGGCTACACGTGGTGCAATTTCACGGCTTGCTCTGACATCCAGAAAAAGGGCTCGCGTGCGCCTGGCAAGAACATCATCAATAGTTCTTCCCCATTCAAAACGAACTGCCCAAAGGATATCACCTGCCTTATAGGGGAGGCGAGGGTGTAACTGTTCATTCCAGAGCGGGTTATGCTCGGCAAGCTGTTCGAGCTGCTTGCGTTCTGAGCCGTAACCATCGAATGACCCTGTCCCGTTTGATGGAAACTCCCAGCCATGAAGATGAATTGACTCTGTAGTTGACGGAGAGTAAACGAGCCTCCCTTCTCGAATGGCGGCATCTACAGCAGCGACAGCCATGCTGCGATAAGTAGTCCATTTGCCGCCAGTTATACTGACCAGCCCTGACTCTGAAACAGAGATCCGGTATTCACGGCTGATTTGCGATGTCTTTTGAGTCAACTCTCCCCCCACAAGTGGTCGGAGCCCGGCAAAACTGCTGAGAATATCGGAGCGGGTCGGTTGACGCTCAAGGAATCGTCCTGCATGAGCCAGAAGAAAATCAAGTTCCTCAGGCAGCGGAGCTGGTTCTGCTGTAATGCTGGAAAGAGGGGTGTCTGTAGTTCCGACTATAACCCGGCCCTGCCAGGGGATTGCAAAAAATACCCTGCTGTCATCTGTATGAGGGATCATGACTGCGCAGTTACCAGGCAAAAATGATTGATCAAGAACAATATGTGCTCCCTGACTTACAGTTACCTCGGGGGCGCATAGAGGTTCATCCATTCGCCTTATTTCATCAGAAAAAACTCCGGTTGCGTTGATAATTGCCCTGCCGGAGAGCAGATACTCTCTGCCGTTCTCGCAATCTGTTGCTTTAATTGCAGATATCCGTCCCGAGTGTGAGTCCAGGCTGGTGACTCTGACATAATTGAGCGGAGTTCCGCCAAGATCAGCCAGAGTGCGAGCCAGAGAGACAGCCAGTCTGGCATCGTCAAACTGGCCGTCATGATAAAGTATGCTGCCGCGAAGATTTTTTCGTTTAACAGTCGGGATCAGCCTGATTGTCTCTTCAAGGTCAACGTATCTGGAATGCTTCAGTCCCTGCTTTCCTGACAAAAGGTCGTACAACGCCATTCCTATAGAGTAGAAGGGTCGCTCCCACCAGGTGTAAAGCGGTATTACAAAGGGGAGGTCATATACCAGATGCGGTGCATTGGAGAGCAGTATATGCCTCTCTTGCAGTGCTTCGTGGACAAGCGCAAGATTCCCTTGTTGCAGATAACGCACCCCGCCATGAATAAGTTTGGTGCTGCGACTTGATGTCTTGCACGCAAAGTCCCCCTGCTCAAGAAGCAGAGTTCTGTAGCCGCGACTGGCTCCGTCCAGGGCAGCTCCAAGACCGGTAGCCCCGCCACCTATGACAATTATGTCCCATGGCGTTGCAGTTTCATCCAGCCTCTGTAACAGCTCTTTGCGAGATGGATTCATGACAGTGAAGAGTCCAGCAGAAGGGGGTCGGCGAGCCTGGAGAGGGTTGAAACAGCTCCAGGAAAAGGCAACTCTCCTGATGAATTTTCAAGATGAATAATTTGAAGAGTGAGAATAATCATGCGGTCTGACCTCAAGATCCAGGCTTCGATATTTCATGCGGTCACAAGTTTAGCTGATCTTTTCAATGAGTGCAATTTGCTTGTAAGCAGTATGACGATATTGAACTAATAGTTCCTGATTCCTGAAAAATCTTGACAATGAATTCAGCCTGGTTCTATATGCTAATCATTAACCAAGAGGTGAAGTATGAGACTTAGCAACGAAGACCATATGCAGATTAGCGACCTGGCGGATATGCTCGGCATTACAACCAGGACGATCCGACTGTATGAGAAAATGGGTCTGGTGGATCCCCCCAAGAGGACTGACGGGCGGGTGCGGTATTACGAAAAAGCGGATATCAAGCGCTTTAAATTCGTTTTGAAGCTCAAGACTCTGGGGCTCACTCTTGATGAAATGAAAGAGCTGGCAGATCTTTACACACGGGAAGACATGATACCGGACAAAATCATGCCCCGCCTGACTGAGCTTTTAGACAGTCATCTGAACAGTATCCGGCAGAGAGTGGCGACACTGAAATCACTTGAAACCGAGATCGATGCCTACCGGAAGCGAATTACGGATCAGTACAATTTGCAGAGTTGAAGAAGAGGATAATGCTCTTGAATCTGAAAATATGAAGAATGATAATAGCCCAAAGTCATATCCCAGATATGGCGGTTTTTCAGCACATGATGAATCACCTTCAAAATAGATTGCATTCAGATCAGCTTAAAATTGCCTGGTAACTGGTGCTTTATCTCCATAATTATCCATCCTTGCTGTTTACCCCCTCTAATAATTATTGACTCTTTCCTGACTCCGCTATACTGTGAGCAAACTTTTATGTTATCGGGATGATTATGAAAATGGATGGGGAGAACAGAAACAGATAATAAACCGCTAAACCGGTATTTGCCGGAGAGCGGTTTTTTTATTTGCAGCTTTGTAACATGGATAATCGCAACTTGCGGTTTGTCAGTGCTGGACTTGGTGTTTACTATCTTTTTAATTGAAGTTTGTGAATATATGGAGTTTGCGAGCCATCACAGTGGTCTTTTGAGGCATATTTCTTTATTCAAGAGTAGACACTGGCTTTCTATGCAGGAACTCCAATAGCAAAAATGGTTGCAAAACGTTCTCAATTGGATTACAAACGCACTCATGGAGAGAACAACAATAAACAGAGAACAGAGAAAGTCGACAGGTCTTGCCGAAACCCTTTTCAGCGATTACCGTCGGCGCATATTGGCTCTTTTGCTGTTGCGTTCCGACGAGAATTTCCATGTCCGGGAGATATCCCGTCTGACCGGAGTGCCGACCGGATCGCTGCACCGAGAGCTCAAGCTCCTTACCGATGCCGGATTGCTCTCCCGACAGGCCTTGGGTAACCAGG
>JANNRW010000293.1:0-3205 GCA_031401815.1 Geobacteraceae bacterium | reverse complement strand
GCAGAAGCTGCTGCAAACAGAGCAGAAAATGCTTTAAAGATGGCAGAGGAGCGAGCAAAGATCGCAGATGAAAAGGCGAATATCGCTGATGAAAAGTCAAAGATCGCTGATGAGAAAGCGAAGAAGGCTGACAGCGTTTTCCGCAATTCAATGAAGAAGTAGTCCAGTTTCATGGGAAGCTGACAACTTTGTTGTCAGTGTTCCGGAAAGGAAGTGGCAGGGTTTAGGTGCTCTGCCACTTCCGTGTGCTTCAACGTTCAATGTTTTGGACATATCAGAAGAGGGAGAGTAATGGCTCTGCGACCACCACACAGATTACCGACGAACACGACGTCGAATATGAATATAAAGCATAGCGGGACAGGTAAGTATTTAAACTTATTCTTTGTCTGCATCATACTGTCACAAATGCTACTCTGCGGATGCAGTCACTTCAATGAGGGTTCTCGGACCAGGACAACCTTTTTAGAAGCGAATGATTTATTCAGCCAAGGGGACTACAAGGCCTCTCTGAACAAATATCAGCAGATTATTGAAAAATATCCCACGGCGGGAGACAGGGTTCTTTTCGAGATGGGAATTATTCATGCCTATCCCGGGAATGAGCAAAAGGATTATCAGAAAGCTCTGGAATGTTTTCAGAAACTCATCAAGGATTACCCGGGGAGCGACTACAGGAAGGACAGTGAGTTGATGGTATTTACTATCAACAACGTCATTGTCAAAGACAAGACGATAGCTATGCAGCAGGCACAGATTGAGGCACTCCGGCAAGAGGTTCAAGGCAGGGGGAATGAAATTACTACCCTGCAAAAAAAGATTGAAGCGCTCGAACAAGAGGTTAAGAACAAAGAGAATGAGATAATTACACTAAAAAAAGAGGGCGTTGTCCTCCTGAAGGGACCGGCAGACAGGATTCTGATAGAAAAGAAAGAACGCCGATTGACGTTGTTCGCCAAGGGCAAAGCGCTCAAGACCTACCAGATAGCCTTGGGGGGAAACCCGAATGGCCCCAAGGAAAGACAGGGTGATAACAAAACCCCGGAGGGAACCTACGTTATCGATGCAAGAAACAAAAACAGCCGTTATCATCTGTCCCTTCATATTTCCTATCCAAACGAGAAAGACAAAAAACGGGCAAAAGAACTGGGTGTTTCACCGGGCGGTGACATCATGATCCATGGTATTAAGAACGGCTTCTCGTGGGTTGGCGATATGCACACAGAGATTGACTGGACAAAAGGATGTATTGCCGTAACAGACGAAGAAATTGAAGAAATAAACAGGGTAGTGCAAAATGGCACGAGCGTTGAGATAAGGCCATGAAGATATGATGGCCGATAACACATAACCATCGTATATGATTAAACTAACGCTCACACCAGACACTTATGTGGCATACTCAAAAAAGTTACGGTTTACATAAAATTACAAAGCACCCATTAAGGCGTAACCCATTAGGTTTACGTCTTTTTTATTTCTTTAATCTTGACAAATTTTACCAGCATGACATCATGAAACATCGCACATTCTGCGACTTAATTTTGTACTGAGAGTGCACTATGAAATACCTGCTTCGTTTTGTTTTTATCAGCTCCATCACGCTAACTCTCTGCATACCGTTTCCTTCGCTGGCGCAGTCGGCACAGCAAAAAATCCTGATAGGCGTCCTGCCGGAGATGAACGTATTCAAGCAAAAACAGCGCTTCAAACTGCTCGGCGAGTATCTTACGAAGAAAACCGGCGTAACGGTGACGTTCACCATCCTGAGCAGGTATGGGAACATTATCGAGCGGTTCAGCTCTGAAAAGATGGATGGCGCCTTCTTCGGTTCTTTCACCGGTGCCCTGGCCATCAAGAAACTGGGCGTTATCCCGCTGGTACGTCCGGTGAACCTCGACGGCAGTTCCACCTACCATGGCTACCTGTTTGTAAGGAAGGATGGAGGAATCAAAAGCGTAAAAGACATGAGAAACAAACGAATGGCATTTGTTGATAAAGCCACGACAGCAGGCTATCTTTTCCCGCTCGCCTATCTGAGGGAAAACGGCATTACGGATACGGACCATTTTTTCAGCGAAACTTCTTTTACCGGCAGCCATGATGCGGCCATCAATGCCGTACTGACCCGGAAGGCGGATATAGGGGCAGCCAAGCACAGTGTCTATGACCGGGAGAGAACTAACGACCCCCGGGTGGACCGCGAACTGATCATTCTTGCGGAATCGCCTCGCGTTCCATCAAACGGATTGTGTGTCAGACGTGGCCTACATGAATCGATTACGGTCAAGCTGAAGTCGGCGCTGCTGGGCTTACACACCGATCCTGACGGGAAGGCCGTTCTGCAGCAGTTTGGCGCACTAAAGTTCATTGAAACCAGCGCCAAGGACTATCAACCGGTGTTCGATATGGCAAAAAAAAGCAAGATTGACGTAATCACCTACAATTACAGCAACAATTAGTACGCAAGAGGTTGTGTCCTGTACTTCTATTCCGCTCTGGAAATGATTTCTAGACTGCACGTATCCTTCTTATCAGAACCAGGACTGTAGCCGGCAATAAAACCGCTTGAACTCGCCGAGGGGAATGATTCGTGAAGGTGGCCGAAAAATGAAGCAGAGAATAATGCTGTCATTTCTAATAATATTTCTGATATCTTCTCTGGGGGCAGTCTTCGCCTACCTGCACGTCAGAAATACGAACGACACACTCAGCCGTCTCATTAACCTTCATCAGATTGAAACCCTCCGCCAGCAGCTACTCAGATCAATCCAGACGGTACAGTCAGACCTCTACACGGTTCACACCAAACTCGGCAACAATCTCGACTACATAGTCGAGAATGTTGCCGGCCTCGAACAGGCCGCCCGAAACTGCACCTCCTGCCATCATAGCCCCGAGATCGCCCGGCAGATCGATGAGTTGCAGTCGATCATCCAGGATTACCAGAAATCCTTGAGCTACTATATAACCGCCTCAGCCAATACCGAGCAGATCAGCAAAAACAAACAGGAAGCGGCGCGCATCGGCAACAATCTCCTCGTCAAGACCGAGGACATGTCAATGTTGGCGAGCACCAGACTGAAAACCGTGTCGACGGATGCAATGCAGAAGGTGCAGAGAGTTTCGACGATCCTTATGGCAACGATGATGCTGGCACTCCTCCTCGGCATCATCGCTGCCATGTATCTGGCCAGAGCCATTA
>JANNRW010000292.1:0-2215 GCA_031401815.1 Geobacteraceae bacterium | reverse complement strand
CTTTCCGCTAGAGTCGGCAAGCGATTTATGTTTGATAAGACGTGGCAAATTTTCAGTCATCATCCTGCTTATCTGAGAGCCATCATTACGAGCAAGAGAAGGGTGCAGTACCTTTCAGTGTTCTGTTTCAGAATTATACGTAAATTGAAGAACCTGGTTTCCTAAGACGTGTGCTAAAACTCCATTAAGGGACATTCGGGAAGGGATGGAATATGTTCAAATGAAGGCAATTATATATTTTATTCAATTTCTCAAAGATGACGGAATAAGTGTCGGGGGGGGAGGCATCGGTACTCTGATTAGTTACCTCTGCCCCATACTTGAAGAAATGGGGCACGAGGTAACTGTTTATCAGTGCGCTGCGCGCCCATTCGATGTGATGTGGGGATCCACCAGGGTTGTTGGGGTGCCGGGCTATCCCGGTGTCGTGGGCTCAAATGCCAAGGTTGTACAGAGCCTTCGCAATCTCGCAAACAAACAGCTTGGTAAAGATGGCAAGCTGGAAATATTTGCAGCGGATTTCTTTGCAATAAAAAACAGCAATCCGTTGGCTATCTGCGTGCAAAACGGATTGGCTTGGGATGCTGCAATTGATCTTTTAACACTCAAAAAAATGGATCATACACCTTTGGGGGAAACCATCTTTCGATACCGCTGTCAGTTTCGCGGGCTTAGACGTTTTGAAACCTGTTTGAATCGCGTGGCTGTTGACCTGTATTTTCTTAATTGGTATCGGAGTTTCAGAGGCACAAATTACAACGGGCAGGTATTTTACAATCCCAATCCTGCGCCTTTGTCGGAATGGGATGACTCAAGAGACAAGCTTACCGGGAAGGAACCGGTCAGAATCATTTTTGCCCGCAGATTCTTTCCTGAAAAAGGCACACGTATTATTGCCGACCTTTTTACCGACCTGCTGCAAAAACGGCCTGACATACGTATAACCATGGCCGGAGAAGGCGAAGATGATGCTTTTTTGAAGTCTAAACTGGCCGGGGACCCACGGGTTTCATTTATTTGCTACCGTACTGAAGAGGCTCTGGATGTACATCGCCAGCATGATATCGCAGTGATCCCTTCACTTTGCGGAGAGGCCACCTGCCTTGCCGTAGTCGAAGCCATGTCAGCGGGATGTGCGGTACTTGCGACCAACATGGGAGGGATGATTACCCAAATAATCGATGGATATAATGGCATTCTCTGCTGGCCAACTGCGGAATCAATCAAGGATGGCTTGCTAAGGCTCCTCGACTTCCCTGAAGAACGCCGGGTTATTCAAAAAAAAGGGTGGGAAACATCTCAAGCCGCATTTAATATTTTGAACTGGAAAAAACGTTGGAGGGAGATTATTGCCAAGGTCATTGAAAGTAATAAAGATGCATGAGGTTATATTGCATGACCCTTATGATGGTTTGCGGTTGATGTTGCTAAACACGCAGGCGCTCCTATGAGGATCATGCTGATATGCCCCCAAGAGAATATTCCCAGGGAAGCGGAAGGATACCCGTCCGGCGCTTTGCTCTTGCTGGGCTCCCTGTTGTTGCAAAAGGGACATGCAGTATCTCAATTGCAGATGATAACCGACCGTCTGGACAATACTGATATTGCAGAGCAAGTAAGACTGTTCAAGCCGGATATAGTCGGCATCACAATGAATACCTACCAGACCAGATCTGCCAGGGAAATTTCTCAAGCTGTCAAGCAGATAAGTAAAGACATCCTTGTCGTCACCGGTGGGCCGCATCCGACGGCGTTAAAACTAGAAATACTGAGGGATTTTAAGGATATTGACGTTGTAGTTTATGGAGAGGGTGAAGAAACTATTCTTGAAATAGTGGACGGGAAATCATTACAAGACATCCAGGGGATCTGTTTTGACGGAGTGATAAACCCGCCCAGGCCTTTTATTCAGGATTTCGATTTCATGCCCCTAACCAATCTTGATCTCATCGGCGGCAAGGAAGGGATATCAAAGTATTGTGGGCCTTACCCCCAAGGCCAACTCCCCAGCATGTTCATCATGGCTTCAAGGGGGTGTTTCGGTCAGTGCAAGTTCTGCAATACTCCTGTGTTCTGGGGTTCAAAGATAAGAACCAGAAAGCCGGAGGCGGTGATTGCCGAGATCGAATGGCTCCACCACGCATACGGCATCAAAGAGATCTATTTTCAGGATGATACCTTCAATGCCAATCGGCAATGGGCTGAAGATGTGCTT
>JANNRW010000291.1:0-6097 GCA_031401815.1 Geobacteraceae bacterium | reverse complement strand
CCTGGTTCAGACTGGTTGCGCTGGCTGCTTTGGCAATGGTAAGTCTTGGTGCCCCGACGGCAATCGCAACCGGATTACTGTTTAAGGTGCCAAAGCTGGTGGCAGCAGCTGCCACATTTGTGTACGTGCCGGTCGTGGCAGAAGCCTGGGAGCGGAAGATCAGGGTGGCGCTTGCACCGTTACCAATGGTGACAGCCGGAGAGAATGTCCAGGTTATTGTTCCTGTGGCTCCGCCTGTGGGGGAGGTAGTCGGAGTCAGTGTGCCACCGGTAGTGGATACATAACTGAAGCCAGGAGGGAGCGTGTCGGTCAGCTGGGTCAGTGTGATTGCGTTCCCTAGAGGATTACTGACTGTAAGGGTGAAATCGACATTGGCACCAGCTGTCACAAAACCTGCACTTGCTGCCTTGGTCAATGACGGCGCAACACCGCAGGCATTGAGCGCCATTCCTACCATGGCTGTCTGGGTGCCGGTAACATCCGGGTTGGCGAACCAGGTTTCATTTGCCGGGAAAGGCGCCAGGGCATCCACTGCTGCCTGATTCAGGTAAGAGATGGTGCGATGTTTTGCCTCAGTCGGCGTCATGCCGTCGTCAAGCAGGGAGATATCTGTACCAGCGTCATAAACACCGTTGCTGTTGACATCGATGTACTGGCTGTCCAGTGCCTGTACGCCTATGATATACCTGCCTCTGGCCAAAGTGGTTGCGTCCCAGGTGGCAGTCCAGGTATTGAGGGTGCCAGGGGTTAGCGTGGCGTCAGCCGCCAGTGTCCAGTTCACACTGTCATTAAACAGGCCATCATCATTTGCGTCGTAATAGTACCAGAAACTTACTGCCTTGACGGATGAGACAACCTCACCGTTCACAACAGACAGGGTATCCTGCACCTTGGCGGTCAGGGTGACACTGCCAGGGCATGTGGTCGGCTGGGTTGAGATAACGCTGGAGACAATCGGCTGTTTGTAGGGGGTTTCCTGGTCAAAGGAGAGGAAATCACCGAATGGAGCAGGTTTGTTCGGATCTGCAACCCAGGGCTTGTTGAGTGCGCAATCTTTCTGAAAAGGGTTGTTCAGGCTGTTGGAGGTGCAAAAAAGCATCGAAATAGGGGTGTTCCTGGTGATTTTCGGGCCACCGGGGCCGGTTGCATCCAGCATTGCTACGGGAATCTGGTAATCGACAAAATATTCAGTACAGGGGCTGGTGGTGACTACTTTTGCCCGGGAAGTTCCGTAATCCCAGACGGTTTCGGATGCGCCATTAGGCCAGGTCTCAGTGGGGGTGAGTGAGTCCTGGAAATTAAGAATCTTGTCAGAAGGCCCGACAAATCCGGTAGGGTTGTGGGCAATCATGTGAATATTGGCAGGGTCGTCAATATAGTTGATTGACTGGGTCGGGATATTGCCCCAGATGCCGAAGATCCGGTCAACAGCAGTTGCAGGTGCTCCGGAGGAGCCGTCAAGATGGGCGGCCAGGGAGCGGTAGCCAGTGCCGTCTGTATTGAAGAGAACAGTCCAGAGAGCTGAGCTCCATGGATCAGTATTGCCGTAAACTCCGGCAGAGGGGCCTGTAGCGTAGTTGTTTGCAATCTGCTCGACCCGCCAGCGGAAAAAGATAACATCCTTGGTCTGGTCAGTAGGGTGTTTGTACAGGTTGTAGTAAATGCTGGGGAGGGATTTATCAGTACATGATGAGGCTATATTAACATAATTCTGCGGACGGGTTCCACCATTAGAAGGATCCTGAGTGCGCGGGTCTGCCATGCCGGTCTGGAAGCGGGTATACGGCTTCCAGTCGCCGCAACTGCTGCCACAATTGGTGACGCCGCCGGACGCTTCAGCAGGCCATGCCGCCGGGGAGAAATGAACAGCACCGCCGGTTCCGCCGCTCCAGTAAGGGGGGTAGGTATCAGCCCTTACTCCTGAAGCGAAGAGAATCAATATGGCAAAACAGAGACCAAATGCAGCAAATGATGATCTGGTCGCAAAAGCCATTGTCTTATTATTTACAGAGTTTTTCATATATCTGTCCCCTTGGCATGCACACAATGTTACGTAAATATAATTAAAATGCAATTATCGTGCCAGTCTAGTCAATTACTCTGTCTGTTTAAGGTGGTGACCAACGTTATTGGTTAAGTAAAAGCTCTGAATGATCTAGAAATTAAGATAGATTTGTATACTATACAGAATGTTAGACGAATTATGCAACAAGTTGTTGAGTTTGAGTGAATCGAAATTCAGTTTTACTGTTTAGAAAAATTGTAACACCTGTATTGCGATTTCAACTGTCTTGTCTGGAGAGAATTTTTCTACTGAATCAGGCAGAACAGATTTTGTTGGAATCTGTCGGAAAAGGCTACATATACAGATTGATCCGTCAATTTATTCGACAAAAAGAGTGACAGGTGAGTGAGCCAGATAGAGAAGGAGAGAAAAAGAAAGAGATAGAGAAAGAGATAGAGAGAAAAAGATTAAGATAAAAAAACTTTCTGTTTCTGCTTCTGTTCTATCTCTATCTCTATCTCTACCTCTATCTCTATCTCTATCTCTATCTCTACCTCAACCTGATTATCTGGGATAAGCACATGTGCCGGTAGACCCTCTGGCGCAGATACGGCCATCAATCCAGGTGGCTCCGGTAAAATTGGTGTTGGTGAATTTCAATCCAGGTATCATTGCTCCAGTCAGATTGACGTTTTGAAAACTTGCGCTTGATACATCTGCATTTGACAGGTTTGCATTGACCATGTTTGCATTATCCAGCTTTGTGCTTCTTCCGCTTAAATTTGCTGAGGTAAGGTTCGCTCCGGTAAGATTGGCAGAGCTGAGATCCTTGCCGGACAGGGGCGCACTGCTCAGGTCGCAGGGGGAGACACAGGTTTTGGTTTTAATTACCTTGTCCAGGTCTGCCTGGACAAAGGCGTGAACTCCGCCGACAAGAGTCCCTGAAAGAAGAACGGTGATGGCTGTAAGGGTTAAGATACATTTGCGGCTGGTTGAATTCATATTGAGCCTCCTGTTGGTAAGCTGCGTTGAAATAGAGTTAAAAAAGCTTTCAGTTCCTCACTTTGACGTCGTAATTTTTTTTCAAGCGGATCACAGTAGAGACGCATTGCAATGCGTCTCTACAAGTCCAAATTGCTATCTCGGGTAAGCGCATGTGCCGACTGATCCTTTGGCGCAGATACGCCCATCTACCCAGGTAGCGCCGGAAAAGTCGGTTCTTGTAAATTTCCATCCTGCTATCATTGCGCCGGTCAGATTGACGTTTTGAAAGCTTGCGTTTGAAACATCTGCATTTGACAAATTTGCATTGACCATATTGGCATTGTCCAGTTTAGTGCTTCTCCCGCTTAAATTTGCAGAAGTAAGGTTTGCTCCGGTCAACAGGGAGGCAGTCAGATCCTTGCCGGACAATGGTGCGCTGGAGAGGTCGCACGGGCTGACGCAGATCTTGGTTTTCAATACCTTGTCCAGATCTGCCTGAACAAAGGCGTGCGCAGAGCCTGCTGCGACTGCTGCAAGCAGGGTTGCGGCTACAGTGAGAGAAAGGGTTTGCCTTAGATTGTTTGCTTTCATGATCGGTCTCCTTTGAAGTTACTGAAGTGATAATTGGCTTGACTCATTGTTACTGTTCATTCACCTGGGAACTGCTTAAAGTCTGATCTGCCGAAAATCTTGATAGATTGCCTGTTTAAGCAATAAAAGCAAGTTATGTGCCAATAGTTAACAGCTGTAATATCAAGCTGTTAGCTGTTAGTGCCATGTCAACTTTTATCCTTAACTGCCAACTCCGTTGGTTGGTTACATCTGCTTCCGGAGCAAGAAGCTGTATCGATTCAGATATATCGGGTAGTGATCCTCTAACATGATACTGCTGTGCAGAAACGAACCACCCTTGTCAAGTATTGAACAGCAACGTAATGAAAATATTATATATCTAATTATAAATACATAATATTTTTGAAATTATACCAAAAAAATTGTTAATATTCAGTAAAAAAGAGATAAAAAGGTCTCTGCTGCTTCAGTGCTTGAAAACATACTTGTTATTTGCTACTGTTCCGACGCAATTCTGACTCTTCAGTAAAAGATAACATACGAGAAACATGGAAGAAATTACCAGACCAACTGAACTCACCCCGATGATGCGCCAGTATTTCGAGATTAAGTCGGCTTATCCCGACTCGATTCTCTTTTTCAGGCTCGGGGATTTCTATGAGATGTTTCTCGAAGATGCTGTCAAGGCTTCCCGCATACTCGACATAACCCTTACATCGCGAAACAAGAACTCTGAAGGGGGTGATGTCCCTCTCTGCGGAATCCCTTATCATGCGGCGAACCCCTATATTGCAAAGCTGATTGAAGCGGGCGAGAAAGTTGCCATCTGTGAGCAGGTTGAAGATCCGAAACTGGCTAAAGGGATTGTTAAGCGGGAGGTCGTCAAGGTCATAACCCCCGGACTGGTGATAGATGGTGAAAACCTCTCTCCCAAAGATAATAATTTTCTTGTTGCCATAGTGTCAACAGTGAGCGGAATTTATGGTGTTGCCAGCATTGATCTCTCTACCGGGATGTTTCGCACTACCGAGTTTGCAGGAGCAGACGCCGCACTTGCCGAAGCCGCATGTCTGTCCTCAAGAGAGATACTGCTTCCGCAGAAACTGCGTGACTCGGCACTTCACAGGGCTCTGCTGCTTGACAGCTCACCCCTGATAACTTTTATGGAGGATTGGGTTTTTGACCGCGAATACGGTTGCCGCCTTTTTAATGACCAGTTTGGTGCTGATCCTGAAACGCTCTGCCCTCAGATGCCTGCTGCTGCTTCTGCTGCGGCGCTGGTGCTGCACTACCTGAAGGAGACGCAAAAAGGGAAGGCGTTTCATCTCAGGGAATTGACTACTTACCAGAGTTGCGAATTCCTTATGCTGGATGATGTTACAAGGCGCAATCTCGAACTCACCAGAACAATGGCTGATGGTAAAAGACGAGGGTCGCTCCTGGCTCTTCTTGATCATACGGTTACAGCTATGGGCGGGCGCAAGCTGAAGCAGTGGCTGAACTACCCTCTGCTCTCTGTCGAGCTGATTTCACGCCGACTTGATGCCGTAGAAGAGCTGTTGCATGATTCACTTCGGCGTGAAGATGCGAGATCCTGCCTGGAAGGGGTTCATGATCTTGAGCGTTTGAATGGACGGATCAGCATGGCTTCTGCCTCTGCAAAAGATCTTGTAGCTCTGCGCGATTCCTTGCTCCGCATTCCTCCTCTGATTTCAGTCATGGGGAGTAGTACTGCTCCTTTGCTTCTTGAAACCATAGATGATATTGACCCGCTTGAAGATATTTCCGCTCTCATTTTAGCAGGCATTGCTGAAAATCCCCCTTATGTTTTAAGAGATGGCGGAATAATTGCCGATGGGTACAATCCGGAACTGGATGAACTTAGAAACATCAGCCGCGAAGGGAAAGGATTTATCGCAAGGCTGGAAGCCAAAGAGAAAGGCAGAACCGGGATAAACTCGCTAAAAATAAGGTATAACAAGGTATTTGGCTACTATATTGAGGTAACAAAGACAAACCTGGCTGAAATCCCGGACGATTACATCAGGCGGCAGACGCTGGCAAATGCGGAGCGGTTCATAACTCCTGAACTTAAAGAGTACGAGGAGAAAGTGCTGGGTGCTGAAGAGCGGATTGCTTCACTTGAATATTCACTCTTTCAGGAGATCAGATGTCAGGTCGCAGAGCAGGGGGAGAGGGTCGCCAAGTCTGCAGACAGGCTTGCTACACTGGATCTGCTCCTTTCACTGGCGAAAGTTGCACATGAAGCCGACTACTGTCGACCCGAGATAAACCAGGGAGATGTCATTTCCATAACAGACGGTCGTCATCCGGTTGTCGAAGCACTTAATCTTGGCGAGCGTTTTGTGCCCAATGACCTTCTGCTTGATGGTAGCGAGAACCAGCTCCTTATTATTACTGGCCCAAATATGGCAGGAAAGTCCACCTTCATGCGTCAGGTGGCGCTTATTACGCTGATGGCGCAGGTCGGAAGCTTTGTCCCGGCAAAAGCAGCGGTCATAGGCGTGGCCGACC
>JANNRW010000290.1:0-14613 GCA_031401815.1 Geobacteraceae bacterium | reverse complement strand
GAAAAGCTTGCGCAGAATATCGCTGTAAACTGTCTCCGCTGAAAGCCCCATCAGCGGTGTAAATCGGCGCTCAAAAATGTCACGGTTTTTCTTGTCCAACAGCCGTGCCTTCCCCTCCAGCAGGTCAGTAATCCAGGTTTTGTACTGGCCATCATTGTTGAGGAAATCGGCCAGAAACTGAACCACCGTCAGAATGTCCGAGTCATCATCATTCACCTTGTTGCCGACAAAGACCCAGAGCGGCTTTTCAATGCTGAACTCGGCCAACTGTTCCCGGTGACGCTCCCAGAGATATTGCTGTTGGTAAAAGCTGAGCAGACAGGCGGTAAAATAGAGCTGCCGAATCTCATCATCATTGTCTTCAGCCAGATTAAGGATCAGCGACTCCTTGCCGTAGCCGTCCTCATAGAAAAACTTGTAGGAATAATCAAAGAGGATGCACTTGGCGTAAATCTCCCGTGTTGCCAGCATGCGGGCTTTGCGGCGTTCCTCGCTGTTCAGGGTAATCTGACAGCGCTGCTCATCGGTCAATTTCTTAAGAGCAGACGTCTCGAACAGTACCTTGGCTTTCTTTTTCAGCGTTTCTTCTTCCGCTTTGGTAACGTTCCAGCCACGGGACACCGCTTGGCCAAAGGTAGCCGAATATTCAAAAGCAAACCCACCTCGACAGAGTACTTCGCGGCGGCTCATCCATGCCCCCGCTGCCGTGCCGGTTCCCCGGTGTCCTTCGTCCACCAGCACGAGATTATTCCCCTCGAACGCCTCTACAGCAACGGTCTTATCGCCCATCTCATCACCCAGCTTATTGATGTCGATGACTTCGATCGTGCCACGGAAGGCGTTTTTGTTCTTATCGAAGAACTGAAAAAAATGAAAGCCTGATAGTTCCAGCTCCGCCAAATGCTGACGGGAAAGCCCTTCATTGGGCGTCAGCAAAATAATCTTGTCCGGATAGAGATTCGGACTGCCCTGCTGGAAGTAGTGCAGGTATTGCAGGATATTGATATGCAGGAGCAGAGTCTTCCCGGAACCAGTGGCGTTCCAGAAGGCCAGCTTGTTCAGTTCTTCAGCCTCGAATGACTGGAACCTGTCAGCGATGGCTGTTTTGACGTTGTACTCTGCCAACTCTTCATTCAGACCGTTCAGCAGCTCCTGATGCCGGTTGAAATACCAGTCAAGGTAGATTTCAGTAAACAGTAGCGACAGATACTGGAAATACTTCATCTGCATCTCGGTATCTTCCAGCCTGTTCCGCTTGCGGGTGATCGACTGCCAGTGGCGGACAATATTCAGGTCATAGCGACGCAGATCATCGGCGCTGATCCGGTCAACCGCGAACAGATTGCGGGACAGCTCATGAAAGAAGCGGGTCTGACCATCATCCTCGATCCCTTCGTGCCGGTCATCGCCCAGGCGGCTTTTCAGGCCGCTGAGACTGCCGTCCCGGAAAAAACCGTACATCCAGCGGTTGAGGACAAGTTGCTTATGAAAGCTCATTTATTTTCCTTTTACAAAGTATCACGACAACAGCCGCTCCTTTGAAATCAACTAATTGACGGCATCTGCATATACTGGTATCTTTCAAGCTCGGAGGTGTTGATATGTCATCGCTTGCTCATAAAACTGAACGTGTCTTGAATCTTCTGCGTGAACTGCCACCAGCCAAAGTCAATGAGGTCATTGATTTCGCTGAGTACCTGAAAACAAAAAGCAACAAAACAAAACCAAATAAACAGAAGGACGCAAAACTGCCGACCTACCACATGGGTGCGATTACGCCGAATGCATTAGAGCGTTCATCGCTCTATGGAGAACGCCTTGACAGCCTGCTTACTTGATTCAAATATTCTTGTGTATGCAAACAATGAGGATTCTCCATTTCACAGCCCATGCAAAAGACTTGTAGAGGATGCTATTGATGGGTGTTTCTCAGCGTATATCGCCCATCAGAATCTTCTTGAGTTGTATGCAGTTGTTACTGACAAGCGGCGTGTAGAAAAACCATTAACTCCAGAATCTGCCAACAGCCTGATCAATTTTTATCTGACTTCCAGAAATATCTCCATCCTCTACCCGCCTCCCGCAACATTCAGTGTTCTTGGAAAACTCATCGCAGATCATGCCCCTGTTTCGCACGGTGTATTTGATCTTGTGTTGGTAGCGCTTATGATTGAAAACGGCATCACAAAAATTCATACCGCCAACACGCGCCATTTCGCCAATTTCAAGGAAATAACTGCGATTTCTCCGTAGCTGCAAAGGGTTCCTAAAATGCGTAAAACTATTAAGAACTCTGCAATCTTGCCGTTGGCCGGCCAGATAAAAACCGAAGCAGTGCAAACCATCATCGAGCGCATGGGCATAACTAAAGCTGCCATTTTTCTCAAGGAGACTATGTCTCAGCCGACTGATTACCTTGCACTGAAAGACAACCTGTTTGCCAAGACTTCGGCGGCTGACATTTATGCCGCCATCAAGGCCAAGTAAGCTCCCCCTGCTATCACACATCAGGGCGACCCGCCGGGTCGCCCCTACGGAAATCTATTCTCCGTCA
Organism: Geobacteraceae bacterium; assembly: GCA_031401815.1. Lineage (GTDB taxonomy): Bacteria > Desulfobacterota > Desulfuromonadia > Geobacterales > DSM-12255 > JANNRW01. Next base: position 12,059 of record JANNRW010000290.1, on the reverse strand, counting down.
AACATCCTGCTTAAAAACTCCGGTTCAATCTGGCGCAGCTTGAGCGTCCTGGTAATGCCGCCTTCGTCTTCGGTGGTGGTCAGTACCGCCGGGATGTTGTGATCGCCGTTGATGTAAACCACCTCGAATTCGCTGTCCTTGGGGTTGATGGCGTGGCGGTCGCAGAAGCGGTTAAGCGCGTCGTAATCCACCTGCTCGCAGTCGCGCCAGAGCACCAGCGTTTTCTCGCCGGTGGGCAATGTCCCCTGCACCATGACGATGCCCCGCTCCCGGAGCGAATCGATGCTCTTGACCCGCAGGCCAATCAGGTAGTTGAAAGTCTCCACCAGATCAATGCTCCGCTCCTCGAATGCCCCGGCAGAATCCACCGCCACCTTCAGCTTGCAGTCGAACGGCTTGCGGAAGGAATCCACCGACAGGAGGGAACCCCGGCTTTCGATGTCGAGCAGGTAGCGGAGCAGATAGTCTTCCTGTGCTCCCGCTGACAGGCCATCCAGCAGGCTCTGCTGGCTATCGGTGCGGCGCAGTTCAAGGTTGTTGAGGGTGTCTTCGTAGCTTTCGATTTTGAGGACTTTGAAGACGTGGGAGATGCCGGTCTGGGGGGCGGTGGCCTTGCCGTCTTTCCAGTCGGCAGAGTAGACTACCTTCTGAATGCGGGGTTTCAGGACGGTGTCGAAGTATTCGCCCTGTTCGACGAGGATGTATTTGCGGTGGCCCTTGTCCTGGCGGTTGAGGGAGATGATGGCGTGGCCGGTTGTGCCGGAACCGGCGAAGTAATCGAGAATTTGGCCATTCTTTGAGTTTGAGAGATTAACCAAATGTTTAATTAATTCCGGAGGTTTGGGGTAATCAAATGCCCTAAAACCAAAAAGAGCTTGGATATTTTTTGTCCCTTCAGCTGTTGTTGCAGTTTCCTCTGGTAAGATAGTTCCGAAAGGAACATTTGTTACTTTTCCGTCTCTAATCTTTCTATAGACTTGCCAATGTCCGTTATCATCAGCAAAATCGAGATCGCCAGACTCAAGGAGGTTAAAGGCTGTTTCCATTCCAACTCGCCACCTACCATCAGATCCATCGCTTTTAGTAGGCAGAATTTCGATTTGATCATTCAATGGATTCGGTATCCCAAAAAACATTTGAGGTCTATCTTCTCGCCTATCTGCTTGCCCCCATTGCCTTAATTGTTCTCGGTTATATCCGCCTTTTTCATCTTCAAAACGACCACCTTCTTTTACTGACACTTTCTGTTTTAATTCTGTGAGCTCTGGAGAAGAAGAAAAACATGCAATATATTCGTGCTGCTTTGAAAGGGTCTTTATCGTACCTGCCTGACCAGCACGCCCTTTCCAGACAAAAGTACCTATTGGAATGGCTCCAAATATTTGCCGTCCCAATACATTCAAATGGTCAACTTCATTTTCATCAATTGAAATGAAATATGGTGAATTATCAGTCACGAGTGTAGATGCCTTTTTTGCTTTGTCTGACATCATGGTTAACCAACTCGAATGTTGGTAACTATCTTTATAGGAGAAGCCATCGGCACCTGTGTTATACGGTGGATCGATATACACGCATTTCACCTGCTCCCGATACCTCTCTTGTAGCAGATTCAACGCCTGAAAGTTATCCCCATGAATGAGAAGCCCGTCCACCGATTCATCCAGATTATCAATTGCCGCCAGCAGTTTTTCCTTGAATGAACCGTCGTATAAGGCTGTATCCGCCATCAGAAAAGGGTGTTCACGCAGGTAATCCACTGTGCCACGAGAGGCAAATCCCCCTGAATCCCCCTTTTGTAAAGGGGGACTTAACGGCAACGTCAGATTGAGATTGTCTCCCCCCTTTGTCAAAGGGGGGCTGGGGGGGATTTCCTTTTCCAGCATCCCCAGAGCCTCCCACTGCGCCCACTGCTTTTCATTGGCAGCAATAATCGCCAGCAGGTCAGGCGCATCCTTGATGATCCGGTCCAGGGTGACGCAGTAATGGGCCGCCACCACAAACTTCTTTTTCAACCAGAGCTTTTTCTGAAAATCCTCCAGCTGGGCCAAAAAGGTGATCAAGTCTAATGTAATTGCCCGGAGACACTGGATCATGCGGAGATTCTTCTCGATGTCGGCAAAGCGCTCGGCGTTCTGCACGTCATCCAGATTCATAACTTCATTTTTGATGTAGAAATCCAGCTCCCCCCGCAGGAAGCGCCCCAGATCCTTATGTATGAAGTAATCCGCAGTATTCTTGTTTACATATTTTGCCAAACACATTTCCAGCATGGTGCGCTGAGGATTCTTCTCGGTCGGTTCACGCTTGGATAATGCGCTGCGCCAATCGTAAGAAAAACTCCCTCCCCCTTGACGGGGGAGGGTTGGGGTGGGGGTGACGGTGCCAGCATTAGATACGTTGCCAGCTTCACCCACCCCCTGGCTCCCATCTGCTCAAAGCCTATATCCAGAGCGCTCAGCAGGTTACGGGCATTCGTAGCGCCGGAAGATCCCCGCCGCCCCCGGTAAACTGGCTGCGAAAGGCATCGATGTCGCCAAAGATGTAATCATCAATCAGGGTGGAAAGACCGTACAACTCAAGCATGGAGTTTTGCAGAGGGGTAGCCGTAAGTAAGAGTTTCCGGCAACCTTCCGTTGCCCAGCGGATTCCTTGTCCGATCCGGTTGCTTTCACGATAGGCGTTGCGCAGCTTGTGAGCTTCATCTATGACAACCAGATTCCAGGGGATGGCCTTCAGCTCTTCCCGAATACGGTTGGCGTACTGGAAGGAAAGGATGATGACACCCTTCCGGTTCAATGGCGCTTCACCACTCTTCTGGGTATCTCGCCAGGTTTTTGAATCCAGCACCGCTACCGGCAGATTGAATTTCTCTTCCAGTTCCAACGCCCACTGCTTGCGCAGTGACGCCGGGCAGATGACGATCAAACGCCGCTTCCGCTCAGACCAGTACTGGCAGAGCACCAGGCCGGCTTCGATGGTCTTGCCCAAGCCAACTTCATCCGCCAGCAGCACCCCTTTACTCAATGGCGAGCGTAATGCAAAATGCGCCGCCTCGATCTGATGGGGATTCAGATCCACACTGGCATTGAAAATCGCCTGAGACAGTCGGTCAGTGCTGCCTGCCGAACCCTGGCGGGTCTGTTCGTAAGCAAAACATTTGGCGTGGTAAGGGGTAGACAAGGGTAACATCACCGTCCGATTATCTATTCTGAAAGACGGTCAATATATATCAAAACTTGAAATACAGCAGAGCTATACTTGGTTTTTACGGCTCAGGGTTATCTGTAATCTTTGATAATCGGAGCGAGCTATGAAAAATATTTTGAGCAGTAAGGAAATAGGTTGGAAATTGCGAAAATTGCGCCTTCAGGCAGGCTGGGAATGGAGGTAAACAATGCTGTTTTCAGTAGTAATCCACAAAGACCCGACAAGTGACTACAGCGTCACAATACCTGATATGCCCGGTTGTTTTACTGCCGGCAAGACGCTTCAGGATGCTGTTGCCAACGTACAGGATGCCGTTGAGTGTCACTATTCGGGTGAGTCAGTTCTCCCTGTTGCCTCACCTCTGGATCATTGGCTTGGAGATGATGAATATTCAGGTGGTACATGGGTTTTGATTGACATTGACCTCTCCCGGTTAAACGTGAAGTCAAAACGTGTAAACATAACGCTACCTGAAAATCTCCTTCATGATATTGACCGCTACGCAGCAGAACATCACCTGACCCGTTCAGGGCTTCTGTCCGTTGCCGCTGGTCAATACATCCAGCCGTCGTAAATTTATTCACACCACGTTCATGCCCTGAGACATCTGTTATCGGCTTTTGCCGACATCCCGTCTGTCACACAGATGAAAGAGAGTGCATTTTGAGCAGAGCGGTGAAACTGGTTTGCAGAGATTCTGTCCGTATGTGACCAGCAGGTCATTGATTCTCAGCCAGTGTTTTTGAGGAAGTATTTTCCGCAGCCTGAACTCGGTCTCTTCCGGATTCCTGGTCTCGACATATCCCCAGCGGTTGCAGATTCTATGTACATGTGTGTCAACGCAGATTCCGGGCTCTCCAAAGCCTAGGGTGACGACCAGATTTGCTGTTTTTCTGCCGACCCCTTTAAAGGCAAGGAGTTCTTCTATTGACTTTGGAACCTGTCCGTCATATTTATCAACAAGCTCCTGACAGATGTGGGTGATCTGCCGTGCCTTGTTTCTGTAAAAACCGACAGGATAAATTGTTTTTTCGATCAGCTCCGGATCAAGCATCGCCATTTTCGCAGGAGTTTCAGCAAGGGCAAAAAGTCTTTCCGAAGCAGGCCCTGTTGTCGTATCCTTGGTTCTTAAAGAAAGCAGGCAAGAGATCAAGACCTTGAACGGATCTCCATCTCTTTGCGATACTATCGTAACAGCTGGGGTTTTCCAGGCGGTTACCGCATTTTCAAGAAGCGCAACTGCCTCATCGATCTCTTCAGGTTTCATAAATCTCCTATTTTGTCTAACAGCACAGAGAGAATATCCGGATGCAGCCACTTGTTGATCTTCATACACATACTACAGCATCAGATGGAATACACAAGCCAGACGAACTGGTCAGAATGGCTCATGCAGCAGGGCTGGGAGCTATCGCCATAGCTGACCATGATTCTGTCAGCGGGATTGATGAGGCTCTGGCCTGTGCAGCTTTATTGGGGATAACAGTCATCCCTGCGGTTGAGTTGTCTGTCTCTTATCTTGAATACAATGATGTTCATCTGCTTGGTTACTTTATCAACCATAATGACCCGGCTCTGGCTGAAAAACTTCTTCTTTTCAGGGAGAGAAGGGAGGCAAGAGGTCTAAGGGTAATTGAAAAAATAAACGTCAAGCTTGCAGAAGAGGGCAAATCTTCTATTGATAGCCAGGAGGTACTGGCGCTTGCCGGCGGAGCAGTCGGCAGGCCGCATATAGCCAGGCTGCTGCTTGATAAGGGGCTTGTTGACTCAATGCAGGAGGCATTCAACAGCTACCTGATTCCGTGCAATGAGCCAAAGGAGTACTTTCCTTTTGCAGATGCCATAGCCGAGATTCATCGGGCTGGAGGAACAGCAGTGCTTGCTCACCCTCAAAGCATTACCAGGGAGCGAAATCTGTTAACCACAATAATCAGGGATATGTCATCAAAAGGGCTGGACGGTGTTGAAGCCTTCAATACCATGGGTTATGACGATGATGACAGGTTTCTGAAAACCCTTGCCATTTCTCTGGGTCTGATAGTTACCGGGGGGTCTGACTTTCATGGAGGTGATGACGGAATCTCCATGGGGCGCGGCCGCGGCAATCTCTATCTGACGGTAGAGCTCCTCCCTCCGCTTTATGCAAGGCGAAGAGGATTTTAAAATACTCTGACGCTTTTTATATTATGTAGAGAATTCCATCTTTTACTATTTGATCTCTCCGATAGAAACTTCTTAAGCAAAAAAGCCTCGCCCATAAGGGTGAGGCTTTTTTGTGGAGCAAATGACACCAGGCATTAAAAAGTGCCGCCGGGTGAATAGGTCGTCATATTGTCACCGCATCCGCTGGCTGACATACTGCCGCCACAGGTAGCACTCCCTATCGGCACTCCGGGGCCTGACAGAGGTTTCCAACTGGTGGTAGTCCATTGAGTTGCGTTTCTCATAAAGGCATATGGACGATAGGTTTCAGTGGTTCCGCGCGGCCACATTGCATCAGTGCCTGTACCGGCAAATCTGTTGAATCCGTGTGCATCTTCTGCTCGGACTGGTCGTACTGCCGTGTTCGTGCTTGCGTGGCATCTCTGGCACTGGTTGCGCAGATAGGTGTTCATTCCGCTGTCTATGCTCGAGTTAAATGCCGAACCGGTGCCATGAGCATTACCTGAAGGGACAAGATAACCGGTGTGACATACATGGCACAGGGTGTTTGTAGTATCATAGACAGTCCCTCGGTATGCATTCGGGGCTGTCGAACCATGAGCTGCGACTGTTCGAGTGGTGCGTGGAGCCGGTGAGTTATGACAGTCAAAGCAGTTCATGACGATGCCGTTTGCTACAGCACTCTTGGTTACTCCGTATGGCACAGCCATCCTGGTTCCTGAGGCATACCTGTTGTTCTGGGGGCCTTTTACCGGATGGTAGGTTGAGTTGGTCACGCTGAACATTGTGTCTACATCCACTACGCCGCCAACCACTCCTGCGCTCAGGCCTACTGTATAGGCAGCGCCGTTCTGGCTCCCCGTACCAAATGGAAGGTACTGGGTAGGAGCGGTTCCTGAGCGGGCAGTAATGTTGGTCGCACCATTTGCGTCATGGCACTTGATACAGAACTTGAGAGATATGACATTGGCAATATCGGTGTTGGAGGTATGACCGGTGGCAGTTCTTGAGCCCGCAACATATGAAGTTGAAAATCTTTTAAATGTAAATGCCGTGCCGGAAATATTTGTAATCGGAGCTTCACCGACACCATCCGGATCCCTGAGATCGACGTTTCCGTCCATATGTTTTGTAGCGGATGTTTTCTGTGTTGCAAACTCCCCTTCAAGGTGGCAGACAATACAGTCAGCATCGGTCACTGCTGCTCGTCCGGTTTTCTTGTGACCCCAGGCAAGGGTGAATTCCGACATGACCGCACCGCGCGGCGTACCATGGGTTCCTGTCTGGACAGTTGCGTGACAGCCGATACAGGTTCCTCCAGTTGCTTCAATTACGCCATTCAAGTGGAGGGCCGCATTGGTAAAGCCGTTACCTGTGGAATTAACGTGAACGTGGCACGTAATACACTGTGTTGATGTAACTCCTGCGTGGGTGGTGGTTGCGGGGGGATTGCCGTGACAAAGAGCGCATCCTGTAAGAGTCGTCCCCCAGACCGGGCTCTTGTTGGTGCCGCCGGTAAGGGTGGCGCCGTGGCAATAGGTTGTGGAACAGGTCTTGGTAGCAGCTGTCCAGGTTGCAGATGCTCCGGCCTGAGCTGCGGTGAAGATGACGTTATCTACAGCAGGGTTGGCACCGGAGTTGCCGGGGCCGTGTGATGCGCCGCTCCCTGCCCCTGCTCCGTTGTGACAGGTGGCGCAGGCAATTGCGTTGTGCTTGACGTGGCTGCCAACCACGTTTGGTCTTACGGCTCCGTTCGGCGGGTTGGCGTGACAAGAGGTGCATCCGGTCGTGGTTACGCTCGGATCAGCAGTGAGGTGGCAGCCGCGACAGTTTGGAGCTGCTCCGGCTGCTGCCGGATAAACGCCTGCTGTAGTGGCGTTATGACATCCGGTACAGGCGGTGTAAGGGGGTGTTGCATGAGCGTAGAACGGTACGGCGTGGCCGCTTGCAGCAGGCTCAAATATGCCGTTTATATGGAGCGCCCTGTTCACAAAAATGTTTGCATAGGTAGTGCCGGTGGTGCTGATGTTTGCATGGCAGTTGCAGGTTGTTCCGAGTGCACCGGTAGCTGCGCCGACAGCGGGCCATGACGCAGGAATGGTAACAACAGGATGTCCTGAGGCTGCAGGAGGGGGAAAGCCGTGACACGCAGCACAGGCTGCCCTGCTTAAGGTTGCCGACAGGAAGGCGACATTCCAGACCGGTGCCCGGTTGGTTCCAGTGGTATCCCCCCCCGGCATGCTTGCGCCGTGACAGTAGACATTGGCGCAGACGCGAGTGGCAACAGTAAAGGTTGGAGTCAACGCGCCACTTCTTGTTGCAAGAGAGCTCCAGGTAAAATTTGTAGTGCCGTTCATATGGGTGGCTGAGTTCAATGCCACTGTACCGTGGCAGTCGGCACATGCAATGACAGAAGCTAAAGCATCCGGTGTTGTCAGATGCGAAGTGTGGGCACCGACTTTGACATCAGTTGTGGCAGTGACTTTGGCAGGTGCTGCAGTGGAGTAGAATGGCGCAGTCGCACTCCCTGAGTGGCACTTGTCGCACTGGCTTGCAGAGTAGGGGAACGAATTACCCGGAGCGACAAAAGTGGCTCCCCATGTGACACTGCCCGAGCCGTGACAGGCGCTGGCTGAGCAGGTACCAAAACTGTTTCCGGCTGGGTGAGTTGCGCCACTCCCCTGGGAGTAGGTGAATCCGGTCGCACCCAGTTCTATCATGCTGTTGGCATGGGTTCCCGCAGGTGCTGTGGTTCTGGTGTAGTTGATATGGCATGCAGCGCAGTCGTAGTTGGCGCCGGTAGAAATTGTGTGTATCCGGTGGTTGCCAGTGCCGGTTGCGTCTGTGGCCATATCGAGATGGCATCCGCCGCAGGTCAGAGCAGTACCTCCCCAGGGAACGGTTCTGTAGGTTATGCCGGTACTGCTGCCGGTTGTGGATTGACCGGCGCTGTGACAGTAAATTGTGTTACAGGAGCCGAATATCTGGGATGCACTCTTGCTCGGGAGGTAATTGGCACCACTGCCGGAGTAGGTTCCTGACGTTTCAATGGTATTTAGTGGAGTCCGGAGAAAACCCTGTACCTTCAGGGGTCGCCCGGCGCTTGTGGCATGGATGAATGTTGCATGTACCGGATGGCACTTCTGGCAGTTGCTGATTCCCGGATAATAGGTTTCATGACGCGGATGGCTGCCGGCAGTCCCTGTTGCGCCACCGGTAGGTGGCGCTCCGTGACAGGCAGCGCAGTCCGCAGGTGCAACGTAGGGAGCAGAACCCCAGGCCGCTGTTTTCCTTTCGAAATGACAGTTCACATTGGAGCATGTGGCATTCACCAGATTTGGTATGGAGGTCAGGTTGAAAAAGAGCCCCTTGTCATATCTGGCGCGTCCGGTTGAAGTGGAGTACCCTTTCAGCTTCTGCACCATTTCGATTTTGTCGTTATGGTGGCTGAAATCGGTTGCAGAAACCGGTGGGTGACAGATGCTGCAGTCACCCGCGACCGGTATGGCCGGCAGATGGTTCTTGTGATTACCGATAAAGGCGCTTGAGAGGGAGCGGAATCGAGGGTTAGCCTTGCGTGCTGCGTCGCGTGAAGGCATCCCGTGACAGTCTGTGCACGAGTTAATCACCGCAGCCCGCACCGGCTCCGGATTGCATGTCAATATCGCAAAAATCGCTATCAGACCGGCAATCTGCGAGTATCGTTTCCAGCTCGCGAAATCCTTCCTCATGATCAACTCCTTGTTTCTATCCGCATTTTCTGCCTGTCCAGCCACGGGGTTAACTTTTCATATTCTACAACCAAACCAGAGTCTTGCAAGATCACAAATCCATTTCGTTTGGTTTATGAGTTGCCTTAAAAGTTCCCCCTCCCCTGGCGGGAGGGGGTCAGGGGGTGGGGGAATTTGCCATATTTGACGCTGTCGGGAGCTTCACCCACCCCTCAATCCCCTCCCGTCAAGGGAGGGGAGGCTAAATGCAAAGACCTGACCGGACAACGCTGGCTTTTTTCGGGTCATTCGCAAATTCTTAAAAAAAGTCCCCTCCACTTTGACGGGGGAGGGTGAGTGGATGGGTGAAGTCGCAACATGCTGATTCAAGTTGTGACTTCACCCAACGTTTGCTGCTGCTTAATGGCTCGGATCCCACTTCGGTGTTGCTCCATAGTGACAACTTATGTTGGAGCAGGTTCCGGTGATATGGGCAGGGCCGTTGAGCCGATTAGAACTGTATTTGACCTGTTTTACCGCTTCAAGCCGATAGCGTCTGTCTATGGTGACTTTTATGTTCTGACTCGGGGTGTAGACGCTCGGGCTTGTTTTATGATCGGCCGGCGAGTGACACTTGTTGCAGTTTGCAAAACCGTCGTCCGGGTTTGCACCTCTCTTCACATGACTGTTGATGGTATGTGCGCCGCCGCCACCGATGTAATCTTCAGTTTTCGCGCTGGACCAGTTGTTCTGGGTTGCTGCAAAGCCAGGACTAGCCGGTGGATAACCGTGGCAGGCATTACATTTGCCCCCTTCGAGCGAGCCGTTTATATGCTGGGCTCTATCGACAAAGATATTGGCATAACTGTTTCCAGCCGGATTAACATTGCCGTGGCAGTTGCAGGTGGCACCAATAGCTGCGGTTCCGGGAAAGCCGGTGGGGAGGGTAACGACCGGATGGCCGGCCGAAGCCGGAGGAGGGAAGCCGTGACAGCTGCTGCAGCCTGCTACGGTGAGCGTTGCCGGCAGATAGGCTGAGTCGTTCCATACCGGAGTTCTTTTTGTGCCGCTGGTATCGCCACCCGGCATGGCGTTGCCATGACAGTAGACATTGGAGCACTGGCCGGTTGCGGGATTGTAGGAGGGGGAGAGGTTGCCGGTTCTTGCCAGAGCACTCCAGTTGAAGTTGGTAACGCCGTTCATATGTGTTGCGTCATTGAGTGTTACAGCCGCATGGCAGTTTGTGCAGGCAAGACCTGGAGTCAGGCTTTCGCTGGCTGCGATATGCGCGGTATGTGCGCCGGTCTTGGCATCGGTTATCGAGCTGTTTTTAACCGGAAAGGCGGTGTTGTAAAACGGAGAGATGGCAGTGACTGCTCCGGGAGCAGAGCTGCTGTGGCACTTGCCGCACTGATCAGTTGTGGACCAGAGAGGAGTACCCCAGGTAACTGTGCCGCTACCGTGACAGAGTGTAGCCGAGCAGCTGCCGTAACCGTTGGCTGCCGGGTGGGAGGCGCCGCTCCCCTGCGAATAGTTGAAACCTGTAGCTCCCAGCTCAATTACGCCGTTCACATGAGTTGCAAAAGTAGTGGCCGTGTTGGTGTAACCAAGGTGACATTTGGCGCAGTCCATATTTGCCCCTGTTGCAACAGTATGAGCACGGTGACTACCGGTGCCTGTGGCGTCGGTCGCTTCGTCGACATGGCATCCGCCGCAGTTGAGGGTTGCTACTGAAGCCCAACTGACGCCGGTTCGGTAGGTTATGGCCGTATTACCCCCATTGGAGGCATTCTGTACAGTACTGTGACAGTAAGTGTTGGAACAGGTGCCAAAAGCAGCAACCCCTGCATTGAAACTGTTTCCTTTTGAGTAGATGGTGGCTGGAGCCGCTGCCAACCCGGTCCAGGCAAGATTGATGCTTTTGTTTACATGGATAGTCCCTGCACCGGTTGGCGCAGTTGTGCCTGTATAGGATGCACCGTGGCAGATTGCACAGGAGATATTGGCTGTCTGGGCGTGTCTGGCATGTTTGCCGGTTGCAGCGGCATTTGCCGCCGGGCCCATGTTTTGATGGCACGAGCCGCAGGTAAGTGGGGTGCCGCCCCAGACCGGAGTAGTTATGGTTGTCCCGGCACCGGCTCCTGTAACAGACTGGCCTGTACTGTGACAGTATAAGTTGCTGCATGAACCTAATACCTGGGAGGCACTTCTGCTCGGGAGGTAATTGGTCCCTGTGCCGGTGTAAATACCGGTGGAATCAACTGCGTTGAGTGGATCACGGAGAAAACCCTGAACGCGCAAGGGGCGTCCGGCGCTGGTTGCATGGGCAAATCCCGTATGTCCGGGGTGGCACTTCTGGCAGTTTGCTGTTCCGGGATAATAAATGTCGTGTCTTGCATGGCTCCCGGCAGTTCCATCAGCTCCGCCTGCAGGGGGAGAGCCGTGGCAGGCGCTACAGTCTGCCGGAGCAGTAAAAAGAGCAGAGCCCCATGCAGGGGTCTTCTTTTCATAGTGACAGCTTACATTCGAGCAGGTGGCGGTTGCAAGATTCGGGATAGAAGTCTGATTGAAGAACACACCCTTGTCGTACTTGGCTCTAAGCGTTGCAGATGAATACCTTTTCAGGCTGTTGGCCATGCCTATGATGCCATCCTGATGACCGAAATCGGTTGCCGCTACAGGCTGATGGCAGTCAGTGCAGGAAGAAACCGATGCTACAGCAGGCAGATGGGTTCGGTGATTCCCCAAAAAGGCGCTCGACTGGGAAGTAAAGCGGATGTTGGCCTTGCGGGGGGCGTCACGTGGCGGCATGCCGTGGCAGTACGTTGTGCAGGAGTTGAGAAAGCTCGCCTCTGCACGGTCTACAGAAACTGCTGTTGTCGCAAACAGTCCGGCAATGAAAGTAACTATCAGCATAAGATTAGCGCGGTATGCAGGCGTTGATTCGGCAGAAATGCTGGACGCCGCCGACGCCCA
>JANNRW010000289.1:0-2537 GCA_031401815.1 Geobacteraceae bacterium | reverse complement strand
CACGATCAAGCGATTATCGAACTAAAACTCACCTCCTTATCATTTTAATACAAAGCCGTCAATCGATGAGCTTAGTATGAAATCTAAATGAAAAATTCATTGACCTGATTTACTTACTGGGACTTACTCCTATAACATTTTCGAATTCAATTCAACAAACAGTCTTTGAAATCCTCACCTGCTTTTAAATTCAGCCCATTCTTAAAACTCAAAACTCATTTGCCTTTTTATAACTACACCTTTTCGCAATAATTACAAACCCAACTCCGTAGCAAGCGGAACATGCTGAGTCTTGATATCATTTATAACTGCTGTAATTGCAGTTCCAATATTTACATAAGCTGTTGGTTTGCCCTGGAACTGCACATTGCGTAAGAAGGAAGAACCGCGATGTAAACCAACGACTGTCCACTTATCGTCCATCACAGCAGCACCCGAAGATCCGTTGTCGGTATCGGTGAAATACCGAAGCTCTACATTATTGGCAAAGTGCATGAGGTTATTGCGGATGCCGTACCTCTTGGGCATTCCATTTGGATGCTGAACAATATTCACTGGCACTGGATCGGTACCAACAACAATTGCCTGCTTATTTAAAAGCAGTTCTTGTCGCTGCGTAGCATTTTGAAGTCGGACGACAGCATAGTCCAGATCAAGATTCCAAGCTTCGAGCGAAACAAAATTGACATCGACCGGCACAATGCCTTCTGCATCATAATCAAACTGACCGATCATGTTTGCTACCTGCACTTTCAAATCATTATTGGATGCTTTTGCTTCTCCTTCCCTTCGTGCATTGATTACATGATGATTGGTCACCACAAGGCCTTTTGAGATTAACCAGCCCGTTCCCTGGAACATCATCTTTTGTCCACCTTGCATTGTTCGTGGCTGGCCATTTAAATAACTGGTTATTTTCAATTTTATAGTCGACGTTGCCGCTTTCAAACCAGCCTCCATAAACGCAAACGACACTGTGTCATCGCGATGGATGACTTGCTGCAAAATGTCTGGTTGTTGTGGAACTACACGTGGCGCACCACTGGCTTTGTGCGTGATGTTGTCGAGAGCAGCACGAATAATTTCTTCTTCAGGTCTATTCTTAAGGAAAAAAGAAGCATTCCTCAAATAGATCTCTAATGGAATCTGGCCGGTTGTTAATCGTTCCACCTGATTCATCTGACTCACATCAGTCATGATTTGGCCGATAGATGATCCCATTTTCGGCAGGACGCCAACGTAATGAGGGTCTATTCCTTGAATGAAGGCACGTCTCTCTTCTGCAAGGTCAAGGCCGCTGCTCACCAGAGCATTGAGGAGGTCATGGATTTCATTTTCTTTGAGAAGAGCCATTACGCTAGAGTTTCAAATTGTCGTACATCGTCATTTTCTATCTCCCATCGGTCCTGATACGGTTCCAAGCCCCTAAGATTTTCGCTTACAAGAGTTTGCTTGTTGTATTCGTATTTGTCGAAACGCATCCGATTGAATTTTTCATCGATGTCGGGGAACTCAGAGCTAAGAAGATCGAGTGCCATCTTCACAACATATCTCATTGAACTGGCCTGATCGAGGTCGAGTTGCCTCATTAACTGTGCGAGTCGTGCACGGATCTCACGTGCTCTCTCGGGATAAGATTCTGCATATTCCTTCCGGATAAATAATCGATGGCAGTGAATATGGATCAATGGCTTTGGTGTATCTGAGGCTGCCAAAGTTTTCTCTGCAAGGACAAGTTTCTTGTCTGCTTCTAACGGGTTAATTATTGGTGGAAATAAAGCTAATTGCGCCTGCAACCAGTACAATTCGGCCACACGGCCTCGATTACCTGAATCCAATACTTTTTCAATTCCGCGTTCCAGTACAGCAGCGGCAGCTTTATAATCCTGCATCATGATCAGTGCTCTGGCTTCAAGCGCGAACAATGGACTGTTATCACTTCGATCGGTACGTTCCTTAAGGAAATTGAGCGCTTGGTTAGCTGTACCTCGTGCCATACTGATCTTGACCTTCCTCGTTGTATTACGCTCCCAATCGGCAAGGGTCGAGTTGGAAAAAATCCCCCTGTCAACTTCAAGACTAAGTCGCGATGCAAGCCATACCTTAATCACATCTGAATATTCTTCCAGATTGCTAACAATAGACTGGTCTATACCATTGGACCAACGTGCGTCAAGCACATAGAAATCATCTTCACCCAATGCCAGCCTGTGAAACACTTCTTCGGCACGACACTCCAAGCCAGGCTTGCTTGAATAATATTCAATTGCCGCACGATGAAGCGCCTTCACTTGTTGTGGCCGATCCTGTTTAAGTAAACGAACCATACTTTGCCGGATCTCCGGACGATAGACAAGCTTATTTGGTCCACCCATTTTTACCAATGCGTGCTCCCGCTTAAGCTCCTCGAATATGAAATTCGCTTGATCGATGTTATGGACTTTTATCTTACATACTGGTGAGAGAACATTAAGAATGATGTCAGAGTCAACCTGCCGTAATACCATCCCAGGATGTGCGAGCAGTTTCACGTCCTC
>JANNRW010000288.1:0-8131 GCA_031401815.1 Geobacteraceae bacterium | reverse complement strand
GTCTGCTGCCGGGCTGACTCTTCGCTCTACCTGATAGCTTGTCTCGTTTGTGGCATTATCTGTCCAGGAAAGCGAGATGGTGGTAGCAGTTCTGCCGGTAGTCGCAAAGTTGGTCGGTGCGAGCGGCAGTTGCCGTGGAGTCGCTGTTGCCGTATTAGACCAGGCCGAGTCCGGGCCTGCCGCAAAAGTCGCTTTGACACGGTAGAAGTATGTTAAGTTCGGTGGCGGAGTAGTGTCAACAAATGGACTGGCCGGAGTTGATGTAAAAGTTACTACGCTTGTTGTGAATGTACTGTTTCTTGCCCTCTGAACAATAAAACCGGTTTCAGTGGTTGAATTGTCTGTCCAGCTGAGTGTCACTGTCGGCTGAGCTGTATTGGCCGTAGAAGCTCTTGCTGTAAGGGCGGATGGAGCAGCATTTGTCGTTACGCCGGCTGGAATCACCATGTTTGATTGATTCGATGCAGCACCGGTACCCATTGCATTTGTGGCTGTTACAGTAAATACATAACTGGTGCCATTGGTCAGTCCGGTTACAGTAAGCGGGCTGCCAGCTCCGCTGGCTGTTCTGCTGCCCGGGTTGGAGGTCACGGTGTAGGAAGTTATGTTGCTGCCGCCGTTGCTACCAGGAGCAGTGAAAACAACGGTTGCCTGTGCATCGCCTTCGGTTGCAGTCACATTTGTCGGCATCCCAGGCACGGTTGCCGGGGTGACCGTTACGGTTCCGGATGCTGCGCTGGATCCTATGGCGTTTCTTGCTCTTACATAGAAAGTGTAGCTTTGTCCGTTAGTAAGACCGGACACAACAATCGGGCTGCCAGCTCCGGCGGCGGCGGCAGGGGCTCCAGCAGGACTGAAGTAGACCGTATAATCCAGTATGGCTGAGCCGCCATTGTTGCCAGGTGGTGTAAAGTTGATGGTTGCCGTCTGGTTCCCGGCTGTCCCTGCTCCGATAGTCGGAGGATCAGGTACGGTTGCTATGGCAGCCTCAGCTATATTGGAAGGGGCAGAATCACCGGATGCATTGTAGGAAATTACTCTGTACCTGTAAGTCCCGCCTGCCGGATTATCAGTATAGGCAGTTGCATTGGCCAGGGCAGTGCCGATCTGGGCAAAATTACTACATCCAGCACCAGCACAACGCTCTACTTTGAAGCCGATTTCGTTCTGCTGATTCCCCAGGTTTGCAGGAATTGCCGGTGTCGGATCTGTCCAGGAGAGTGCTATGGTAGCGCCTGGTACAGCGGCAAGAGCGGTTGGTGCATTCGGAGCGCTTGTTACTACGTTAAACTGTATCGGCCTCATCATATCGTTCTCTTCGTGACTTAATATGTGGCAGTGCCATACATATTCCCACTTGAGATTGATCATGGCGTTCACATTCGGTGTCAGCCATGCATTGCCGGTAGTTGGATCGACAAGAGAGAGCTCTGTAGTATCGCCCAGCGGAGTTGCCGGGTTTTTAGGACGATAACTCTCGGGAACACCGAACGGCAGCTTCGGCGTAACCGGTTTAAGGGCTACAACAGTATCTTCGAGTGGGCTGATACGTACAGTCTCTTTCCAGCCAAGCTCGGTCGGATCAGGCAGACGGATGAAACCGTCCCATCCTACGCGATTCAGCACCTGGACATCGAACAGATGGAAGTGCACAGGGTGTGTATCAACACCGTTGTGAGTGATCTTCCATACCTGGATACCATTCTCTTCAAGAACTTCGGTTGCAGGGTCGTTATAGGTCTGAACAATGAAATTGACCCTGTTTGCGCCCGGGGTTATCAATTCGAGGCCAAGAGCTGCACGCATACGACCAAAGTCGTCAAATGTCTCGCCCTGCTCATCCTGGATAGCCTTGAACTTCATCGGAAGTCCGCCATAGGTTTTCTTGGTTGCATCCCAAGGGAGCGTAGTTGGATCCAGAGCATTATACTGGTAAGTCGTCGAACCATCAGCACCTTTGAAGTTAATAACCTTGTCGTTGATACGCGCAATCCCCCAGTTCGGATAGACAGTCGGGAACTGCTTGGCATATGCCTGATTGATCGCACTGTAAGGCTCCTGGAACACAAATGCCTCATAACGGGCAGGATCGCCTGTCTTGTTCATGTTACCCTGACCAACTATGAGTGGATCCTGGGATGCTTCAAATACGCCCGGCTTGGCGTTAACGCCGGTAACCTTCTTGAATGCTGCAAAGAGTGGCGCTGTGTTATAAGCCGGATTACTGCCTGCATTGACCTTGATCTGCATGATGGTACGGGTGTTCGGACCAAAGCCGGGAAGGGTCGTATTTACGCCACCCATGCCACGGTTGTCCGGAGCGCCTGTGTAGTAGTCGTAGTGCGGATCAAGCGCAGGCCATGGAGCTGGCGCATCGTTGTAGAGAATAAGTGTCTGGCCTGCATACTGGGAGAAGTCGACAATGACATCTGCAC
Organism: Geobacteraceae bacterium; assembly: GCA_031401815.1. Taxonomy (GTDB): domain Bacteria; phylum Desulfobacterota; class Desulfuromonadia; order Geobacterales; family DSM-12255; genus JANNRW01. The sequence goes on along the minus strand of JANNRW010000288.1, from coordinate 5,696 downwards.
GCTCGGCAGGAGCCAGAATCAGTGAACCTGCATTTACATTTCCTGCATTGAAAGTGGTGACATCCACGTTCCAGTTGACCGGCTGGTTAGGAATGACAACAGGTCGCGGGAGGAACCCCCCCTCATTGCCAATCATGATCCAGCTGGGGCCTGCGGTTGTCCAGTCAGGGATGCCGCCGGGGCGGACATCAGCTGGCCAGGTAGTCGGCCAGGTAGGATCTAAGGAGTAATCAATAGCCGGGAGCATTTTTACTTCGGTAGCAGTTGCACAACCTCCGACGAATGCCCCGCAAAGAGCCGAAGAGGCCAGGTCTGTGTTCGGATTGACAGTCGTATCAGCCTTGTACATCTGCAGGTTGAAGAAACGGTCATGAGCAGCATTTAAAACCCTCAGGCGGTAAGCCTTCGGATCAACCGTCATAACAGGATATGCTGTACCATTGACTGTCGGTGTATCCATGAAAGCCTCGGCACCCCATGAAGGATTGGGGGTACTCGGGATTTCAGGAGGCTGGCAGTATGGTATGCCGTCATATACTGTATATCCGGCTATTGCCAGGACATTTGCGGCCATATCAGCAGGTGTAATCTCAAGATCAAGTGGTGTCGGATCAAATTCCGGATCGCAGTCTGTGTTGAAATACGGGTTTGGAACCGGCTGGAAAGCATTGTTTGTCGCAGGCCAGAAATAAGGCCCGTAAGCCCAGCGACCCAATGGCGCAATACCTGTGATATCAAACGGATTCTGCGCCGGCATGTAGACATGAGGCCACCAGAAGTCGCCGGTTACAGGGGCGCGTTTACCCGCCACCAGAGGGCTGCTCCCCCAGTTCCAGGTAGGATCGGTTGTAAGGACATAAGTCTCGTTGGCAGGGTTCGCATCAACGTAAGACTTGTCCTGGACAACCAGTGGAATCTCGTCAGCAGGGATTATCCTTGCCAGAGTAGGATTCACTAGCGAAACATTGGTGCCGTTAACAAGATCCTTCTCGACCTGGTCACGGATAATATAGCCTGCTGCTTCACCAACATAAACGTTCAGGCGGGTAATACCCCAGGAATGGTCATGGTAGAAGAGCATCCTGGCACTCTGCTGATTAGTCCAGTAATAGGTCAGTGCACCTGCGCCCGGCTCAACCATGTCAGGGACATTCTCTACGCTGACACCTTGCGGGTAGCTGGTCACTTCATTTGCAGGGGTGATCCACTGGTGAGGGGTGCCGTCACTGATCCATGGAGTACGACCGCCATGCAGGTGAAGCTCGGCGCGGTTCTGGGCAAATTCACCGGTCAACATTGCTCTTGGCTGCTTTGTGACAGGATCGTAGTCAATCTGGAAAGGGCCGGAACCCATGATGGTCTTGTCAACAGGGACAAAAAGCTCACCTGCTGCGCCTGTAGGAAGATCGTTAATAAACTTCACACGAACCGGACGATCCTTCTCAGCAACAATGACAGGCCCCAGATAATGCGGTTTGACCTGAACTGAAACCGTATTGCTGGCTGCTGTAAGGGCAGCAAGGCAGGCTTGGCTCAGTGCGGGTGCACATGAAGAGGTATCCGTGCCGAGGTTTGACTGCATGTAGCCACGCATTGTTGTCGGCCCCAGGTCACTGTGCATCTGCTCGGTAAACTGTTGCAGTTTTATCTCGTAGTAGTCAGTTCCGGGGTAGGAGACAATATCAGGAACAGCTACAGGGATGAACTGCCCGAGCAGGTTGGAACTGCCGCTGCCAAGACCTGGCAGGGCATCGATAAACTTCCGCATCGGCGGGCTGTTCGCCCAGTTTGGGGTGGTGAGATAGTCAGGAAATGGATCCCCCTGAACAACACCACCGGGCTTCAGATAAGCATGACCGCCAACAGGCAATACTGCCACGGTCACTGCTGCGATCAGTGCAGAACAGAGTGCTGACCGCAATAACTTCGACCAAAGATTTGTCATACGTTCCTCCTTGCATTATTTGTGTTCAACAGTAAAAGCTACTCAGCATTCAGATTGTTCTCGCGAATTTTCATCTTCGCGCTACGACGCTCCTTTGCATCCTTCCTCTTGTTCTGGTAGTCAAGTTGTGACTTGGCAGCGGAATTCTTCTTGAAAGCCTTCCCCTTTCTCTCGCCCTTCTGCCCTTTGGAGTTAGCAGCTCTCGGATCCGGATTTTCAGCTGCCACAGAGTTGGCTGAAACAAAAGCCGAAATAATCAGAGCCATTGTCAATACCAGCAAATTTCTCATCATTGTTACCCCCTTTATTATTCAATTAATGCAACTCTTTTTCAAAAAACATGCCGCAATTTAAAAAAGAGCTGCGGTGTCCGATTTCAAGCAGTTAAGTCGTTTAATGATAAATTGCTAAACATAGATGTGTAAGCAAAGTTGACAGGGCAGGCGTTATCTGTCAAAAAACGCGACACCTTACCTTGGCCTGCCAAGCTCATCTATCTGCACCGTATACTCATCAGCAGTGCATACACACTCCCCTTTCATGAACGGGCTTTCAAGCGAAACAGTAATCTCGCTGTTCTCCTTTACCTTTATCAAACGCCATCCACCAGGCATTGTAATATTCATGTAGTCAAAAGAGAGAGCATTGCATCTGGTCCCGCAGAGCGAATGCCCTGTATCTGCGTCGCCAGGTGGAACGCCCTGCCTGAAGCTGTGCTCTTTTACAATCAGAAACCTCTCGCCAGGCGGCTTCTCACCGGCGGCAGATGCTGGAAAAGCAGCGAGAACGGCTGCTGTAAATAATAACAGGCAACTTGTTAATTTCAAGGCATCACCCACTCACTTTTCTTGACAAGCTGCGGATTCTCCCCCTTGCCAAGCTGGACAATATAACACCCTTTCGAGACATAACGCTGCGTTGGGCCGAAACTGACTCGTTCGTATAGCGGATAGTACATATCCTTCATCATGCCGATGGTATCGAGCAGATAATCCCTGAAATATTCTCCTCGCATCTCCATCAGAGCCTTGCCGAGCAGTTCGCCGGTAATATAGGACTGCCTTATTGCAGCCTGGTCGTAATGCTTGAGCGGTTTTTTACCTGCCACTATCTTGTGCAGCGGCTGATCATAACGGAAATCGTCCTGGGGAAGGCGGAATGGATAGGTAAAATGTATTCTATCGCGGAACGAATCAGGGATCTTCCAGAGCGATTTGCCGATATAAGTCCCTGAAGCAATGATATATCCGGGCGTGACATCTCTCTTGCCGATTATTTCCAGAAGAGGCTCCAGCAGCTTCTCATCGTCCCACAACAGAAGCGCTGCCGGATTTTCGGACTGAAACAGCTCTGCAATCATCGCGGCTGTCAGCTTTTCGCCCTCTTTCAGCCGGAGCTCTTTTGGCTTGCCATGACCTGTCTCCTTCCAGGTATCCCTGAAACCGGCGGCAAGAGCCTCTCCTCTTTTAGTCCCCCTGACTATCTGAATAACAGGTCTCCCTGCAAACAGGGTTGACATGGCACCCAGATACCGGGCTGCGGCTTCACCCTCCTGCCTGACCCCTCTGGAAAAGTAGATCGTGTACCAGTCTGAATCCGAAATTACCGGATAATCTACAACAGGAAAAAGATTCGGGATCCTCTTCTCTTCGCAAAAGCGGTGCACAGGCTCCCAGTCTCTGTCTGAGATTCCGCCAAGAAAAGCGAACACCGGCTCTTTGCGGTAATACTCTTCGAGCTGCCCTCTCCAGGTATCCGGAGAGCCCTTGAGTATCCATTTGGAAAGTGTAAATGTGTAGCCATGGAGATCGCCAAGCATGTTGTATCCCATCCTTGCTACACGAAAGTTAACATTGGCAGCCTTGGCAAGACTGTTCTTTCTGTCCACGCTGAACTGTATCGGCGCAAGCATTGACTCTATTGCCAGAGGATCGCTCCCCTCTACTATTACGGTGGCAAATCTAATCGAATCCTTCTCTACACCGGGAGGGGTTTTGTCTGACAAATTTTTCAGATATTCCAGCATGATGGAGAGCTCTGTATCGTCAAGTTCATAGCGCGGCATTGCGCGCAGTACTGATCGACCAGTGGGGTCTGCCCCGCCGGTCAGGAGTTCGGTGAGGGTCTTGTCAGTATAAGCAGGGCGCACCGGGAGGTATTTCGAGTAGTTCGCAATATACGGTACAAATTCAGCCCCCTCCTTGAAAGATTTACGCTCCTGGTAAAGGATTCTCCCGTTTGTCGGAGGGGTTACGACTTCACCCTCTATCGAACCCATCCCGCTTTTTAAATGGCAACTCGTGCAGGTGAACGCCGTCCCTTCAACCGGGACATCGTCGCTTACATAAGCCTTCATCGGCTTGCCGGAAGGGAGTATTCCCTTCTGGTACATCTGCTCCCCAAGCCTGAATCTCTCCTCTTTTGACAGGGTATTTCCCGGTTCGGCTGACACAGCATCAGCAGAAAAGGAAGGGGGTGCCGCAACTGCCAGAAAAAACAGGAATGCAAAAACCGAACAGACTGAATTCATTTAACTCTCCGTTACTGCGCCACTTTTTGATATTCAAGCAAAAACTCCGAGCTGCTCATCAATCCGTAAAGTCTTACCCATTTCCCGTCTTTTGGTGAACGGATAAAAGTAAGGGGTTTGTGATCCATCTTGTCACGAAAATATGAATTGAACGCATTCATGACCCTGTTTATGTCACTGCGGCCACCAGTCAAAAAATCCCACCCCGGTTTGGCGTTATAACGGGCAAGATACTCCTTCAACACCTTTGGGGAGTCATTTTCAGGATCAATTGTAATGGATAAAAGTCTAACTTTCTGCCTTTCGTCACCCAGTTTTTTCTGCAGGTTTGTATATCCTGCTGAAAGCACAGGGCATATGGTTGTGCAGGTTCCGAAAATGAAATCTACAACCACCGGCTTGTCAGACTCGATAAAAGATTTGAATCTGATTTTTTTGCCGTCCTGATTGACAAGCGTGACATCAGGCATTGTATAGCTCTCGATTGACCGCTTATAAGCTTTCTCAGAAGCGGATACAGGTTCGATCCAGAGCAGGAGCAGAATTGCAGGAGATATCATTATTGAAAATACCTTCAAATTCAGAGCCATTTTACCCCCTTTTTTGAGACATTGTTTCAATGTAGCATGGATTTTGCTTTTTGCAAGCAGGTGAGTAAGAATATTTGTAACTATTCAGCACTTTCCCGGACAAGAGAATTTTACTGCAAATCCCCCTCAATCCCCCTTTTTGAAAGGGGGATTGAGGGGGATTTGCTTTTGACGGTGACTACGTGCTGAACAGTTATAAATATTTATTGAGAATTTGCGGATACACCAATCTTTGACACGGAAAGACAAAAGCTATAGACTTTCAACTTCAAAGTAATACGCACATCCGGAGGAGTCCATTCGCAATTCAAGTAAATTCTTCATCTTCACTACCCTGAATCTCCTCGTCATCATGATTCTGGCAGCCCATGGAGCAGTATCCGGCGGACAGCGTGGAGCAGCAGATAAAGAGAACGCCGCTCTGGCAAAGAGACTGTGGCTTACCGATTTGTGCCTCTTTACCGAGGCGCGCTACACCCGCCATCCAGCCATGGCTGATAATCATGCTGCATTTCAGGAGCACCCTTGCGCACTTGATCATTTCCCTTCAGGATCTATCCTCACCCCTCCTGAAAAAAGGGGGGGTGTCAGATGAAACTCCTGATAAATCGTCACAGGAACATACTCGACT
>JANNRW010000287.1:0-2349 GCA_031401815.1 Geobacteraceae bacterium | reverse complement strand
ATTGCCGCCCAGTCCTATCACTGTATCTGAAGTGCCTCCAAATACCTCGCGATAAACCCGCCAATCTGTGGTGTTGGTAAGTAGATTCTGCGTACCATTAGAAAACTTGAAATTAGTATCTGAAAGACTGAAATCTCCCAGAAATCCGGCAATTCCACCCTGGTCGTACGCATAAACATGAAGGTAATTAGTAACATTTGGAAACAATGCCGTTGAAAAGTTATAGGTGTAGCCCCAATTATTACCGGCTCCAAATTGGGTGCCTGGAGCATTTTCGCTGGTACTGATATAAATCACATATCCATTATCCACAGATATGTTTGAGTTCAGAGTTGTCGCATGGAGGGGGCTAGAGCTGAAAACTAAAATCGATGCTATGAGTAAACATACAGTAATGATGTGTATTTCAATTGTTTTCATTGGCACTAGACACCCTTTTCTCTTTTATAAGGACAATTGGATCAAATAAACAGCCTACAAACCTTCCGGATAATGAACCGATGTTGCCCCGGACAGGTCAACCCTATTGCCGATGATTGCCCCAAAGGTCTGCTGACTCCCACTTATTTTAACCGTCGCTGCCGGTGCGTGGATCAGGCCATGCAGACTGGTGCCCCCCGACAGGTTGACCGTCATCAGAGCAGGCGATCCATAAATGATCAGGTTGGAGGGATTCTGCGTCATATTGACCAAAGCACCGCCGCTAACATCAACCTTTGCCCCGTTGGCATAGATAACGACCGATCCTGACGTAACCACAAGGTTTGCAGCTCCTGAAATAGAGATGTTTCCATCAATGATCAAGGTAACCTGACCTGCAATATTCAGTTTTCCCGACCCGCCCAGACTGATGGAACTATAGCGGTAGGTACCAGTGGTCAGAGTTTTGGTTGCAACACCCGAGAGATTCAGAGCACCGAGACTGGTGTACCCAGATGGAGCCGGAACCGGGGCAATATCCTTGGCAACGGCCAAGGCGCTGCTGCCACCGGTAACAGACGTGCCGATGGATGTGCAAACGATCGTCGAAGGGCTGCCTCCAACGCCAACAGATGCACTTCCATAGATCATCGTTCCGCCGGTCAGTTTGATTCCACACAGTTGGGTGGAGTTAATTCCCACATTTCCATGACGGGACTGTCCTTTGACATAGGTTGCCGGATTGCCGAGGTAACTATCCAGATAACTACTACCCGACAGGGTGACACTCTGTTTGGCAAAGACCGCATGTGAGAATAAACTTGAGATCGGTGCAGCAACCGTAATTTTCGCGGTCACGGTCGACACGTTGCCAGCCAAATCGCTGGATGTGACACTGATGAAGTTGTCACCGATCTGCAGGGATGTCAGTGCTGCACTCCAGGTGGTAGCGGTCGGATAGCTGATCGCTCCGATCGTGGCAGTCGAACAGGTAACAACGACGTCAAGACCGCTTTCCCGTGTTCCGGAAATCGTCTGTGAGGTCTGGGTGGTCGGGGAGCTGACCGGATTGATCGCCAGCGCAGGAGAAGTGACATCGTAAATAATATTGCGCTGGACCATGGCCATACGACCGACTTCGTTGGTTGCCGTTACAGAAACAGCGTAACTCTTCTCGTTCGTAAAACTGAGCAGTTGCTCGAATTGATCGTTCACAACCGCTGGTGTGAAGGTTTGGCCATCCATGATAACGGAGACAGTCACGGAGCTATATGGATCCGAAACCGTACCTTTCAAGAGAAGTGCTGCCTGGTTGGTGCGAATATCCTGAATGGGGGCGGTCACCGCCAGAGAGGGGGTCTGGTCGTCATACACTACCGTACGTTTCTGGGTACTGGTGTTGCCGGCCCGGTCGGTGGCGTTCACCTCAATGGTATTGATACCCGGGGCCAGACTCAGAACGGCGGAGTAGTCTGTCCCGTTCATGACCGCAGCCTGGACATTGGTGCCCAGCTTGACCGTAACTGTGGAGGTTTCATCCACACTCCCGATCACGGTTATGTCTGCCGCACCGGTTTTGCTGTTATCGGCCGGAGCGGTGATGATGAGTTGCGGGGCATTCTGATCAAGTGTAATGGTGCGCGTATCGCCGCTCGGATTGCCTGCCAGGTCGACGGCAACAACCGTAATCGGATTGGCTCCGGACGTCAGAACAACGGCCTGGCTGAAACTGCCTTCAACAGTAACCGGAACGGACACGCTGTTAACGGTGAGTTCCTTGATGCCGTTGGCATCGCTGACCGTGCCGCTGACGTTGAGAACGTAGTTATTGGTAAAACTTCCGTCGGTAAGTGTGGACACGTTCAAGACCGGCGGAACCGTATCAATGATGTAGCTATCACCACGACGGCTCTGGTTGCCGGCGGCGTC
>JANNRW010000286.1:0-5338 GCA_031401815.1 Geobacteraceae bacterium | reverse complement strand
AATCAGTGGCCGACTTCAATCGGAATCAGTGGCCGACTTCAATCGGAATCAGTGGCCGACTTCAATCGGAATAGGTGGCCGACTTGGTGCGGAATACGCACCCAGCTCTTAGCAGCAAGGTGGTTTTCAATTTTCTTTTCTTCAAACTTGTAGAACGCGCTGAGTCTTGACAAGAAATTGAAAACCAACGTGCAGTAAACCTCATATCGGAGAAACTTCTCGTCTTCTCTGTCATATTTGCTCGTCCATTGGTCGGCAAATTCTTTGCTTTCAAGATACGGATATTGAACTGCAATTTTCAATATTGCATCAAGCTGATCATCCAAGTGTTTCTTAGAATTCAGCTTGGCAAGAATTAACGTAACTGTAGCTGAAGTTGTTGCAGATATAATTGTCGCTATTGCTGCTGATGTTATGTCCATTTAAACCTCTGGATTTCGGAATATGCTTATTGCATCAAATTCGACAATTTCTTTTTAATTTAGTACACAGGATTCCGACCACCACTTGCCCCCGTTAATATAGAAACAAAAGTGGTAGATCAACAGCAACTGTAGCACCAACCTGGTGTGCTCCTTTCCAGCATGCACTTCCTCCGCAATCCTCCTTAGATTCAAGCCCTGGCAAATAGGTCCATCCAAGCATCAAAGTTATAGGTGATCTCCCAATGCCCCATCGCACATAGGCTCCTGGAGCAAGGATTGTCTCCCATTTCGCTTTAACGGTGTTCCCATCTCCTTGAACAGCAATGAACGCCAGTGGATCAATAGCTGTTATGCCTGCAGCGAACGTGTTACTTCCCGTTGTCGTACGACCAAAAACCCAGTCAATGCCAACTGGAGCTGCTAATCTGGTTACAAAGTCATCCTGTTTAGGGTTGCCGGAATTGGCTCTGTGGAAGTTTTGCTGATAGCCGAAGAAAGGCCCTACAAACGCATTTAAAGTCACTTTTGTGCCGCCTTCTACCTTGAACTTGTTCTGATAACTTCCAACAGGTGCTGCAGCCTCTTCAATTACTTGCTTCACTTCTTCCCTTGAATTCGTAGCAGATAGATTCGCGGCGAAGCGGACAGACTGAGTTATGCCTTGCGGGAAGTCTTCAAATCCGGCAGTACTGGCTGTCAATTTCATCAAAGCAGACTGCAATTCAGATTTATCCTTTTTTGCAAGAGCAGCCGCCGTGTTTGTAGCTGATCGAACAAGTGAAATAATTTGCTTTTGCTGCGATTCTCCATTTGCCGTCCTACCTAAAACATTGGCATATACATCGAGACTTGCTTCAAATGCCCCTATGATCAGATTTAGCATCTCTGTAGTGGCTTCAGTGGAAGGCTTCCCCGATTTTATGTAGTTGTCAAACGCTACTTGAACCTTTGCCAGATCTGCAATACTGCGGGCGAACTTGTCTAGGTAAGGTTTCCAGTCTGTGGTGTAATTAGCATCTATGATACAGTCGGTTCTATCTTTCTGGGGGTCGCCATATTTTTTACAATAGTTACGTGCAGCGGTCTCTATCCACGCACCGATATCTGGCTTCGCGCTTTTTTCATACTGAGCGGCACCTTCCCGACCTACCTCAACAAGAAACAGAGAGACACAGCTTAAATTTCTTGAGTTTGGATCAGTCAGGTTGCATTTCGTACCGAGATCAGTGATGCCTTTCCCAGTATCATCCTGCCAAGAGTCAATTTTTTCAGCTACGTCTCTGAAATAATTGAGAGGGCTCACCCCACGTGGAGAATCGACAACTGTTGCAAGAGTAACCTCTACTACCCGGTGCCAAGCATTGCACTGGGTTTTGTTGGCAACACAGAAAGGAACGGTTTCAATTATTTTTGCTGGGAAAACTTTCAGGTCATCTTTGAGAGCCTTTTCTACTGGCCCGGAAACTAATGCCTGATAATCGAAATCCTTGTCGGCTCCAAGTGGGAACAGTGCGGTGCATCCGTTATCGAAAAGAGATTTAATTGTTGGATTGGGACTCAGCCTACACAGAAATTTAGATGTACAGTCAGGTGATTTCGCTTTATACCCGACAGGCTGAGTTGCCTTACAAATTTTTCTCCCTAGCTTGTCCGCAGCATAGACAACAAGCTCTTCTTTCGCACGCTCTTTCAGGTAGTCGCCAAAACCATTTATAATATTCATACCAAGCACATCCAGTCCACCACCTGCTTTGATTCCTGCCATACCACAAGCCTCTTCAAGCTTTTTAAAGTCTTCACTATTGCTAAAGTTGGAATCAATTGCTAATTCAGGCAAAGTTGAGCAGATATTTCGGGCATAATAACTTGGCGGACAGCCAACACATGAATCTTTAGCTTTTTCTGCTTCACTGCAACCACTTTCAAGGTTTGGAAAAAGTGCGCGTTTCCCAGATTTCTGAGCTGTTTCGCAAAATTTGGTGATTATGCCCTTAGAATTAGAATATTCAATTTTTATTGCACTGATTGAAGTCATGCCTGAATTTGGCGTACCTATCGGTGTTACTTCACTGTTCGGGGTCGGAGGTGGAGTCTCTGGTGCACCACCAGTTTTGGTGGCTGGTCCACTTGACGCAGGTGGAACTTTCACCTCTCCCAAAACAGTCTGAACTGTCAAAATCAGCATAAATAGTGCTGTAACAACAATTTTTGCTTTAATTCCTGAATTGGCTTTCAAGTACAACATATAACCTCCTTATTAACATTTGGTCAGCCTGCATTATTATTCCCACGCAACATTCAACGGTATGCCATTAAAAACATCATCTCTGGGAGAGTTAGTGTCCCATGTAGCAAGTCCAACAACGTAAATGACTCCATTTTCATGTTGATAAAGAAATGGACCACCACTCATTCCAGCAGCTATGCGAAGTCCATTACCGACAAGTATATTTCTGTCTGGATTTGACAAGTCTGTTGTCTGACGTAAAGATCCGTGCTGATAATCACCAACCAAACCTCCAGCAGGGTATCCATAAAGCCCAACTTCGACTATGTTACCTGTTGACCAGAAGTCTCGCCAAGGTATGATTCCTAAGCCCGGAACTTGTTCGACTCGAAGATAGGCCATGTCACAAGAAAGTAATCGAGATTGCGTCCAACGAGGATGCACACTCCCAGCCAATACATTACATTTATGGTTGCCGCGCCAAGGAAAGGTGATAGTAAGATCTGCAATGGAGAGGGGAGATGATTTATCTGGCTGTACAACATGGGCTGCAGTTAATATCAGGTCATCCTGAATAAGGACACCGGAGCCTTCCCAATCCCCATAATTTATTCGGACTACAGATTCATACCAGCTCATGTTATGCTCCGTTACCAACACTTTTCTTGACTAGATATGCGCCTTGCCCCAAACCGAACAGTGTGAGGATTGTAGAGTCAATATCGGGGAGGGTTACGTTTTGGACAAGTTCTATAGAGCCAAGCCATTGGTAAGCTGTAAAAATATACATGAGAGAAGCAAGAACGGTAACAACCACCATTTGCATATCGCCGAAATCAGAACGTTCATGATCGTCTTTAAATAAATCCCGGAATAAACTGGGGGGCAATATTGCTGTCGGTTTGACCCGGTCCTCTGCCTTTTGGCGAAGAAATTTCATACTGTTATTCACCGAAGCTGTCAATGATCCTCCTAGTGCAGGCGGAGGTGCAGGTGGTGCTCCCTGCGTATTTACCCCTATTGCAGAAACTTCTCTATCGACCATAGATGATGTTATAGTCTTGGCACCGCAAAAACTCGCAGCACTTAAACCGGATAGCAGGCCCAAATTAAGCGGGATGCTTGGCCCGGCAAAGAGAGCCCCTCCCCAATACCACGCTCGAAGACAATAGGTTGCGAAATACACAGAAATCACGACGAACAGCCACAATGAAATTTGTGACTTTGAGTTGCTATATCGACCGTCCTGGCCCACGATGAAATCTGAAATATGGACAGATCTGATCTTGAGAATAAGATATACAAACAAAATAATCATGAAGGGAATTGCAAGGGCTATAAGCCGCTGTGGCGGATTTACACTGAGTCTCTGAGGACGCAAGCTTGCTAATCCTGTATTGTCTGTGCGCAAACGGACGAAAACTCTGTCACCTGCATGGTACTGTTTCACAAGATCGCGAAGTTCGACAGGGGTAGGTATGCTTGCCGTTAGAGGTGCCGATTGTTCCGTAACAGCTGTTTTTGCTTCGGTAATAACTATCCATGAACCGTCAGCAGCCACACCACTGATCGTACAAGCATGCTCCGGTTCAAAGGAAACAGTTGCAGGAGGTTGAGTTGATGGAGGAGCAGCTGGCGGCAAAACAGGGGGAGCGGCATATGCCGGTCGAACTTGTGGAAATACCAAAATTACCAACAGGACTATTAGAAGATGCGCTAGTAAGCTTTTCACCAATCGCAGCCGTTCGACTTTAGAACCTATACAAGCAAAGAACAGATTAATAGAGTGTATTAACATTGATCGCTTCTCCTTGATGTTGGGCCATTCGCAGCAGAATCGACCCATAAAGGGTCTACATTCCACACATTTCCAGCCTGCCATTTATTCACGCCACCACTTGAAGGGCTTTTTGCAGCTCTATTCCATCCTAACCACCCTGCAAAGCTAACCTTCTCTGTATCTTGCCAATGGCGACAATATTTCTGACATCCCCGCAGAGTCGAAATCTTATCTCTCACAGAGGCACAAAGGCACGGAGGAAGTCAAAAACCAAGAGAGCTTGTTTCCTGGTTTTCTCTGTGCCTCCGTGGCTCCGTGAGAGTAGCCTGTTTATTTAGATTCAAAATCTTATCTCTCACAGAGGCACGAAGGCACGGAGGAAGTCAAAACCGAGAGACTTTGATGTTTACCCCAAAGGCTTCAAAGCTTTTATCCTGGTTTTCTCTGTGCCCCCGTGCCTCCGTGAGAGTAACCGGATTATTTAGATTCAAAATCTTATCTCTCACAGAGGCACGAAGGCACGGAGGAAGTCAAAACCGAGAGACTTTAATGTTTACCCCAGAGACTTCAAGCTTTTATCCTGGTTTTCTTTGTGTCTCCGTGCCTCCGTGAGAGTAACTTGAGCCTTTTGAAATTTCGCAATCAGAACGAAAAAGCCACCCTCCGGTTATCCCGGCAAGGTGGCTTCTGCTTTATCATTATCCCATCCTGCCATTATGCACTCCATCACATCAAATTTCGTTCACATTATAACGGTGTTTAATTAGTGTCAATATTTTTTATTACAGCCTTGTACGCAGAAGAAACGGAAACTGGGGATAAAGGCCGATTTAAAACCACTGCCTGTTTTTGCCTGATCCGCCTTAATCCTCTTTTCCCGCCTGTACTGCGTTCAAAGCTTTAGAA
>JANNRW010000285.1:0-2966 GCA_031401815.1 Geobacteraceae bacterium | reverse complement strand
CTCTTGTCTCAAGCGGGGGGACGCTTCGGGAAAGTAAGACGGTAATGCCGCCAACGTCACTTCGAGCGTCCCTCCCCTTAAGTAAGGGGAGGACAGGAGGGGTTAGTCTTGGGTGCTGAGTTACTACCGCAAAGTTACTCTTTGATAAAGGGTCGCCAACGGCGGCTTGAAACGCTGAATAATTACAAAATTACATTGTATATTTGCAATTTCGTTGATATGAAAACTGGGCTGGGTTGGTGTACTATCCGGTAAATAAGGAAGATGGCCGAAAGCATACTGCTCGTAAGTCAGGGAGAGGGGAAACATGAAAGAAAATCTGCTTTTATTCATTATGGTAGGTGTCGGTATCGTCTATTTCCTGCTGATCCAGTCCAGGCGATACAGGTGGAAAGCAATGGCTCGCACTCTCGGAGCAAAATATGTCAGCACAGGATTGTTAAAGGTCGGCAGAATTGCAGGTGTGACTGGTGGCCGTAAATATTTTGTTGCAACTGTTGTTCGCAATTCAGGGGTCATCATCCCTTTTGAATACAAAGGGATCCCCCTCGGACTCCATACCAAATTCTTCACCTCTTTTCCGGACTGGAGCCATGCATTTACAGCAGCCGATAATCGCCAGAGATACTTTGTTACAGATGCAACATCCAAAGGCGCTTCAATCCAGCTGCCTGAAATATATCGAGAACGTGTTACAGAAGCATTTCAGGAATTACGGATGTTTTATCCGCCTGAAGAGCATCGGATCGGCGATGGATATCTCTGGGTACGCTCTGATGGGGTAGAGTTCAAATGTTCAGGGATATTCTACGATTCCGAACGAATCAGGGTGATAGTATCCCTTTTGTTTGCAGCAGCCGAGTTGATGGAGAAGCACCCCCTTATGGAGATTGCAGAACTAGCGGCTCCCAAGGGATCGTGACCAGAGGAGCTGGCAAGCGGGGCTGAGAATTATCGACAATCACATGGTTCCGTAAAAATTTCAATACAGGTCAAATATACGGAACAGATACAGTTTCCTGGAAAGTGACGTTGGACAGGACAAATTCAGCTCAGTCTAAAGGGTCTGCCGTTGACATGCATTATAGCTAAACAAAACGCAGTAAAGCATTTTATTGCGGAGTGTTACGGCGTAATTACAAAAGGCTGAAAAGTTATGAGGGGTCAATCCCTGGCAAGTATTGATCGACCAGTGCAATGTCATTATGTCGCTGCCTGACGTCAGTATCAGGCGATGAACATACATTCCGGACTATCTGAAAGAAACATATGGGGAGGGTCTCACGATCCAATCCATGTAAAGCAGGCCTGGGATAGCTTTATATACATTTATGTTTATCTTTTTCTTGACACTACACACTTATATTGACTAGAGTTATATCCATGAACAGCACAGAACTGAAACGATGGCTTGCCAAACAAGGTTGTACCTTCGAGACAAAGAGCGGTGGTGGCGGCCATCTGATCGTAAAGCTTGGCAATCTGAAATCTGAATTGCCGATGCACGGTGCAAAAAAAGAACTTAAGAAAGGCACAGTTGAAGGCATCAAGAAACAACTTGGCCTGTAATAAGGAGGAAATCATGTTTGCATACCCCGTACACCTTGAACCTGCTGAAGAAGGCGGCTTTGTCGTAACCTTCCCTGATATTCCGGAAGCAATATCCGAAGGAGATGATGAAACCGAGGCACTTGTCTGGGCACAGGATGCACTTGAAACTATGCTGGAATCCTATGTAGACGACAAACAGCTCATACCATATCCGTCTCCTCTTAACGGTCGTCCTGCTGTCATCTTGCCTGTAGTTGTCACCGGCAAGGTTATCCTGCACAATACCCTCATCGAAACTGGCAAGAAAAAAGCCGATTTGGCACGAATGCTGAATCTTGCGCCGACTCTGGTTGATCGTCTGTTGTCCCTTCGGCACAAGAGCCGGATAGAGCAGATTGAGACTGCTCTTGCAGTTTTCGGTAAAAAACTGGTAGTTGATGTAATTTGATTTACCTGTTCACATTAGTAGTATTGTTTCACAAAGTAAAAGCAAAGGGTTGTGTTTCAACTTCGGAAAACATATGAGTTGACACACGACCCTTATTTATAGGCACAAAGAAAATGTCCAACTCTGCGGCTCGAACAGACTGCCCTGAAAGACTGGGTGGGGGAGGCTCCTGAATAAAGAACGGAAGGCCCTTCCAGCAGCCGAGTTGATGGAGAAGCACCCTGTTATGGAAATTGAATAACAAGCGGTTCCGAGGGAAAGTGACCAGAGGAGTCGGCATTGAGTGGATATCTGAGGGAAGGAGTTCTTGCCGCAGATCAAAGCGGAGATATCAGAATATAATGGTGATTGACTTTAATGTTGGAATGGCGTACTAACTCTGCATAATCTTGGAGGATTATTGATATTGCACTAAAATTTTAATGAGGGCGAAATGGAAACCTGTTTTTGGGGGTTGATAAATGAAGAAAAGCCGCTCTGGTCAGTATTTTCGCTGATTGAGCGGCTTTTATTTTGGGTTAGGGGTTCCCTTCAGAAATCGATGTCAGCGCAATTGAAATCTTGCAGCGGGTGAAGTTATGAACGAATTGGTTCAAGTGTCAAAGATTGAAAAGCGCATCTACACTATACGCGGCATGCAGGTGATGTTAGATCGGGATCTGGCGGAACTGTACGGTGTGAAACCCATACGCCTCCGTGAGCAGGTCAAACGTAACAGCAATCGATTCCCGGAAGATTTCATGTTTCAGATCTCCGAGGATGAGGTCGATTATATGGTATCGCAAAATGCGATACCTTCCAGAAAGCATCTCGGGGGCACTCTGCCCTCTGAAGTGGTTGCGCTTTCTGAGACATGTGTGTAAGCAATGAACCTCGCTATTTCAAAAGGAGAGTTCAATGCAACAACATCGTACACGTCACAGCGCAGCTTTTAAGGCCAAGGTCGCTTTGGCCGCACTATCAGAGT
>JANNRW010000284.1:0-3765 GCA_031401815.1 Geobacteraceae bacterium | reverse complement strand
GCACCGGGCCACCGACAAGATAAGCAATCAGAAGAGCCATACAAACAGCTAGAATACAAGCAGGCCACGGGTGGAATACAAGTAGATCTCCCCCGTACAGATCCTGTTTCGCAGTGAGTATGCCGATCCTTGAGAGGAGAGAGATAAATGTTTTTCCACTGGAAGAGGTAAGATCAAATGTAGTGAGAAACGCTGAAACATATCCGCCGATAGCAAAGAATCCGGCATGACCGAGCGATATCTGGCCTGCATAACCGATAAGCATGCAAAGACCGATAACAAGGAGCGAATAGTATGCTGTCATGGTGAACTGGGTAAGCTGGTAGGCACTTCCGGTATAATGGGTGACAAGCTGTATGATGATTACAGAAAGGGCAAAAGCTGACATCTGAAGATAATTTCCGCGCATCAATACTCCTTGAGCCTGGCGGCCTCGGCATTACCGAAAATGCCGCTGGGCTTTACAAAGAGAATAATCAGCAGGATTGCGATAGAGATCACATCCTTGTAGGCCGCCGGAAGCACCCAGATACTAGCAGCTTCAAGTATTCCAAGCAGCATGCCTGCGCCAATGGCAGCAGTACTGTTGCCAAGCCCGCCAAGAATTGCGACAGTAAATCCTTTTATGGCAAGCTGGGTGCCGCTGTCATACTGGACGTATGTTATAGGAGAGACTATGCATCCGCCAAGGGCTCCAATAGCAGCGCTTATCATGAAAGAGAGGGTTACCATGTTCCGGGCGTTTATTCCGCAGAGACGTGCTGCATCCCTGTTTGCCGAGCAGGCTCTCATCTGTCGTCCAAGAAGTGTATAGTTGAAGAAAACAGTTAACAAAACAACCATTATGGAGCTGATTCCCAGTGCCCAAAGGAGCTGAGGGGAGATATAAACACCCCAGAGATTTATTGCGCTCACCTCGGTTCCGGTAAAATAGGGAAGCGCCTTTACACTCTCTCCCCAGATATGAAGAGCAGTCTCCCGGATAAGTATCGAAATACCGATGGTAATTATTATCATTCTGAGGACTGAGGGTCTGTCAAGCCATCTGATAAAGAGTATCTCGACAAGTCCTCCGACAATCGTAGTTATGATGACAGCAGCAGCAATTGCAGCCGGAAGTGGGAGAAACTTGCTGAGCGTAACGGCAATCATCCCACCAAGCATGACGAATTCACCCTGGGCGAAGTTGATGATCCCTGTTGCGTTGTATATGATATTGAAGCCGATCGCCACTATGGCATAGATGGTGCCATAAGTGATCCCTGCTACAATATACTGAAAAATCATTTCCATGTTCATGATGACTTTCTTTAGACCGAAAAAAGACACGAGGCAGTTGCCTCGTGTCCCGGTTTCTGCGATCAACGCAAATAATTATTTTTTCTTCTTGGCTGGCTCTTTTTTCTGCTCAAGAATTGCAAATTTACCACCCTTCACTGTCAGCATCTCGAATGAATCCATTGCCAGGCCGTTGTGGTCGGTTGCAGACATATTGAATATCCCGCCAGTACCAACTACACCTTTGAGCCCTTCAATAGAGTTCCTTACTGCATCCTTGTCAGTGCTGCCGGCTTTTTCGATTGCCTTGGTCAGGAGCAGCATGGCGTCATAGGCATGTCCGCCAAAAGTGCTTGCCTCTTCCTTATATTTTGCTTCATACCCTTTTTTGTAACTTTGAAGCAGGGATTTCTGGGGATTACTCTTGGGGAGCACATCGGCTATAAGCAGGCGACCGGCAGGGAAGATGACCCCTTCTGCTGCATCACCGGCAGCCTTTACATACTCGATATTGCCAAAACCGTGGCTCTGGAAAATAGTCCCCTTGAATCCGATCTGCCGGGCATTTTTTATGACAATTGATTGTGCAGGCTCAATTGACCAGTTAAGTATTGCTTCTGCGCCTGACGCCTTTACCTTGGTCACCTCTGCGGTAAGGTCAGTAGCAGCCTTGTCGTAAACTTCACTGCTGGTAATCTGGATCCCCTGCTCCTGGGCAAGCTTTTCAATCTGCTCCTTGCCTGCCTTGCCAAAACCTGTGTTACTGGAGAGTACCCCCAGCTTGGAGAGCTTCATCCTGTTCATCTGCTCGAATATTCTCAAGACAGCGTAACTGTCCTTTTGTGGTGTCTTGAAGACATATTTGGCAACAGGATTGACAATTACTTCAGCAGCAGCGCATGAAAGGAGGATTGTCTTCCCCTCTTCTGCCACGCTCTTGATCTTCATTGTTTCGCCGCTGGTGGAAGGGCCGATAATAGCCAGCACCTTGTCACCTTCGATAAGCTGCTTTGCAAAAGAGAACGCTTTTTCCGGGTTGCCGCCGGAATCCTTTATGATAAGTTCGATTTCCTTACCTTTGATCCCCCCCTTTTTGTTGATATCAGCTACCATCATCTCAAGGGTCTTGGCCTCCGGCGCTCCCAGGAAGGATGCCGGGCCCGTAACAGCCAGAATGGCCCCTACCTTGATCGTCTCTTTAGCCATTGCGGTTGAAGTCAGGACTGTCAGAACTGATATCAAGCTAACTATAAACCTTGCAAATTTCATGGATCTACCTCCTGTTTTGGGTTGTGGTTACAGAGAAAATCTACATGCCGTAAAGACGCTCACCTTCAAGGATATTAAATCCTTTTGCAGATAGAGCCGCAATTGCCTTTTCCGTCTCATCGAACCTGAATATGATTACTGCGTTGTCACCGCATCTCTCAACAAAAGCGTACATGTATTCAACATTAATCTTCTCGCTGTCAAGCGCCCGGAGAATGCTGGCGAGCCCGCCTGGCCTGTCCGGTACTTCAACTGCAACCACCTCTGTCTTGCTTACGGTAAATCCGCGCTCCTTAAGGGCAGTGATTGCCTTGTCCCGATCATTTACAATAAGACGGAGAATGCCGAAATCCGAAGTATCTGCCAGGGAAAGCGCCCTTATGTTTACGCTGGCATCCCCCAGGATACCGGTAACTTCAGCGAGCCTGCCTGATTTGTTTTCAATGAAAATGGATATCTGCTCAACTTTCATATTCACCTCCGGTAGATACAATCTTTGGGTGGTTTAACTTCTCGAAAAACAGGCTACTTTCAGAGCGATCGTTTGTCAATTACGCGCTTCGCCTTCCCTTCGCTTCTCTGGATGGTCTTTGGTTCAACAAGCCTGACCGTGCTGGTTACACCGAGCATATCCTTGATCTCTTTCTCAATCTGCCTTGAAAGGTTTTGCAAAACCTTTATTTCATCCGAGAAGATATGCTCGTCTACTTCAACCTGTACTTCAAGTATGTCAAGATTATCCTTTCTGTCGACAATAAGGAGGTAATGAGGTTCTACACCCTCAATCCGGACAAGAATTGATTCAATCTGGGATGGGAAAACATTTACTCCACGAACTATGAGCATATCATCCGAACGGCCACTCATTCTGGCAAGGCGTGCATGAGTCCGCCCGCAGACACACTTTTCACGGGTAATGCTGGTTATATCCCTGGTTCGATAACGAATGAGCGGTATCCCCTGCTTGGTGATGGTTGTAATAACCAGCTCCCCTTTTTCGCCATCGGCAACCCTCTCACCGGTATCAGGGTTGATGATCTCCGGGATAAAATGATCCTCCCAGATATGCAGGCCGCTTTTACCTTCAAAACACTCCTGGGCGACACCTGGCCCCATTATCTCAGACAGTCCGTAAATATCGAGCGCAGTAATATTCAGCTTCTCCTCAATCTCCTCACGCATCGCCTCAGACCATGGCTCTGCGCCAAAAATACCGAC
>JANNRW010000283.1:0-2410 GCA_031401815.1 Geobacteraceae bacterium | reverse complement strand
CAGCCGATGACAGGAGCTTCCACACCATACTTCTTGAGCGGATAAAGCGAGAGGGGAAGATCACCTTTGCCGATTTCATGACCGCAT
The DNA here is from genome assembly GCA_031401815.1 of Geobacteraceae bacterium. Classification (GTDB taxonomy): domain Bacteria; phylum Desulfobacterota; class Desulfuromonadia; order Geobacterales; family DSM-12255; genus JANNRW01. The sequence goes on along the minus strand of JANNRW010000283.1, from coordinate 2,323 downwards.
GCCTGTATGAGCCAGGGAAGGGCTACTACACCTCGCCAGGGCGAAAAGTCGGCGCTGAAGGGGACTTCTACACAAGCAGCAATGTTCATCCTGTTTTTGGACGTCTCATAGCAAAAGAGATAATCCGGATGTGGCGGAGCATGGGAAGCCCGGCAGAGTTTCAGGTTGTGGAGGCGGGAGCAGGAAACGGGCGACTTGCATCCGACATTCTGAATGCCATAGCCGAGCTGGACCCCCACCTTTATTCCTCACTTACCTTTCGGCTGATTGAAGCAGAGCCCTCTCTTGCCGCAATGCAGCTTGAACTGCTGGCTCTGCACCGCGAAAAACTGGCATGGAGCAGACCTGAAGAGCTGGCTGCCGGGACTCTTGACATAACCGGTTGTCTGCTGTCAAACGAGCTGGTCGATGCTCTGCCGGTTCATCTTGTCGAAATGACGGCCAAAGGGTTACAGGAAGTTTTTGTCAGGGCAGATGGAGACAACTTTGTCGAGCAGCTAGCCGATCCTTCCACCCCTGAAATCATGAAATTCATTGCAAGAAACGGGATCAATCTTCCCCCCGGAGTACGAGCTGAAGTCAGGTTGGCAGCTGAAAACTGGCTTGGTGGAGTGGCGCACTCCCTATATCGTGGCTTTGTGATGACCATCGACTACGGATACCTTGCTGCTGAGCTGTATGGCGCAATAAGACAGAACGGCACACTCCTCTGCTACCACAGGCACCAGGTAGAGGAAAACCCGTACATTCGTGTCGGACTACAGGATATTACCAGTCATGTTGACTTCAGTTCACTCATGAAAGCTGGTGAGGCTAACGGCCTCACTACAGTCTGGTTTGGAGAGCAGTACCGCTTCTTGTTGGCCGCAGGGATGATGGAGGAGGCGCTGGCAATGGATGCTCGCCAGGCTCCTGAGAGCGAACGCCTGAAAGACCGGCTTGCACTGAAAAAGCTGATGCTGCCTGATGGAGGCATGGGAGATACATTCAAAATTCTCGTTCAGTCCAAAGGGTTAGACCGGCCTGAACTGCTCTGTCAGGGGGAGTGGACGGCAAAATGACGGAAACAGAGACAACTAATATTTCAACCCTGATTTTCGACCTTGATGGGACTCTTTATACAAGCAACAAGCTTGCGGAAAATATTCACAGGGTTGCGGTAGATTCACTTGCAACGCAGCTAGGGCTTGAACCGGATGAGTCTGACAAACGCCTTCTTGAAGCAAAGAGAGGTATAACTCTGAGGAGCGGCTGGGAGGCGACCCTGAGCAGCGCATGCCTGGAGCTTGGCGCAGATATCAGGGTGCTGCACGAATATCTTGCAGAAAATGTAGCTCCCGAGCCCTTTCTAGAAAAGGATGAGAGGGTTATCGCCCTGCTGGAGAGGCTTGGGCAAAATTACGGGCTTTACCTTTATACCAATAACAACCGCACTCTGGCTTTGCGGATAATGACCGCCATAGGGATAGAGAGCTGTTTCGGAAAGATCTTCTCAATTGAGGATAACTGGCGCTCGAAGCCCGACAGGGTGGCGCTTGATTCGATACTGGCAGACATCGGCGTAACAGCTTCTGAATGTCTGTTTATAGGCGACAGGTATGATGTGGATCTTCGCCTCCCAGCCGAGCTTGGGGGGGCTGTTTTCAAATGCAGCAACATAGATGAGCTGCTTGAGCTGGAAAAATTTCTGGAAAATAAACAACAAGAGAGGAACAATTTATGATTGAACAGGTAAAAGAGGTGCTTGATCTGGTACGCCCTATGTTGCAGGCAGATGGCGGTGACGTTGAACTGGTGGAAGTTACGGCAGAGGGTGTAGTCAAGGTGAGGCTTGTTGGTGCGTGCGGACACTGCCCGATGTCAACCATGACTCTGAAAATGGGTATTGAAAGAACCCTGAAGGACAAAATCCCCGGAGTAAAGGAAGTTGTTCAAGTCTGAAAAAGAGAGCTGACAATGTCCCAGATCAGAGCTGTACGTAAAAAACGGCGACCTCTGACAGCCAGGTTTTTTGCCCGGTTTCGCCGTAACACCGAAGCTGATTTCTCGCAAGGGAACTCTCTTGCCCTGCTTCGTACCGGTCGGGATTTTTTTGGAGAGCTCTTTGCCGCGCTTGAGCAGGCTTCCCGCTCCATCTATCTGGAGTTCTACATTGTAAGAGATGACAGGACAGGAAAGCGTCTGGCAGAAATTCTGGGTCAGGCGGTCAATCGTGGAGTTTCAGTATATCTTCTGTACGATTACATGGGTTCATTTGACACACCTGCAAGTTATTTTCGCTCACTGGAAAAATCGGGAGTCAATACTCTTGCGTTCAATCCCC
>JANNRW010000282.1:0-5035 GCA_031401815.1 Geobacteraceae bacterium | reverse complement strand
CGCCCCGTGGGTGACCAATCTCCACAAGACGACTTTGGTATGTGAGGTAAAAGGTTCTGAAGTATTTCAAGCTTGTAATCGAGAAACCGCTGCCATACCTTTGTGTCAATTGCTTGGAGAGGTTGTCAACAACCTGTTTTCCATACTCGGCCCGCTCTTCACCACGTTGCAACTCTTCCACGATCTCGCGACCAATCAGCCAATAGGCAATCACCATATTGCTGTTGACCGCCCGCACGACATTGGCCCGAGCCTGTTCCAGAATTGAGACAACGCGTTCCATCAAGCCGTAACCCTGTACGCTGATAACAGGTTCTGGCTGCGTCTCTGATAGTGGTTTTATCGTTTTGGATTTTCTGGTGGCCATATCTCAAAACTCCTTATTTTTCAAAACCATGTTGAGAAAGGTTAAACGATATCCGCAGATGACGCAGATTTTCACAGATATAAACTGATAAGCTGTTACCACGAAACACACGAACTACACGAAAAAAGGCATAAGCATTTAAACTTAAAAAAGATTATTCTTTTGACTTACTTTCGTGAGTTTCGTGTCTTTCGTGGTAAATGCTTTTGACTTGGATCCCAGATAGAAGCAATCAGGATGATAAAATACTATAATCTGCGAGAAGTTGGTTTAAACTCCGGTGAAATTTCCGCAAGCAGGTCCGGATGCTTATCCACCAGCCTCAATAGTTTGACCAATGGCTCGGGCGGCTTGCTCTCACCACGTTCATAGCGAGAAAATGCCACCTTTCCAATGCCGACTACTGTGGAAAGTTCGGTCTGGGTAAGGTTAAGGTTTTTCCGGATACGCCGGATGTCGGCGCTCACATCGCCTTTCACACCCCTGATAATCGCTGTCTGTGCTTCGGTATAACGGCGATAACTCTCTTCATCCCAGACCCCTTCGCCACATACCGGACAGAAATCACCTTTCATTTCATGCAATGTCAAAGATTGTCCACCGTAGGAAAGAGTCTCCTCCTTAACTCCGGTTACCATTTCTGTATTGTTACAAGCCGGACATTTCATTATCTGCCTCACTTTGCCTTGAACTGGATAACCGGAGGGCGGCCATCCTTGTAAACAGTTATTTTGATGTATACTTCGGCTCCATTTCCTGTCACGCCGTGGTAAACATCCTGCCATTCCCTGTTATCAGCGTGAGTGGTCATTGATTTGTAGAAATTACGACGGGAAAGAGCGAGTACCACTAACCGCATTTCCTGTTCCGTCAAACCAAGTTCAAAACCGCCACGTAAGGCTGTTACAGTGAAAGGACGACTTGTTGAATCAATAACAACGGCCTGTACATCGGCAAGACTATGGTGTGGAGTCAGTTTGTCCATTTAATATTATCCATATTGATGTAATTAGTCAATTTGGTAAATTTGCCGGTATATAATTCCACAGCTTTCATGGCTTCGTTCATTCTCCTGATGCCGGTACCGGCCCGTTCCCCCTTATCCATCCGGTGAAAAAGATCTGCGATCAGTTCATTGCGATAGATCCACCCCAGACCTGCAAAGCCGGTCGTCGTGCTGCCATGGCCGGACAGCCATTCAAGGATCGGCTCTTCGACGTAACCAGCTTCGCTCATGGTGAAGGCGCCTTTTGCGAATTGGAATCAGTAGCTCCTGCTTGCTGTAGTACCACATACTGCTGTTCTATGATTTTTCGAAAAACAGCACTGGTCTCCGCCCAATCAACAACATCGACCCGAACGGTTACATCTGATTCATCAAAGGCATCCTTGATTGTCGCCATGCTGGCAAATGATAAAGGTTGATCTGTCAGAATCACCAGATCGAGATCGGAAAATGGCTTTGCATTACCCGCAACACGAGAGCCGAACGCCCAGACGGTATATCCGGGAAGATACTGCGAAAGAACCTTGGTGACCTCTTGCCAATCGTGTTGACTGAGCATAATCGGAGCGATATCGTTCATATTTTTTGATCTTTTTTTATCAATTGATTATAGAGATACCGGGCTTCGTCCAGAAAGTCAGGTGCAATTTCGTATACTTTTTCGGCCTTACCGGCATCGTAGGTATGACTGCTATCTGTACGGGCCTGACGATATACTTTCCAGCGTAACCAGTCCGAGCGCAGCAGACCTTGCTCATTCCCCATTCGTATCAGGTTCTGGAAGGCGCTGGTGTCAATCTCTTCAGGGTTCGCAGACGTTTCCTCCAGATACCGTTTAAGCATTTTCCAACTCAACTCGTAGGTAAATTCAAAGCATTGTATGACTGAGTAGCGTAACTGCTCAAACAGGTATCAGATTACGTTGTTATTATCCACCGGAAAGCCTCTCTATTCAGAAGATGTTGTTGCAAAAAGTGTAAAGTGATTCATTACTTCAGCACCAAAAGCCAAAAATAAACATTTTTCCTCTCAACTGTAGTAGACTCTCGAAACCGTACAACGGAAATAAGAGTTAACCTGAAAGCGGCAGTTGCGCCACAGAGGCACGGAGGCACAGAGAAAATAAGAGAGCATTTATTGTATGCAAAGCATAATCTGAAAGGTGGAAATGATTTGAACCGCTTTCATATCCTAACCTTTTGCAATGCTTATCTCTGTGTCTCAGTGGCAAATGCTTTTTCTAGGGTTAAACAAGAGAGACAGTTATGTTGATTGAATGGTTTCCCGGTCATATGGCCAGGGCAAAGCGGGAGATTGCCGAGGCAATCTCCACGATTGATATCGTTATAGAGGTACTGGACGCCCGTCTCCCTGTCTCAAGTTCCAACCCTCTCTTGCAGGAACTCAGGGGGCAAAAGCCGTGCATAAAGGCATTGAACAAGCACGATCTTGCTGATCCGGCTGTTACCAAAGAGTGGCTCCGTTATTTTGATGCACAGGAGGGGATCATGGCTCTCCCTCTGGATGCCAAAAAGCATGCTGAAGCAGGACAGATCGCCAGGATCTGTCAGAAGCTGAAGCCTAACCGGGGCGTACCTGGGCGTAGCCTTCGCCTCCTGATAGTCGGTATCCCCAATGTCGGCAAGTCCACCCTTATCAATACCCTGGCCGGAAGACGTCTTGCCAATGTGGGTGACAGACCTGCGGTTACCACATGCAGGCAGAAGATCCAGCTCGCCAACAATATCATTTTATCCGATACTCCGGGGCTTCTCTGGCCAGTGCTGGAAAATCAGAAAGGTGCGTACCGTCTGGCAGCATCAGGGGCAATCGGAGTCAATGCCTTTGATTACGTCGAGGTTGCCTGTTTTACGGTCGAGTATCTGCTCCGGCGCTATCCGGAGTTGATAGAGAAAAATTATCCTTTTACGGCTGGCGAAGAGGAGCCGACAACCATACTGGAGCAGATCGGTCGTCGTCACGGCTGCCTTGTCAGCGGCGGAGAAGTTGATTTGAGACGGGCCAGCGAGTTTTTCATCCGGGCTCTCAGGGGAGGAAAGCTCGGCAGGATTTCCTTTGAAGCACCAGGGGATGTTTAAGGTTCAGTACGCCAGATCAAAGGCGTTGCGGATATGTTCTATTCGGTGGGTTGTGATGCCGGTCAGAAGGATTGCTATGACGTCGAAGCGGGCAAGTGAATCCTGTTGCCGGTTTTTAGCAAGCCAGGTGAGGGCGGCCTTGCTGATCTGCCGCTGTTTGAAGGGGGTTACTGCCAGTTGAGGCAGACCGTATGACAGTGTTTTCCTGCTTTTTACCTCTACAAAGACCAGTGTCTTGCCATCTTTGGCAATAATGTCGATCTCACCACCTTTGCACCGGAAGTTACGCTCCACAATTTTCAGGCCGTTTTGCTTCAGATAGGCAACTGCAAGCTCTTCACCCCGAATGCCGACCCCGCTGTTTTCGTCCCCTTTGCGGCAAAGAGCAGGGGTTGCGGCACCCCCCCTGTCACTATTTCCCCCAGTCACGTGAGTACCTGAAATCCCTGTCAATAGTTCTGTTGGATACTTTTGCGATGACCGGCATCCGCCGCTTGAAGTGGGAGTTTTTGATCTTGTCGCGAATCTTGTTGATGAATTCAAGCTCGAAACCTTGTCCAATGAGCTCATCTGTGGTCATCCGCAGATCGATCAACCGGTAAAGAAGTTCGTCGACGTCACGATAGGTGAAACCGAGTTCCTCTTCATCAGTCTGCCCTGCCCAGAGGTCGGCTGAGGGCTGTTTGTCGATGACCTCGCGCGGCACCCCCATCTCCTCGGAGAGCTGCCAGATCTGGCTTTTGTAGAGGTCGCCAATCGGGTTCAGGGCGCTGGCCATATCTCCGTAGAGAGTCCCGTAGCCGAGCAGCAGCTCGGTTTTGTTGCTAGTCCCGAGTACGAGGGCGGCATGCAGGGCCGAATGGTCAAAGAGGATGGTCATCCGCTCCCGCGCCATTTTATTGCCGCGACGCATGTTGTCGGCAGCAGGAAACATGTCGAAGTAAGAGTCAACCATCGGTGTTATCGGGATCAAGGAGAAGTTGATCCCGCATGCCGATGCCACCTGTGCTGCATGTGCCTCGCTTTCAGGGTTGCTGGTGCGGTACGGCATGCAGATGGCATGGACGTTTTGGGGGCCAAGCGCTTCTGCCGCCAGAAAGGCGACAAGAGCCGAATCAATCCCGCCCGAGAGCCCGAGAACCCCTTGAGTAAGGCCGACTTTCCAGATCTCTTCCCGCAGGAACTCCACCAGTATTTTGCGGAGGAGCCTCGTATTTACGTTTAAAAGGCTCATCATAACCCTCTTTTGTTCTCTATTCGCTGAAGTTCACGCAGGGTGAGGGGCAGATTTTCATCGCGCATCAGCGGGGAGAAGATCCTTTCCCGGCGCAGTTCACCCTCTTCGAGCCTGGCCATCACAAAGTCCTCTTCCAGGAGTTTTGCCCGGACAACGGTTGCACCCGACGGAGCCACTATTTCAGAGCCCCCCCAGAAATTGATACCGTCTTCAAAACCGACCCGGTTGCAGTAAAGGACGCGGGTGCTCAGAAAGGTTGCTGTTGTTGAAGTCAGCCGCTGCCAGGAGATAGTGGAGCCAAGACGCTCATCTTCTGTGAGACCCCT
>JANNRW010000281.1:0-4445 GCA_031401815.1 Geobacteraceae bacterium | reverse complement strand
ATGCTCTTGAAAATTGGGTGGGGGAATGCTTCTGAAAAATCAGGTCAAAAAGTGGGGGAATGGTCTTGAAAAATCACAGCCATGACACAGGAGACCAGATTTTGAAGCTGGTTGCCAAGAAGATGATGAATGTAAGTGGCGGGGGGAGAGCTTATCGTTACGGAGGAGAAGAGTTCACAATCCTGTTTACAGGTCAGCGGGCTGCTGAAACGATATCTCACCTGGAAACGCTTCGGCAGTCTATAGCAGATTATAAACTTGTACTGAGAGAGAGTGACCGGCCTGGCGACAAGAAGGAAGGGGAAGGGAAGAGGGGGAGCAGTAGCAGCAGTACCTCGGTATCTGTTACAATAAGCATCGGTGTGGCCGAGTCAGGAGAAAGGGACGGCGGAGCTAATGAAGTTATGAAGGCGGCAGACAAGGCACTTTACAGGGCAAAACTCAGTGGAAGAAACCGGCTGTGCTGCGAAAAATGAGTGAAAGAAACCAAAAAACCCCGCAAAAGCAGGGTTTTTTGGTTTCTTGTTGATTAATTGTTAATAACTTCTACTAGGCACCAACTGCATCCTTGAGAGCCTTGCCAGGCCTGAATTTGGGCACTTTGGCGGCTGCAATCTTGATTTCCTTGCCAGTCTGTGGATTACGCCCGGTACGAGCTTTGCGTGTAGAAACTTCAAAACTGCCAAAACCGACCAGAGTAACTCTGTCACCATTTTTCAGGGAGTCGGTTACAGCAGCAATGAAGCCACTCACTGCCTTCTCAGTTGAAGCTTTGGTAAGATTCGCCGATTTAGCTACCGCATCAATAAGTTCTGCCTTGGTCATTTGAGCCCTCCTGCTAGAGATAATTTTGAAATTACTATAGCCTCATTTTTTTTGTTTGCAAGAGAATATTTGCTCAGAAAAAAAGTTTTTCTCCCACAAAGAGCCTCTCCATGCCTATTCACTGTAAGAAGTCGGTTCTGTTCCACCAACAAAGCACTCAAGAAGGCTTCCGTCACTCCCTTCCCGCGCCAGTCGGCCAGTCCTGGGGTTTATTGTAGCAAATGTTACATTCTCCGGAACTATGAAATTTTGCACCGGCAAGCCAACCACAGCACGCTGCATGAACTCTGTCCAGATCGGTGCTGCGGCCTGCCCACCCGAACCACTTGCACCTAAAGTCCTCTCCTGATCAAAGCCAACCCATACACCTGCTACCAGCTGCGGAACGAAACCTACAAACCAGGCATCCTTCATATCATTCGTGGTGCCGGTCTTCCCGGCTACCGGGCGTCCGACAGCTTTTGCCCTCTGACCGGTGCCGCTGTTAACAACGCTCTGCATCAGGTTTGTAATAATATACGAAACCTCGGGAGAGACTACCTGGACTGGCGGTGGCACTGTAGAAACAGTTCCGGGCTTCTGCTCAATCAGCTTTGGATCGATTGCGGGATTCCCCTTCAAACTCGTTTCATCTGCTCCTGACACGCTGATCTGAACTGCAGTAGTATAATTTGTCAGCCCGGCAACCGCTGGTGCCAGCCTCTCTTCCAGAACATTACCATCCCGATCGGTGACTTTTGTAATGAAGTATGGGGTGGCTCTGTATCCGCCTGCGGCAAATACACCATAAGCAGATGTCAGCTCCTGGGGGGTAACACTTGAAGCTCCGAGGGCAAGGGCAAGGCTTGACTCAAGCGGGGAAACAATGCCAAGTTTTTTTCCAAACTCCACAGCAGCACCGGAACCTATTTTTTCGAGAATCTTGACACTGACGACATTGATCGAATTTGTCAGCGCCTCTCGCATGGTGACATTGCCACGATAGATATTGTCATAATTTTTAGGCTTCCACTCTCTCTCTTTACCGCTTTCATACTCAACCGGCGAGTCATCGATGATAGAAGCGGCAGTCATACCCTTTTCAAGTGCTGCTGCATAAATGATCGGCTTGAATGCCGACCCGGGGTTTCGCCTTGCCTGTACTGCGCGATTAAACTGGCTCTTTCTGAAATCGTATCCTCCGACCAGAGCCTTCACTCCACCGGTATGTGGATCCAGCGCCACAATTGCAGCCTGCACCTCTGGTGTCTGATCAAGAGCAAACAGCGCCCCCTGCTTGTCTTGATCCGGAGTTACAACCTGAACCTCGACAACACTTCCCAGAGTAAGGCTTTTCCCCTTTTCCTGCGGTTTTCCGTAGCTGTTCAACAAGGCAAGCTTGCCTGCCCATTCATAGTTTTTTTTCGGCAACAGACCATATCTTTCACCAACCCTTATGGTTGCTACCCCCTTGGCCTGATCAACAGCAGTCACAACCCCCTGGTAAGTGCTCCCCTGCCTGAGTGAAACCAGATCAATTGAATCTTCGATCTTTTTACAAAATGCACCTGCTTCAGACTCTGTAAGATACTTTACCGCCCCACGAAACCCTTGCCGCTTATCAAGCGCTTTGAGCCCGTTGACAACAGCATCATATGCTGCTCTCTGCATCTCGGCATTCATGGTTGTGTAGATTTTAAGGCCATCCTTGTAAAGTCTCTCCTCACCATACTTTTCTTCCAGCTGGATTCTCATCTGCTCAAGGAAATATGCCGACTGTTCATTGTTCACTTTTTTCAGGGACTTGACTACAACAGGGGTTGCCTTTGCATGAACTGCCTCAGCCTCTGTAATGTAACCTTCCTTGACCATCCGCTCCAGCACATATGCCTGGCGTTCCCTGGCTTTTTCCATATGCTTGATCGGAGAGTAGTTGTTTGGTGCCTTGGGGAGCCCGGCCAACATAGCCATTTCAGCCAGATTGAGCTGATCGACATTTTTGGCAAAGTAGGTTTCAGCAGCAAGTTGCACACCATAGGCACCCGCACCCATGTAAATCTGATTCAGGTAAATATAGAGAATTTCGTCCTTTGAAAGCTTTTTCTCCATCCTGGTCGCCAGAATAGCCTCTTTCAGTTTTCTGGAAAACTTCTTTTCCGGTGTGAGGAGCATTGACTTGGCAACCTGCTGGGTAATGGTTGAAGCCCCCTCTTTTTTCCGAAGATGAATAAGGTTCTTGAAGGCAGCCCTTGCTATGCCGAGATAATCTATCCCCTTGTGCTGATAGAAATTTGAATCCTCAGCAGCCACAAAAGCCTGTATCAATCTCCTTGGAATCTTGTTCACTTCGACGACTTTCCGCCGTTCCAGATAAAACTCACCAACAAGAATATTGTCGTCTCCAAAAACCTGCGAAACTATTGGGGGCTTGTAGTCGGCCAGGCGATCAACCTTGGGGAGAGAGATCATTAGATAGGTAAAGTATCCTGCAAAAAACAGGATAAAGGTGACAACCAGACCGGCAACAATCAGCAGCAACCTCCTTCTCAGGTTGCCATCATGCCTGCCGGGCAAGCGTCTGTTTACTTGCTGCTGCCCCTTGTATAGCTGCATTTTACAATATGCCTCTTCTTGATGGATTAATGAAACAGGCCGGTATTATCGCAGATTGCCTGCCAAAAACAAGGATAAAGAAGGGAAGGAAGGGGGTGAAACGGTCTAAGTAAAGTGACCAGAAGTCCTAAATACCGGAGAAAGTAATTAGCAGGGTCAAGCAAAAATCCCGCTCGCAGCAGTACTGGCGGGAGTTAGAAATGTATACGCTGCTAAAAAAGTAGGCGACTTGGAATTGTTAAAGGTCGCTAGCCATCCAGATTTTGGATGAGCAGCGACCTTATTTTCGAAACATCGGACATCATCAGTAAAGCGACAGACTCAGTATTGGTGTTAGTGATGGTAGATTGGCAAAGCTCAGATCAACCGGTGTGAATGATGTAACATTGAAATCGGTCACGGCCGGATTTACACCTGAGAGAAACAGGGTGATTGTCGCATACTCACCTACTCCTACACCTGCCGGAGCCATGCTTGCCATGGTAAAATCAAGTTTTGCCTTTACTGTTGCTGTTGCCGGAGTATAGGTAACCGGGCCCATCGTGCCAGCAGCTCCGGCCAGAAGCCCCGATGGTACAACAACCGTTGGGTCAACGGCTCCACCTGCTACAGTCTTTGCAGTCACCCCTACAGGAAGCTCTATTGAAGCGCCAAATCCCGCTACTGCTTTGCCGACAGGTAGAATCCCCTGGGAGGATAACTTTATGACTGCGCCGACAGGCGGCAAAGTTATGGTTGTGGTTGCTGTCAGGCTGGCAGAGACATTGCCTGCTGAGTCTTTTGCCCAGGCAAAAAGGGTCTTTGGTGTTGCAATGGCATTAGGGATAGTGCCGAAGGTATAGCTGGTTGGTGCTGTTGCGCACCAGCCAGTTGCTGATGCTGAAGGCGCTGTTGCTGACTCGGTCAGCAGGTAGCTGCTAACTGCTACGTTATCGAATGCTGTAAGGGTTGTAACTGCTATTGTCAGTGTTGTGCCGGTTGCCGGAATTATAAATCCTGTGACCGTCGGTTTGGTGACATCAGGCGGG
>JANNRW010000280.1:0-4132 GCA_031401815.1 Geobacteraceae bacterium | reverse complement strand
CGATTGCCGCACTGCTCGGCATCCGTAACTGGCTGGATACCGGAGCTCTCAATCAGATTCATCCGGCAGCTGTGATTATCCTCCTTTCGGCTATAGCAGTATCACTGCTTCTGCGGCGCTCTTTCTGCTCCTGGATATGTCCGATAGGGACTCTGGAAGAGCTCCTCTGGAAACGCGGCTTCGCGGTTTTCAGCCGCAATTACCACCCCCCTCTCTGGCTCGATATAATCCTTAGAAGCGCGAAATATCTGCTGCTCGCTTTATTTATCTACTTCATTTTCATCAAGATGTCGGCTTTCCAGGTCAGTGCATTTATTGCTTCTGACTACAACAAGATAGCCGATGCAAGAATGCTCGATTTTTTTCTCTATCTCTCAGGAACCCCTTTGATTGTAATAGTTGCCCTCCTTATCCTGTCTGTTCCGATGAAAAACCCTTTTTGCCGCTTTCTCTGTCCTTATGGAGCGCTACTTGGACTGGTGGCAATCTGCTCTCCGGCAAAGGTGACCCGTAACGGCAAGATCTGTGTCTCGTGTGGGGTCTGCAATCAGCTCTGTCCCGCGAAGATTCCGGTTATGTCAAAGGAGCGGGTACACTCTCCGGAGTGCATCGGCTGTTGGCGCTGCATCAGTAACTGCCGCGCCGAAGGGGCGCTCTCGATGAAGCTTCCGGGGAGGAAAATTGCAGTGCCGGGGATCGTCTTCGCCATACTTGTGGTGCTGATTTTCTGGGGCGGAACAGGGGTCGGCAAATTGACCGGGAACTGGAAAACTGCTATAACCCCGGCTGAATACGGGCGGCTTTTGGGAAAGTAAAACAAAAAACCCTAAATCCTGTAGTCGGAACACAGAGGCACAGAGAAATACATTTAAAAAAAACAGGGCATTTGAGACTCATGCAAAAACAGGGCTTGTTTTTTGTCTGCAAATCATACGACTAGATTCTATCGCTTTGTTTTCTCAGTGTCTCGGTGCCTCTGTGTTGAGTTGCTTTTTCAGGGATTATATGCGCGACGATAACTACTGGATGGGAAAAGCTTTGGCCGAGGCGCGCAAGGCGGGCAAGCTCGCCGAAGTACCGATCGGCGCTGTGCTGGTGAAGGATAACGCCATCATCGGGCGCGGCTTTAATCAGCGCGAAGGGAAAAAAGACCCGACCGACCATGCGGAGATGATCGCCATCCGACAGGCAGCACGGCGGCTGGATGCCTGGCGGCTTGTGGGGTCAACTCTTTATGTTACTCTTGAACCATGCCCCATGTGCATGGGGGCGATTCTGCTGGGAAGGATCGAGAGACTTGTCTTTGGCTGCTTTGATCCTAAAGGTGGTGCGGCCGGTTCACTTTATAATCTGACCAGTGATCCGCGTTTCAATCACCAGGTAGTCACAACCAGCGGAGTAAGAGGGGAGGAGTGCTCGGCAATTCTTAGTGAATTTTTCCGGGAGCTGCGGAGGCAGAAAAACAATAGATAATAAACTGCCAAAGGAGAAAACCATGTACCGTCTGATAGCTGTAGTTATTTTTGCTACAATGCTTGCAGCTTCCATGGCAGGGGCTGAAGAGTGCCCTGCCCCGCGTTATGAGAAGTTGATACTGGAAGCCAGAGCTGCCGACATCGGCCGACAGTGGGGCAGATCGGTTGAACTGTACGGTACAATGCTCAGTGACTGCCCTGATCTGTTGACAGGAGCGGATCTGGTAAAAGTTTATGATGCCCTTTCGGTAGCTCAGCTGATGCAGGGGAACCCTTCAGGAGCCATTGACACAGCAGCAAAATGCCTGGAGCAGGATTCAAAGTACAATGCCTGCATGATGACCGCAGCTCAGGCCAGTTACGAACTTGGAGACAGGGAGCGGGCAATAGCTTTTGCCAGGGAAGCTGCCGAGATCGGGGTGAATGACGAATACTCGAATGCAGTAGCTATTGTTGCCAAGGATTTTTTGAGAAAAGTCGGCCAAACCCGACCTTGAATTTATCGTTATTATGAGTTATAACGCAGTACACTATTTTACGGAGAGGTGTCCGAGTGGTCGATGGTGCCTGACTCGAAATCAGGTGTGGCGCAAGTCACCTAGGGTTCGAATCCCTACCTCTCCGCCAGTTTACAATCCAGAGAGTCCGAAGCACTAGAAAAAGCCTTGAGAAATCAGGGCTTTTTCTTTTTATGTGGGCTCACGCTGAACTCAAATATTGCGGCAATTTTTCTTTAGCTTCAATATTACGGTAAATTCATATAGTATCGGCTGAATGAAATTTAGCCGGTTCAAAAAGGAGTTTGCAAAATATGCCGACACTGGATTTCAAGGGAAAGCAGTTTGTTTATTCCCATCACCTGAGTGTGCCATTCCGCGAGCTGAAGGTGGAGGTCAACCAATAAGGGTCAGGTCTACATTCCACATAGGTCAACCAATAAGGGTCAGGTCAACCAATAAGGGTCAGGTCTACATTCCACATACGGGATGGAGTTTCTATGTATATTTAACTCAGTTCCGTCACAACCAACTCATACCTCGCTGATCTACCTTGACCAACTCTTCTCAACATCAACATCTCCAGCTCCAGCAACTGATCCAGTTCCCGAAAAGCCTTTGCCCTGCAGGTATAAGTCATCGAGGCTTGATCGGGATTGTTGCAACAGCAGATCACATTTTTGTTGAATTACAGGAACCGAACTAGCTCAGTATCTTTTTCATCAAAAACTAAGAAGATCATTTATATCCGATTATGCTTGACGACCCCATTCTGATAGCTGTAGAGTATAGACAGGAATCAACCTGAACGATCATTGAAAGGAGATTAAACCAATGTGGACTGAAAGATTTCGTATTCGCCCTGTATCTCACTGCAAAGAAGGTTGCACTATCTAGCCCGTCAAGATGATTGACGGGCGTACTTCAAAAAAGCCCCTGTAGCGATGCAGGGGCTTTTTTTTGGCTGCCATGGGGTTTGGCACCCTGCCGGCACTGCTCGGTTTTGGCTGGTTCGCCGGTCTCCTGACCGCCGCCATGCGACGCGTGATGTTCAAGGCAGCGGCGCTCGCCATCGCCATGATGGGGGGTGTCGGCCTCTGGAGAGTGCTGGGCCGGATGGGCTATCTGCCGCCATTTCCTCTCTGGTAGCGAAGTACAGGCATAATGATTGCCGAAGGAGAGATTCATGACACATTCGGAACAATTTGCTCAGGCAGCAGCCACAAATAACCTTGAATTCAGTGGTCAAATCGTAGTAGTCTTCGTCCAAATTTGATCTCAACAAAAAAAAATTTTAAAGGACGATTATTTTATGACCGAATTAGATTACTGGAAGATTTTCCCCCGCATGCCCAGAAAGGTGACCATGGGCGACATTACTGTTCGTGACGGTTTTCAGCACGAAGAGAAATTTGTCTCGACAGCTGCAAAGATTTACTATCTTGAAGAGCTGATATTTGCCGGCTGCCGGGACATAGAGGTGACCAACCTGGGGAATGCCGCCTCAATGCCGCAGTTCCGTGATGCTGAAGAGCTGCTGGCTCATCTGCGCAGCGATGGTTTCAGAAAGCGTTGTGCTGCCAGAGGGATCAATTACTCTGACCTTACCCTTACTGCCGTGACTATTCGCGAGAGCGCCGTAGACAGGGCTATCGAGCTGGTAAAAAGAGGGGTAGGGCCTGACCGTCTGCTCATGATGGTATCTACGGAAGAGCAGCATCACTTTGCAAACTCCGGCTGTACGCTCCCTGAATACTGGCGGGAGGCTAAACGGGCTATCAAAAAGTGCAACGATGCCGGGCTCAAGATGTGCGGTACTGTCAGCACTATCTGGGGGAGTCCGATAGCAGGGGCAACAGAGCTTAAAGATGCAGTCGAATTCACAAAACGGTGGCTCGATATCGGTGCTGCTGACATCGAGCATGCCGATCATGACGGCAGTGCATCGGCTCCTGATGTCTATCGCTATTTTTCCATGATTCTAGATGCCATTCCTGATACCACACTTCATCTTGCCCATTTCCACGAGACAAAACGGGTTGCTTCCGCTTCAATCCTGGCGGCTCTACAGGCTGGAATCAACAAGTTTGAAGCAACTCTTGGAGGGCTTGGGGGGCAGCCTGCGAACTTCCTGGACGATTGCCCTGTCAGGGGGACTGG
>JANNRW010000279.1:0-7289 GCA_031401815.1 Geobacteraceae bacterium | reverse complement strand
CAGCCTTCAGCCTTCAGCCTTCATCCTGATTTCTCTTGTCGGGAACGGAATCACAATCTCCTGCTCTCTGAACCTGCTCAGGATAAGGGTATTGATCCTGTCGCTGGTCGGGAACAGTTTTGTGTAGTCATCTACCCAGAAAAAGAGCGCCATCTGGAGTGCACTCTCACCGAAAGAGGTAAAAAAAGCTTCCGGAGGAGGGTCTTGCAGAACATCAGCTACTTCAAGCGCAGTTGCAACAAGGAGGGTTTTGACCTTCTCAACGTCACTCCCATAGGCTGCTCCTATATTGATACGCCCCTTTGCGCGAGGATCCGGAAAGGCCTGGTTGGTCAGAATGGTATTGCAGAGATCAGAATTCGGAATAATAAGCAGCTGGTTGTCCAGAGTCCTGATTTTTGTGCTGCGCAGGCCGATATCCTGTACGTCACCCACCTGCCCTCCAGAGAGCTGTATCCGGTCTCCCAGATGGAAAGGGCGGTCAATCATCAGGGTAAAGCCGGAGATCATGTTTGCCAGCGTGTCCTTGGCAGCAAGACCGATTGCCAGGGAGCCGATACCAAGAGCTGTTATGAGAGAGAGGATGTCGTAATTGAAATGCTTCAGGATAAAGATGAGGGCAGTTGCAACGAGAAAAATGGTAGCGAGCTTTTCGATCAGGGGCAGAATCTGACGATCAAGCCCGGTACTGTCATTGGCGTAAATACGTCCGGCATACCACTTCATGACTTCATCCATGGAGCGATATACAATATTGGTGAGAATGGCGATAGTGATGATGAACAGTGCGCCTGATGCCGCTATATGAGCCTTTACAGGGAGAGGGAGGGATTTTACCGCAAAATAGAGCCCGGCAGAGACAACCAGCATTGCAGTCGGTGGGGTGATTCTCAGGAGGATTCTGTCATCAAGATCGGTTGAGGTAAAGGAGGTGAATTTAGGCCCCCAGGTGGTGAGGAAATAGCGGAGAAACTTTGACAGCAGGTAGAACGCTGCAAAGATCAGAATCGCTACCAGAAGCTCCTTTGCCCAGTAAAGGTAAAGAGAATCACTCTCCTGAAGGCGATAAAAGTCAAGAATTCTATTCACCGAAGACCCTCTTGAAGATGGTATCTACATGTTTCAGATGGTAGCTCAAGTCAAAGGATTCGAGGATCTTAGCTTCACCCAGTGCCCCTGAGACTTCCGGGTCGGCAAGCAGTTCAGTCTGAAAATCCTTCCCCTCTTCCCAGACCTTCATGGCGTTTTTCTGCACCAGACGGTAAGAGTCTTCGCGGGAGACACCAGCCTGGGTCAGATCCAGGAGGATCTTCTGGGAAAAGACAAGCCCTTGCATCTGATTAAGGTTTTTAAGCATGTTTTCCGGGTAGACCACCAGGTTTTTGATCAGACCGCTCAGGCGGCGCAGGGAAAAATCGAGGGCAACGGTCGCATCAGGGGCAATGTAGCGCTCAACTGATGAATGAGAGATATCCCGTTCATGCCAGAGTGCGACGTTTTCCAGGGCAGGGATGCACATGGCGCGGATATAGCGTGCCTGACCGGTGAGATTTTCGGAAAGGATCGGGTTCCGCTTGTGGGGCATGGCTGAGGAGCCCTTCTGCCCCTTGGTAAACTGCTCTTCTGCTTCGAGTACTTCAGTCCTTTGCAGGTGTCGGATTTCGATGGCGATCCGCTCGATGGAGGATGCAATGATGGAGAGAGTGCAGAAATATTCGGCATGCCTGTCACGGGGTATGACCTGGGAGGAGACCGGCTCAGGTTTGAGCCCCATTTTATCGCATACGTACTCTTCCACAAAGGGGTCGATATTGGCAAAAGTGCCGACTGCGCCGGAGATTGCCCCTGTAGCGATATTGTCGCGGGCTGCTGCCAGGCGGGTGCGATTACGCTGCATCTCTGCATAAAAGGAGGCAAGCTTGAGTCCGAAAGTGACCGGCTCTGCGTGAATCCCGTGGGAGCGACCCATGCAGACCGTATCCTTGTGCTCAAAGGCTCTTGTCCTGATTGACTCCAGGAGCATGTCGAGATCTGCCAGCAGCTCATCGGCAGCCTGGGTCATCTGGACGGATAGACATGTGTCGAGAACATCGGAAGAGGTCATCCCCTGATGAATGAAGCGGGCTTCCGGGCCGACAAATTCGGCTACAGAAGTAAGAAAGGCGATGACATCATGCTTTACTTCCGCTTCAATGATGTCAATCCGTTCAATATCGAAATTCCCCTTTGCCCGGATCACATTAACCGCTTCCTCCGGTATAACTCCAAGTCGTGCCTGTGCTTCGCAGGCAAGTGTCTCTATCTCCAGCCATATTCTGAACCGGTTTTCCGGCTCCCATATCTTTGCCATATCAGGTCGTGTGTAGCGTGGAATCATTTTTCAAGGCTCCTTGGTAAAATCAGGTGTTAAGGCTGAAGACTGAAGGTTATTAGTAACAATCAGCAGCCAGATAAACTAATAAAGAACATTTTCAGATTTTGCTTGCGGTGTCTTTAAACCCTTCAGCCTTCTACCTTCAACATTCAGCCTTCAGCCTTCAACCTTCAGCCTTCAGCCTATATAACAAGCATGCTGCTAGGCTGATACTGGTTACCGATGAAGAGCTGCGGTCTACAGAGATTCTGATTCGCAAGCAGCTTTTCTGCGGCACCCTGCGGTAATATCGGGTCGTTGTTCACTTCTGAAAGATGAGCAAGAAAGACCCCTTCGAGATGGTCGTGCAGCAGCTCTTCCAGAAGGCTGATCGATTCATTGTTGGAGATATGGCCGTGCCTCGATTTAATCCGCTGTTTCAGATGCCACGGATAGGGGCCGTTCATCAGCATCTCTTCGTCATGATTGGCTTCAATGACAACCGCCCGGCAACCCTTCATCTTTTCAGTCAGCAGTCTGGTGACTATACCAAAGTCAGTCGCATGGCCGAAGAGTCCGTCAACCGATTCAATTACAAAACCGAGCGGATCGACAGCATCATGGGTCGTCTGAAACGGGGCTATGGATATATCCCTAAAAGAGAACGAGTAGGCAGATTCAAATTCGGTGACTGCACAGTTTTTCAAAAGAGGTTCGCAAGCCTCCCTTGTCGGATAGCTGATAATAACCGGAATTTTAAGCTTTCTTGCCAGTATACCTGCGCCTCTGGTGTGATCAGAGTGGTCGTGGCTTATGAGGATGCCGTGGAGCGATGAACTTTCAACGCCGATTGCTGAGAGACGTTTGATTATCTCCGTGGCAGAGAGACCTGAATCAATTAAAATGCGCGTACCACCTGTTTCGAGATAGATGCAATTGCCCTTGCTGCCACTTGCAAGCACGCTGATTTTCAATGGATTCTCCGGGCTGGCACTCTTAATGAACAGGCAGATTGCTGATAATTCAAGGTACAGAATGAATTAGATTTTATACCGTATTCAGGTTTTTTGTTCAAGGTTAAAACTGGCGCTGCTGGTTTGCTGTATCATGCAGGTATGAATTTTTTAAGGAAATGGGTTGACGATGAAAGGCCGGTTTGTATATTATGGATAACTTGTGGCAGCTAACGGCTGTCAGAGAAAAATCCCAGAGGAGAAAATCATGGCAATCAGATTGGGTATCAACGGTTTTGGACGGATCGGGCGGACGGTTCTCCGTTACGCGGTTAAGGAGAAGGGGATTGAAATAGTAGGGATCAACGATCTTACAGACGCCAAGACCCTGGCGCATCTGCTCAAATATGACTCTGTCCACGGTATTTTCCCCGGTACGGTCGAGTACAACGACAAAGAGCTGATCATTGATGGCAAAGCTATCAAGATCATGGCTGTCAGGAACCCGGAAGAGCTCCCCTGGAAGCAGGAGAAGGTCGATTATGTCCTTGAATCCACCGGCCTGTTTACTGCGCGGGCAAAAGCAGAGCTGCACCTGAAAGCTGGTGCCAGCAAAGTCATTATCTCTGCTCCGGCAACCGATGAGGACATCACTGTTGTCATGGGTGTCAACCATACACTGTATGACAGCAGCAGACACAACATCATCTCCAACGCCTCCTGCACCACCAACTGCCTTGCTCCGGTAGCCAAGGTTCTCCAGGACTCTTTCGGTATCGAAAAAGGGCTGGTCACAACTATTCACTCCTATACAAATGACCAGAATATTCTCGATCTTCCCCACAAGGATCTGCGCCGCGCAAGAGCTGCGGCAATGTCGATGATCCCGACCACAACCGGGGCTGCAAAAGCGGTTGCCCTTGTCCTTCCCGAGCTGAAAGGGAAGATGGACGGCATGGCTATCCGCGTACCGACCCCCAATGTCTCGGTCGTTGATCTTGTCGCCACTGTCAACAACAGTTGCGATGCCGCCCAGGTGAATGCCGCCCTGAAAGCAGCTGCCGAAGGGTCGCTCAAGGGGATTCTCGGCTACTGCGAAGAGCCGCTTGTTTCGATCGACTTTAACGGCAACCCGCTTTCGTCGATAGTTGATGCCGGTTGCACCAAAGTTCTCGGCGGCAACATGGTCAAGGTTCTCTCCTGGTACGATAATGAATCCGGCTTTTCCAAGCGGGTTATCGATCTTATCAACTACATGAGCAGATAATTATCGCAGGGTAACGGGGGGAGATGATCCCCCCTTTTTTTATCCGAGAAGGAGGAGCTTACAGTGCCTATCCGTTATATTGACCAGATCAAGGATCTGAAAGGGAAGAAGGTTTTTATCCGGGTTGATTTTAATATTCCCCAGGATGAAAAGGGTAATATCACCGAAGACTCAAGGATCAGCGGTGCTGTTCCGACCATCAAATATGCAATCGAACAGGGTGCCAAAGTGATTCTTGCCTCCCATCTCGGACGCCCCAAGGGTGAGAAAAAGGCCAAATACACCATGGCTCCTGCCTCCAAAAGACTTTCGCAGCTGCTCGGCAAGAAAGTCATCCAGGCTCCTGACTGCTTTGGCCCGGAGGTTGACAGCCTCATCAGCGCCATGAAGCCTGGTGAAGTTGTCATGCTGGAGAATGTCCGTTTTTATCCAGGCGAAGAGAAGAATGATCCGGCTTTTGCTGAAAAACTGGTTAACGGCTGTGAAATTTATGTGAACGATGCTTTTGCAGTTTCCCACCGGGCACATGCTTCAGTAGAGGCGATCACAAGACTGATTCCGACGATAGCAGCAGGTTTTCTGATGAAGAACGAGATGACCTTTTTCGACAAGGCGATGAGCAACCCGGTTCGACCCCTGGTAGCCATTTTGGGGGGAGCCAAGGTATCCGGCAAGCTGGAAGTGCTGGAGAAACTGGTCAACAAGGTTGACAAGATCGTAATCGGTGGCGGCATGGCTTTCACTTTTTTGAAGGCCATGGGCTACTCCGTGGGCAAATCACTGGTAGAGGACGAACTGATTGCCACAGCCAGGAAGATCATGGAGAAGGCGAAAAAGCGCGGCGTCACCTTTTATCTGCCGGTTGACTGTGTGGTGGCCAATGCTTTCGAGGCCACTGCCACGAACTTTATTACGCCGGTGCAGGAGATTCCGGAAGGGTGGATGGCGCTCGATATCGGGCCGGCCTCGGCCACCCTGTTTGCCGAAACACTTCGTGACGCCAAGACCGTTATCTGGAACGGGCCTATGGGGGTATTCGAGATGGATGCCTTTGCCCGTGGTACTTTTGCTGTCGCAGAGTCGGTTGCCAACTGCTATGCAACGACCGTTATCGGCGGTGGTGATACCGATGCAGCAGTCCACAAGGCGGGTGTGGCTGGCAAGGTGAGTTACATTTCGACCGGTGGCGGCGCTTTCCTTGAACTTCTTGAAGGTAAAGTTCTGCCTGGCGTAAAAGCGCTCGACATTAAACTGAAATAGGGGAATCTGAAATGCGTAAACCTGTGATTGCAGGCAACTGGAAACTTTTTAAGACGTCGGCAGAAGCTGTCGATCTTGTTACTTCCCTAAAGCCGCTTGTTGCAATGTCAAATGATGTCGAGATAGTTGTAGCCCCTGTATTCACGGTACTTGAGAGAGTCAGTCAGGCTATATCCGGCAGCAACATCAAACTCTCTGCCCAGGACTGCTACTGGGAGGCAGAAGGAGCCTTTACCGGAGAAGTATCAGCAAAAATGCTCCTTGATGCCGGCTGTAGTTACGTCATTATAGGGCATTCCGAGCGGCGGCAGTTTTTTGGCGAAACAGATGCAACCGTCAATAAAAAGATAAAAGCAGCTGTTGCCGCCGGACTGATTGTTCTTTTCTGTATCGGCGAAACTCTTTCCGAGCGGGAAAACAGTCTGACTTTTGATGTTCTGAAAAAGCAGATTACCGACGGGTTGGCTGGAGTCCCTTTAGTTGATCTGGCAGGGATTATAGTTGCCTACGAGCCGGTCTGGGCGATAGGTACAGGTAAAACTGCTTCAGATGCCCAGGCGCAGGAAGCACATGCCTTCATCAGGGGGGAGGTTGCAGCTCTTTTTGGTGAAGCAGAAGGGGAAAAAATCAGAATACTTTACGGTGGCAGCGTCAAGCCGGAAAATATTGGCGGGCTTATCGCACAGCCGGATATTGATGGAGCTCTGGTGGGGGGTGCAAGTCTGAAAGCCGAGTCGTTTGCTGCTCTGGTCAATGCCGTGTAAAAATTACTATTAATTTCCTTCGGACTGTGCTAAAAATTACCGTTCAAGTATCGTATTGAAAGGATGGTCAAATGTATTACGTTCTTGTTTTTCTACATGTATTTGTGAGTATCGCCATGATCGGCATTGTTCTTCTTCAGTCTGGCAAGGGTGCTGAGATGGGGGCATCTTTTGGCGCAGGTGGCAGCCAGACCGTTTTTGGTGCCAGTGGTGGCAATACTTTCATGAACAAATTGACAACCGGTGCAGCAGTGCTTTTCATGCTGACCTCGCTTACACTCGCGCACCTCTCCTCAACCGGCGGCGGTTCATCCATCATGTCATCCAAATCAGCTCCTGCTGCACCTGCCTCTGCACCTGCTCCGGCTCAGGCGCCATCTTCCGCACCTGCTGCGCCTCAGGGTGCTGCGCCTGTCCAACCTGCTCCGGCAGCTCCGGCAAAATAGCAGTTTTTTTGTTGACAGCAATTGCTGTCTGATGTAAACAGATATCTCTTTTTTTGCAGGCCGACTCTGATAACTGAATATCCTTTTTGTGCGGTGGTGGCGGAATTGGTAGACGCACCAGCTTGAGGGGCTGGCGGGGGCAACCCTGTGATGGTTCGAGTCCATTCCACCGCACCAATTAATTATTAAAGATTGCATACAAAAAAAAGAGCCCTGATTTCTCATGGGCTCTTTTTTATTAATTGG
>JANNRW010000278.1:0-5758 GCA_031401815.1 Geobacteraceae bacterium | reverse complement strand
CTTGCACGGATTTACATCAAGATCGTTATCCTTTGAGTGCTGTCCAATTATCATCCCGCCATAAACTTCAGCACCCGGAGCAAGAAACAGAACCCCGCGAGGCTGCAGGGCATCAAGTGCATATCCGGTTGTCTCGCCATGCTCCATAGCTATGAGGACACCGTTCTTCCGTCCGGGTATATCCCCTCGATACGGCGCATAGTCATGAAAAATGTGCGACATGACCGCAGTGCCACGCGTCTCGGTGAGGAGCTCTCCGCGCAGCCCTATAAGCCCTCTGGCCGGGACTACGAATTCAAGACGGATGGTCTCGCCCATCGGATGCATGGCAGCCATCTCCCCTTTCCGCAATCCCATTTTTTCGATTATTGAACCCTGATGCTCCCCTGGAACATCGACGACCAGATACTCCATAGGCTCAAGTTTCTCACCGTCTACAAACCGATAGATCACTTCTGGCTTGGAGACTGCCATTTCGAAACCCTCACGGCGCATGTTTTCGATCAGAATGGATAGGTGCAGCTCGCCTCTGCCGGAGACCTTGAATGTATCCGAATTGCCGGTATCCTCAACTCGTAATGACACATTGGTACGGAGCTCCTTGTCAAGCCTCTCCCGGATATTGCGCGAAGTAACCAGCTTCCCTTCACGACCGGCGAACGGGGAAGAGTTGACAATAAAATTCATGGCAATGGTCGGCTCATCAATGGCAACGTACGGCAAACCAATCGGCTCGTCTGCCGCTGCCAGGGTTTCACCGATACCAACATCATCAAAGCCTGCCAGAGAGATGATATCTCCGGTAATGGCTTCGGGTATCTCCACCTGCTTGAGCCCCTCATAACCGAGAAGCTTGGAAATACGGCTGCGGGTTATGCTGCCGTCACGCTTGATGACTGCCAGTGTTTCACCTGTTTTGACCTTCCCGCTATAAATCTTGCCGGTAGCTATTCTACCGATGTAGTCATTGTAGTCGATGTTTGTAACCAGCATCTGAAAAGGGGCGGAGGAATTCCCTCTGGGGGGGTGCACACTGCTTTCGATAACTGCAAAGAGAGGCTCCAGACTGGTCGAGTTCGAATTCATGTCAAGCTTGGCATAGCCAAGTTTGGCGCTGGTATAGACGATCGGGAAATCCAGCTGTTCATCTGTTGCATTCAGCTCGCAGAAAAGATCGAAAACCATATTAACGACTTCATCAGGACGCGCACCAGGGCGATCGATCTTGTTGATCACAACAATCGGCTTCAACCCGAGATCCAGCGACTTTTTGAGAACAAAGCGGGTCTGCGGCATCGGCCCGTCAAGTGCATCTACCAAAAGAAGCACGGAATCGACCATGGCAAGCACCCGCTCCACCTCTCCACCGAAATCGGCATGACCGGGAGTATCAACAATATTGATCTTGTACCTGCCATGATGAACGGAGAGGTTTTTCGAAAGGATAGTAATCCCACGCTCTTTTTCCAGATCATTTGAATCCATGACCCGCTCTGTTATGACTTCATTGTCACGAAATACCCCGGTATGTTTCAGCATGGCATCAACCAGGGTAGTCTTGCCGTGGTCTACGTGGGCGATAATTGCGATGTTTCTGATCAGCTCTTGCATATAAAAACTCCTTTTTCTGAAACAAAAAAGACGGGGAGCGCCCGTCCTGCAAAACGTTGTATATTCGCAGCTATTCTGAGATAAAGCAAGTTATTTTATTTGATATTCAAAAATCTCTGCCTGGACTGTTATTCATGTCACCTGCCGGAGAGGAGCAGGTAGTCTGCTTCGTTGCTGGTCAAATTAAGCCAGTTGAGCCCGGCGAATTCAGGCAGAATCACCCGGTAATGGTCTGCCTCGGAGGAGAGTTCGTCAGGTGCACCTTTTTTCAGGGCATGGCCTATGCCAACCAGTGCCACCAGGGTATAGCCGGGGGTTTTGGTCATGAATGCTTCCATTTGGCGTCCCATGTTCCGGTTCCAGAGCATCTGAGCCTCGCAGAAATGAGCAAAAGCCTTCTCCTGCAGGGCATGTCTGGAGTATGCCTGACGGATGAACGCCATATAGGCGGGGCCGACGTTACAGGTGATTCCTGCTGGGAGTTGGCGGCGCTCTTCCGGTGTGAGAGCGGCAAAGCCCTGCCTGGCGACCTTGCGGCTGATCCCCTTTGGCAGATTGAGACCGATGAGCGGGATCCGGTTATCACGGGCGTAGAGAAGAATCTCCTGATAGAGGGGCCACGGCAGTGTCCAGTTACGTGCATACAGCTCCTTGAACTCGGGCAGAGAGAGCTTTCCGGCAGTCCATCAGTCCAGCTTGTCCTGGCTTGTAATGGGGAACATTTCAAGGCCGATGGCGAGCCGTCGGCCTTGCTGCTTCAACTCCTTGATGATTGTCAGCTGGTAAGAGTGGTGCTGGGGATCGTCATGGTTCTCGGCCACGAAGAAGTAGCGGACTGAAGCAGATTCGGCAAGCATCCGGCCGAGGTCAATCACCTGCCTGTCGCTGATACGCAGTACACTTTCCAGTGCTGAAGCCGACTGAACAAATGCCATACCCAGAAACAAGTTAAGGACAAGTAGAAAAATGGTTATGAATAGTTTCATGGTTGCTCCAGTTGTCACCTGCGGCTAATTCATCCCTCGCAATTTGGGGTAACTAGCCGTACAGAGCACTAATCGGAAAATTTCACCTCGTCTCTGGCCGGATTCTGCGGAACTCGCCCCTTGAAGCGGTAACTGACGCTTGAAAAGACCTGGGTAACGTAATTACAGTAGTGGGTGATCTTCTGATTCGCGGGCATTTCGGGGACATTGTATTTGTAAATTTTAGAGATAAATTGAGTTATTGATCCGGTGATTAAATATCTGAATGGTAGGGGCGGCGCTTGCTCCGCCCAATCGGGGCGCGGCAAGCAGCGCCCCTACATAAGGGTTTGAATGTTTAATCACCGGAGCTATAGTAAACAAATAACCTCCGTCCCCGTAGCATCTCTATTCACCTTTTTTACATCTGCGCGCTCAAGTGCGCTGGCTTTAAGTTCTTTGTGAGTCAGCATTTTTAAACTACTTCATTCGTCGCCGACGGTTGACTTCTTTAGCCACCTATGTACCACAAAAAGTCCGGTAAGGAGGGGCTCCCGGAGCCGGAGGCAGGTGGTACCCTCCCTGTTCAGGGGGAGCGTCGTAGGGGTGAGCGAGAACCTGGAGCAGGGTCTCCATGACAGAGTAGTCGTCCTGCTCCACTGCCGCTTCCAGGGCCTCTTCCACCTTGTGATTACGGGGGATGATGCCGGGGGAGCGGGTCCGTATGAGCAGGCGGGCTTCCTCCAGGGGATGGGGTTGGCGTGTCAACCGCTCCTGCCAGCGTCGGTGCCAGGCGGTGAATCCCTCATCCCGGAACAGCGGAGCATCGGTAGGGGCCTCGGCTGCCAGGGCGCGGAAGGAGTTGGTGTAGTCAGCTCCCAGGCGGTGCAGGCAGTCCAGGAAATCTGACAGCAGGGTGGTGTCTCCCACTTCTTCGTTGAACAGCCCCAGCTTGGCACGCATTCCTGCCAGATAGCGGCGTTGATACAGGCCCGGAAAGGCGGCAATTGCTTCAGTGGCGATGGCCATGGCCTTCTTTTCGTCCGGGTGAAGCAGAGGCAGCAGGGTTTCAGCGAAGCGGGCGAGATTCCACTGGGCGATGAGCGGCTGGTTGCCGAAGGCGTAGCGCCCCGTCCGATCGATGGAGCTGAAAACCGTCGACGGATCGTAGTTATTCATGAAGGCGCATGGGCCATAGTCGATGGTTTCTCCGCTCAGAGCCATATTGTCTGTGTTCATTACCCCGTGGATGAAGCCTATGCAACACCATTGGGCCACAAGCTCCGCCTGGCGTTCCATGACTGCCTGGAGGAGGGACAGAGCCCGGTTCCCAGTGTCGAACAGTTCCGGGAAGTGACGGTGGGTAGTGTAATCGACCAGAACCTCGAGCCCCTCCCCGTCGTTACAGCTGGCAAGCTGCTCGAAGGTACCGACGCGGATGTGGCTTGCTGCCACCCGCGTGAGAATTGCCCCCCGCAAAGGCGATTCACGGAATACCATATCCCCAGTGGTGACCACTGCCAAGCTCCGGGTGGTGGGGATGGCGAGGAAGTGCATTGCTTCGCTGACAATATATTCCCGAAGCATGGGGCCGAGCGCAGCGCGGCCATCGCCACCGCGAGAAAAAGGGGTCGGGCCGGCCCCTTTGAGCTGGATGTCATATCTGCGGCCGTCAGGGGCGAGTTGCTCCCCCAGCAGGATCGCCCGACCATCCCCCAGGCGGGTAAAGTGGCCAAACTGGTGACCGGAGTATGCCAGGGCGATGGGCTCGGCCCCTTCGGGAACGCGATTTCCGGCGAGTTGAGCAATCCCCTTGTCATGTTGCAGCTTTTCGGCATCCAGACCAAGGTCGGAGCAAAGTTGCCGGTTAAGCAGAGCCAGGTGTGGCTCCGGCACCGGTGCCGGGAAGATGTTCGCAAAGAACGAGCTGGGAAGACGGCTGTAACTATTGTCTAATCGCCACCCTTCCGGGGAAGGAGTGATTTCAGAGGCAGGGGTTTGAAAGCTCATGAATCGGCACTCCACGTGCTTGGTCTGGTCTATGGGATGATATAATGTGAGTTAATACAGTCTACCTA
Source organism: Geobacteraceae bacterium (assembly GCA_031401815.1). GTDB lineage: Bacteria > Desulfobacterota > Desulfuromonadia > Geobacterales > DSM-12255 > JANNRW01. Next base: position 1,104 of record JANNRW010000278.1, on the reverse strand, counting down.
ATTATCCGTTACCATCAAATTAGCCACCGGAACCACTTCGGGGAACTGTTTTTACTCGCTTAACAATCTCAATCTAGCGCCTCAGGGGGACGTTGCTAGCTAATCAACTAATAGCGCCTCAGGGGGACGTTGCTAGCTAATCAACTAACGCCTCAGGGGGACGTTGCTAGCTAATCAACTAACTGTCCGTTTTCAGCAATTTATCACGCAGTTCCTGATCATATTCCAGCAGATCTCCACCCCGTCTGACCGCGATTGATGCACCTGCCGAGCCAATTCCCACGATTCTTCCAGCCTCTGTAGCCGTATAGTAATACTCCCGTACAGCACAATAGCAGAAAACGGCCTTGGCACGCGCTATGGCCCGTTCCTTACCGGGTCTTTGCAGTTTTTCTACTGCTGCTCCGGTTACGACACTAACTTTATCGAGTAGATCTCTCAAAGTAAGTCGCGGTTTATTCTGATCCCTCAGCATGGCTCCCCCGGTCAGTACTTCGACAAATTCACCACTGCCAAGAATGCGCTCGTCAAAGGCGGCTATTGCTCCGCTATCCATACAATCAGGCTGGCTCCGCTTCAGTCCGCCTCCTATCAGGTCGTTACGCTCCCCTGCAGCAATGCCGTCGGCAATGAACTGCTGATAAGCAAACACTGAACGAGTTCTCTTCGTTCCAAACCGTGCCAAAACCTCTGCTGTTTCCTGGCCTTCCATGGTTCGCTTGCCAAGTAAAACACCATGGCCGCTCCAGGGGTAGTATGCCAGTCCGTCCAGATCGGCAACTATTTTGGCGCGCAATGGATTCAGGTGGATATAGCGGACAAGTTCAAGCAGGTATGGCTCTTCCTCGCAGAGGATGGACTTGTAGCGGTTTTGGAACAGATGCCCGCTGCGGTTGTATTTCCGGTTGAAATAGACAGCATAACCGGTGAGCAGGCGTCGCATGGTTTCTGCAAGGGAAACACTGGTCGGCATAAGCAGCAAATGAAAATGTTATGTGAAGCCTGAAGTTATGTGAAGTTGACCTTACCTCTCGTCCGATTTTCCCACCCTTCTCACCATTTATCAAATTTACTCCTATATCACTACACATAATTTTTATCCCT
>JANNRW010000277.1:0-15354 GCA_031401815.1 Geobacteraceae bacterium | reverse complement strand
CCTTATAAGTCCCCCCTCCCCTTGCGGGAGGGGGTTAGGGGGTGGGGTAATTTGCCATGCTACGATGACGGCACCTTCACCCACCCCTCAATCCCCTCCCGTCAAGGGAGGGGAGGCTAAATGCAAAGACCAAACCGGAAGTTGCTGTTTTTATCCCTGTTAAAAATTGATTTTGACGTGTACTGAATAGATGCCAAACATCAGGCAAGCTTGCGGTTGATCATGGCAACCATATCCCCGACATTTTTAAGCGTCTGCAACTCTCCAAGGGCAAATTTGATCCTGAACCGGAGCTCCACCGCAACCACAAGATTGATATGGCTAAGGGAATCCCACTCCTCGACATCGTTTGCTGTTGTTGACATATTGACAACAATTGAATCATCATCAAATACCTGTTTGAAAATCTGGTTCAATATTTCAAGTGTTTCCATATTGGTATTCTCCTTAACTGCAAAGTTACGCTCTGATAAAGTGTTGACAACGGCGGCTTGTAACGCTGAAAAGTTACAAGAAAGAGATAGAGAAAGAGAAAAATGCAAAAAAAAAGACTTATTTTATCTTTATCTCTATCTCTATCTCTATCTCTATATAATGAATAACTACCTAAAGTTACTTGTTGATACATGGCCGACCAACGACGGCTTGAAAAGCTGACCCCTTACTACTGCTTTCCTTACAAAATTGCCTTCAAAAGATTGACCGGATCATGCTCGCGGGAAAGGACTTTAGAAGCTTCGCAGGCATTGGCCGAATACTTTGGCCATTCTGAAAGCACTGTATCAATTGCACGTGCAAGTGATAGAGAAGTTCGCTCCTCCAGAGTTACACCAGCCCCGAAACGTTCCACCAGCATACCTGGCCAGGTGCCTTTAGTTGCAATGACCGGTGCTCCGTGAAGAAGAGCATCAAGCACTACGCCGCTCACCGCATGGGCAAAGCGCTCGCGTTCGTATGGAGCAAGTACAAGTGCCCCTTTGAACCGGGCAATATACTCAAAACGATCCGGTGCAGCTTCATCTGTAACCAGTCCGCGATATCCGGAATCAAGGAGAGCATTTATCAGCCCCTCCTCACGATGCCCATGTTTAGCAGCATGCTTTTTTGATACCTGAACAAAAAGCGGTATCGAGCGATCCTCTTTTGCCCACTGCTCAGCAAGGGCTGATATCAGATCAAGGCCCTTGTTAAGACGAGCTGCACCAGCTACCAGCACCCTGGCAAATGGTTCAGGAACAGGTGCTTCAGTTGGACCGAACATCGGATAAGGTACACACTCAACACGCCTCCACCCCATATTGCGTAGCGCCTCAGCAATGGCTTCGGTAGGGACTACTGCCCGTGCATGCTGCCGGGCATGGGTCGCAAGAGCATGAAGGATTGCATCCTGACGCCCTTTGGGTATCCAGTGAAAATAAAGAGTCGCCCGGTCTGGCATTTGTCCGGTGCAGGCCGCTGCCAGAGAGACGGCTGCCGCATGGCGTCCGTCGGAAGTCAGCACCAGAAAAGGGGTTTTATCACGCACCGCATTGAAGATGTTTCTCCATTCGGCAAGGAAATCCCCTACCCGTGGCTCAAGAGTGGATGGGTGCACCCCCTGCATGGATCGCAGCATTGTATCAGCTTCCGGATGAGCCAGAACTTCAATTGAAACCCCTTCGCTCCGTATACCAACTGCACGGACAAACTCGCCATAGTGGCCACTGGGGTTACGAAGATTGGGTTCAATGATAAGAACTCTTCTTGGCTGATCAGATATATCCGGCATCAACAGTCCTTGTCATCCCATTTCCAGAAGAGCTTTCATTTCAGTACAGAGAGTTTCCAGCGAGGTATGGGCCGGTGCATAGCCAATCCCGGCGGCACGGTGATTCGTGGAGTAGTAATTCTCTTTATTTCCGGTAGCGTTAACTGTCTCAATATCCATAACCCTGTATTTGAGTCCGAAACGGTCGACAAACTCATCCAGCATCTCGAATTTACCCACAGGTTTCTTGCTGTAGGCATCATATACTTCATTCAACCGGCGCTGTTTGATACAGAGCTCTATCAGCGAAAAGAGGTCATCCGGATCTACATAGTCGCGGATGATATCTCCGGGAGTAGTAACCAGCTCCTCTCCACTTTTTATGCATAAGGCAATATCAGTCAGCAGAAATCTTGTAGAAAGCTCCAGGTAACGGCTGAAATAGCTGAAAACCCTGAGATCAACTATGTTCAGATCAGCAGCAGCCCGGTGTCTGGCCTCTGAATGAAGCTTTGCTATGCCGTAGTAATCTGAAGGGGTCAGTGCATTTAAAGGAAAAACCGAACAGGATTCACCGGTAACCGCATACTCAAAAGAGCCGCCATATGCAGCACCGCTGCTTAAATTTATATAGAGAGCCTCGGTTCGACCCCGCAGATAGTCAAGTATCCCCTTATCCCATGTTTCGGTAAGCTCGAATATGCTAGCTGCCTCAGCCCGTAATCTCCCTGGGTCACCAATACCGACACAGTTTATTATGACGTCGCATTCGATGCGGCCAAAAGCATTCAGGGGGAACAGATCAGCCTTGACCGAGCCGAATGAGTGAAGAAACTCTGCCACACGCTCGGGAGTTCGCGCATAGAGAGTCAGTTCATAATCATCTCTCCTGATAAAGGAAGCGATCAATCCCCTGGCAATATGACTGGTTGCGCCAAGGAGCGCTATGCGTTGCTTCTTTATGGACAGAACTTCCTCCTGCTAATCCGGAACCTCACCCTCGTCCACAAGGTCGATAATCATGGCTTTTGCCAACTCGTCACGATCCAGATGAGGGGACATGTCTTCAATCGGACGATTTACCACCAGCTTGGGATTTACGCAGCTGTTCTGAGTAATGGTAACTTCAATATATGCCGGACCATCCAGCGCGAATGCCTCATCCAGTATTGAAGCTGCCTGCTCAAGCGAATTAATTGTAAAGACCGGCAGACCATATGCCTGAGCAATCCTGACCAGATCCGGGCAGCCGTAACCAATGACGGTTGACTGACGGCGACCACCGAAATACATGTCCTGGAACTGGCGCACCATCCCGAGGCACTGGTTGTTCATAACAATTACTTTCACAGGGAGCTTATGGGATACAATGACATCCAGATCCTGAATGTTCACCTGAATTCCACCATCACCTGCAATTGCAATTGCACGAGCACCTTTTACAGCTTTTGCTGCTCCAAGAGCTGCTGGCAGAGCAAAACCCATGGCTCCCATGCCACCGGAAATGAGCATTCGCTGCTTTCGCTTCAAACGGAACGACTGTCCTGCCCACATCTGGTTCTGACCGACATCGAGACATATGAGATCACCCTCAGAAGAGCATCCAGAAGCAATTTCCATGAAACGATTCGGATCAATTCCGGGGAACTCTTCAGGGTCGGCATAAGTCGGATAACTCTCCCGGAAGTTTGTTATAATCCGGTACCATGATGACAAATCGGGACGGTTTCTCCCTTTTAACACTCTGTTAAGGGCAATCAGGAACTCCCTTACATCAGCAAGAAGTGGGAGATCAACCTGAACCTTGGCATTAAGTTCATCCGGATCTATGTCAACATGAATTTTAGTGGCTGCGCGAGCAAAAGTATCAGGACGAGTGCCGGTCTGGCGACTATCCAGTCTCGCTCCCAGAATCAGTAGCAGGTCACAGTTTGCCAGAGTCATATTACTGTAACGGTTGCCGTAAGCTCCGATCATGCCGTAGAAAGAAGGATTGTCGTGCGGAACAGCATCCAGACCGAGCAGGGTGCTTACTACCGGCATGCCGGTGAATTCCACCAAAGCCTGTAGCTCCTCAGCTCCTCCTGCGGTTCGAATACCCCCGCCTGCAAGGATTACCGGTCGTTGTGATTTGCCAATCAGGTCAACGACCTTCTGCACTGCAACCATGTCGACAGCAGGAGTCACAGACAGCAGTGCATGTTCCTCACTGCCAAGGAAACCCGGCAATGTTTCAGGATCAATCTGAGCCCTCTGGATATTCATCGGAATATCCAGCAGCACCGGGCCAGGACGACCGCTCTGGGCAAGCCAGACAGCTTTTTCAAGATGGTAGCGAATGGATTCTGCATCTGTCACCAGTACTGAATACTTGGTAAGAGAGTTGACCACACTGACGATGTCGGTCTCCTGAAATCCTATCTGCCGGACAGGACGGTCAAACTTGTATTCGTAGGTATTTACCTGTCCGGTGATAAAGAGACATGGTACAGAATCGAACCAGCAACTGCCGATGCCGGTAACCATATTAAGCGCTCCAGGCCCGCTGGTGGCCATGGCAACGCCCAGCCTTCCGTTTATTCGGGCATAAGCCTCAGCTGCAAAAGCGCCTGTCTGCTCGTGGTGAACTGACACGCACTCCATATCTGTCCGGTGATAAATGGAGTCAATCAGGTGAGTAATTGCACCACCAATAAACTCGAAGACATGGTTAACTCCCTGACGGGAGATAAACTCGATAACGTAATCTGAAAGCTTTATCATTTGATTCCTGACTGAACAAAGTATTTGACTAAATCGAAGATCAATTATCGGCAATAATCTTTAATTATCTCTAGCATGAACTCCAGCATCTTGTCACTCATGCCCGGATAAACACCAACCCAGAAAGTATCGTTCATGATCCGGTCTGTGACCGGCAGAGGACTGGAGGGTCGGAGGGTCAGAGGGTCGGCACTTCCGGTATTCTGAATAACCCTGTACCCTTTCCCGCTTTTTCTCATCTCGTCAAAGCAGGGGTGCTTTGTCAGGTTCCCGGCAAAAAGCATCCTGGTCTGTATCCCCTTCCCTTCAAGATGATTGACCAGCTGGTCGCGTCTAAGACCTGAACCTTCCCTTAAGGTCAACAGAAAACCGAACCAGGAAGGATCGGAGTTTTCGGTCGGCTCAGGCAGGATGAATCTGTCCTCCAATCCGTCAAGGCCGCTTCGCAATATTTGCCAGTTGCGCTTGCGGGCTTCGATGAATCCCGGCAGTTTTTCAAGTTGTGCACAGCCGATGGCTGCCTGCATATCTGTAACTTTCAGGTTGTAACCAAAATGGGAGTAGACATATTTGTGGTCATAACCAACAGGCAGCTCGCCGAACTGCTGGCCGAAGCGGTTGCCGCAGGTATTGTCCCGGCCTGACGGGCACCAGCAGTCACGCCCCCAGTCACGAAAAGACTCAACAAGGCGCTTTAGCTGCATGTCATTCGTATAAACCGCTCCACCCTCCCCCATTGTCATATGATGAGGCGGATAGAAGCTGGAAGTGCCGATATGGCCGATAGTGCCGGTGTATTTGTATTCGGAAGACCGGAGGGCTGGAAGGTCGGAGGGCTGGCAAACCCTCTGACCCTCTGACCCTCCGACCTTCTGTTCTTCTGACCCTCCGACCCTCGATTCTTCCGGTTGGCCGACCCTCTGACCCTCCGACCCTCCGACCCTCGGTTCTTCAGACCCTCCGACCCTCATCCTGTATCTGCTGCCAAGGGCGTCGCAGTTGTCTTCGATTAACCAGAGATTGTTCTTGTCGCAGAAGCTCTTGACAACGGACAGGTCGAAGGGGTTTCCCAGTGTATGCGCAACCATGACCGCCCTGGTTTTTTTGGAGAGTGCCGGTTCCAGCTGTGTTACATCGATATTATAGGTCGGGAAGGAGACATCGACAAAAACCGGAACAGCACCATACTGGATGATCGGAGCAACAGTGGTAGGAAATCCTGCTGCTACTGTAATCACTTCATCACCCGGCCTGATCCGGCGATCACCAAGTTTAGGCGAGGTAAGAGCCATGAAGGCAAGCAGGTTTGCAGAAGAGCCGGAGTTCGTCAATGAACAGTACTGAACTCCGAGGAATCGGGCAAACTCAGCTTCAAACCGCTCGGCGTAACGTCCTGTTGTCAGCCAGAAATCAAGGGAAGAATCAACAAGAGCCGTAACCTCCTGTTCATCAAAAACCCTGCCAGCATAAGGTATACGGTCGCCAGGAGTATAAAGCCGGTCAGATGAGGTGTGAACTGTACGGTGAAAATTAGCTGTTTTTGCCAGAATAAAATGCCGCTGTACCTTCTCAAATGCTGTAGGGGTAAGTTGAGCGATTTTACTGGCAAGCAGCTTGCGATGGATAGCACCGGCTCTTTTAATAACTACTCGTGATCGCAGTATTTTCCCATCAGTAACATCCGATGGTTCAAGCAGACAATCATAACCATCCATCCGTAAAAGGTTGGATGTAAGTGGCAGGCATATGAAATCATCCATCTCCAATATTTCGATGATGACTACCGGACGGACTTTTTTCTCTTTTGAATCGGTAAATGCAATCTCGGCCCAGTAAACCCCTCCGGCGGTTATCTCCATTTCAAAGGGTCCTCCGCACCAGATTCGTAATCAAGCAGATCAAAGGTGTGTCCTGTCTGCGCAAAACCGGCATCAGAAGTATCATAGTCGATATCCCATTCAGCATTTTGTTCGTTAACTCTGAATAAAGCCGTCTCTTCAGCTGAATCAGGTACCTGTAAAACAATCAGCTCTACGGTTTTAGCGGTAAAGTTTGGCGGAATCCTGACATGAATATAACCGTCAGCAGACACGCTCTGTGTCAACCGGAATGCCTGCATACTCCTACCTCCACTGTTCATACTTCTCAATCTGCTGCAAACATACTTTTCTTACATCATCTCTATCAAGGTATTTCTTTACCCAGTCAACTATTGAAGGCAGAGCAGTCTGAAGATCCCAGCGAGGACTCCAGCCAAGTCTGGACCTTGCCTTGGAGCAGTCAAGCTTCAGATAGTTAGCCTCGTGCGGGTGGTCTCCGACATCAATAAGATAGTCTGCCCCTTCACCCCATTTTTCGCAAAGGTTTTTGACTACCCATTCCACAGACTGCGCATCTTCTTCAGCCGGGCCGAAGTTCCAGGCTTCGGCAAATGAAGTACCCTCTTCATAAAGCTTTTGCGCCAGAAGTAGATATCCGGAGAGTGGCTCCAGAACATGCTGCCACGGTCTGATGGCATGGGGGTTACGTATCTGCACCTTCTCACCGGCCATTATGGCGCGAATAATGTCCGGTACAAGCCTGTCGCAGGCCCAGTCTCCACCTCCGATAACATTGCCTGCTCTTGCAGTGGCTACGGCTGGAAAGTCGGAGGGTTGGAAGGTCGGAGGATCGGAGGGTCGGAGGGCTGGAGGGTTGGTAAAATAGGATGAACGGTAGGCTGCTGTTACCAGTTCTGAACAGCCTTTGCTGTTGGAATAGGGATCATACCCCCCCATTGGCTCGTTCTCTCTGTAACCCCAGACCCATTCGCGGTTTTCGTAGCATTTATCCGTGGTGACATTTACTACCGCTTTAACCGAAGGGCACCCCCTTACTGCTTCAAGAAGATGCACTGTCCCCATGACATTTGTTGCATAGGTTTCAACCGGAATCTTATAGGAGTCGCGTACCAGTGGCTGAGCGGCCAAGTGAAACACAATTTCAGGTTCAACCATGGACATTACAGAAGAAAGTCTGCCGAAATCCCTGACATCGGCTATCACAGAGTCCAGCAGTTCACTCACTCTTGCCAGTTCAAAAAGACTTGGGTCTGTAGGCGGAGCCAGGGCATACCCGGTTACTTTTGCGCCAAGACTGTGGAGCCAGATTGACAACCAGGAGCCTTTGAACCCTGTATGACCGGTGAGAAAGATTTTTTTGCCCGAGAAAAAAGAGGGCTGGAGGGTCGGAAGGTCGGAGGGTCGGAGAGTTTCAAGTGCGGAGGATCGTTTATTCATATTACTTCCTTCGTCTGAAGTTTGCTTTTCAAAGCGTTGATCATTCTTCCAAGTTTCTGGATCTCGGCATATACTGCATCGAGCTTTTCCAGATATAACAGTTCCTCACATATGGCAAGTATTGCCTCAACCTCTGCTAAAGAAGCTGCGGACATTGTAAGAAAATGAGCAAAATCCTTAACTGTTTTTCTGTTTTTACCTTCTGCAATGTTCAGCGAAACCGATATCACTGCTCTTTTAAGTTGTTGTTTAAGGTTGAACTCTTCAGACTTCGGCAAACTATCGGCAATTTGGTAGATAGTTTTGATCAGCTTGACACTATCACGCCAAACAGTCAGATCACGAAACGATTTAACTCCACTCATCCGACCCTCCAGCCTTCCGACCCTCCGACCTTCCGACCCTCCAACCTTCCGCCTTCACCATACTTTCCAGGGTGCACTCCCCTCTTTCCATAACGCTTCCAGATAGTTCATATCCCTTAGGGTATCCATCGGCTGCCAGAAGCCATGGTGCTTGAAAGCTACAAGTTCACCGTCCGCAGCAAGTCGTTCCATCGGATCCTTTTCCAGAACTGTTTTGTCATCAACCAGATAATCAAGCACTTCCGGCTGCATGACGAAGAAACCTGCATTTATCCAATGTCCATCCCCTTTCGGTTTCTCCTGAAAGCTCAATACCTGATCCTCAGCTGAAAGGTTTATTGCACCGAACTTGCCGCTAGGTTGAGTAGTTGTAACTGTGGCCAGCTTGCCGCTTTTCTTGTGTGAATCCACAAGCTCTCTGACATTGATATCACCGACACCATCGCCGTAGGTCAGCATGAACGGCTCGTTTGCAAGGTACTGAGCAACCCGTTTCACCCGTCCGCCGGTCATTGTCTCCAGCCCTGTATCAACCAGCGTTACCCGCCACGGCTCAGCTGCATGACTATGAATGATCCGCTGGTTATCAGATCTGAAATCAAAAGTTACGTCAGCCTCGTGAAGGAAGTAATGAGCGAAATACTCCTTGATGCAGTACGCCTTGTAGCCGAGACAGATCACGAAGTCGTTGAATCCGTAACTGGAGTAGATCTTCATGATATGCCAGAGAATCGGCCTGCCACCGATCTCTATCATCGGTTTAGGCTTTAAATGAGACTCCTCACTGATTCGTGTGCCGAAACCTCCGGCAAGAATTACAACTTTCATATTTGCTCCCTGACAAGACTTTCAGATTCGATCAAATTCTTCCGGTTCACTCGACGGAACCTTGAGTAAGACAGCGTGAAACTTGTCTACAGAACCACGAGCAGCACGAGCTGCAAGGTATGTTTCAGTTGTAAGTGCGGAAAGTTTTTCAGCAACTGCCGAGGCAATAAACTGATTGAGGGAAATATGATCCTCGCTCGCTACTTCACGAGCCATCTTGTGTAGCGAATCGGGAAGACGGACACTTATTGCGCTCATGGTTGTACCTCCAATGATGCTAGAAATTCACGCGGGGTCATCACAGCAATGCCAAACCGCGCTGCTTTTATAAAATCTGTTATGTTCCAGGTTACGATAGTCGCATTGGCTTTAACAGCAAGTTCCAGAACAAAATCGTCATCCGGGTCTTTCAAGACAGGTCGCCAGAGGTAAAAGATCTTATTCAGCACCGCTCTAGAACAGAGATAATCTATTACATCTTCAATCTCTTCAGCTGACAGAAAAGTAATGCCTCGCTTCAGAACCGCTTCGTATTCAGAGACGAGCGGAGTTGACAGATGGAGGGTAAAATAGCCATGTTCTACCAGCGAAAGCAAACGAAACGAGGCTCCACGAGACGATTTGAGCGCGGCTACGAGAACATTAGTATCTATAATTATATCTGGCTTCATAATGGTAGTATAGGTAATACCAAAAACATGTCAATATATTTGAATCAACAATGAAGATTTCAGGCATGATGAACATATTTCAGAAATTGCTTCGTATCCAAGGCACTCAGGCCGCAAGTTCCAGCAGCCAATCTGCTCCTTTCAGAATCGAGACAGGGCGTCGGTACTCTTCCTGTCTGAGATCTCGCACAAGTTGAATAGCCTTTGCATCCGGAAAAAGTCCGGCAAATCTCATAAACACAGACGACACCCTGTTGTCCGCATGTTTACACTCAATCAGATGAGAAGGATTGCCGTTTTCACATAGCACAAAATCAACTTCTGCACCCTCTTTTGTCCTCACATAATGGAGGGTTGCCTCTTTACCCAGGACGTCCTGTTCAAACTGGACATGCTTGAGCAACATCGAAGCACAGGCATTTTCCCACCTGATCCCCTCGTCATCCGGCAGATAGCCGGTATCATAAAAATAAACCTTGGGCTCTTTCAGAATAGCTCTGGCAACATTTTTATGATACGGCCTCACCATAAAGATAATGTACAGAGCTTCCAGAATTTCAAGATACTTTGCCACTGTAGTTGGCGCAACCTGTAAATCTCTTGCTAGTGATGCAATGGAAAGGGGCGATCCGACGCGCATTTTCAGTAGTTCAACGAGCAGTTTCATAACCCGCAGCTCCTGAATCCTCGAAAACTCAAGCACATCCTCACGAACCAGGTCAGTAAAATACTGCTTGCGCCACCTTTCAGCCTGAACTGCATCTTCAGCAAGGAAAGGCTCCGGAAAGCCACCTCGCTCAATCAATCGATCAAGTGCATCATCCGGTTTGGCATCGGTAAGCTCCACCCACTCTCGCACAGAAAAAGGGTGTAATCGTATCTGGAAATACCGGCCGGCCAAAGATTCCCCGGATTGCCGGAATGTTTCCATCCTGGCACTTCCGGTGACAAGGATAGATTGCCCTGAAGTACGGCCATCAAAAACACCTTTCAGATAAGACTTCCAATCCGGCATTTTGTGAATTTCATCCAGGACAAGCAGATCTGCACGAGGGCTCCACCCATGGGAAAGAAGGATGCGCCGGTCATCGGCCACATCCCAGTTCAAATACTGTGGACGGACGTAGCCAGAAATAAGCTCCTTGGCAAGGGTTGTTTTTCCAACCTGCCGAGGGCCAGTAAGAAGCACCATTTTTCTTCCCAGATCGGAAAGTATCGTATTATAAAGATACCGCTTCATGGCGACTATTGTTTCACACTCTGGACAATAGTCAAGACTTTTGTATTATGTCGTGGATAATAGTCGAAGCATCTATCGGCATTAAGGTGGGTTTTTTAAAAGAATGCTTTTTAACATACTGAAATAACATGGCCTCTTAAAGATATTGCCAAATTGAATTTTACACTTTCAGTTTGTCCATGCATCTATTATGCGATATTTCTATTTTCGGGTTGCAACCTGAGTAAATCAGATAGACAAGTTATGGCTTATTTTTGAAAAAGGAAATTATATGCCATGTCTCTGAATTTACGGGCATCATCCAGAGCAATAGTTAATTCCTCTTCAACTCAGCATTCAATACTGTCTCAGTCATAGCCTCACCATATCCCTTTCGATCTCCAGAATGATGGGAAATCCTTCTCTAAGCTGACGTTTGTAATCATCCAGGGAAAATACCAATGGTGATATCTCAATATCGGTCTTGAGCAGTTCCTCATAAGCCAGGTCAATAACCGTGCATTTGGTTTGATAATCGGAATGTTTCAGCAGTACCGCCACGTCCAGATCAGAGTCCTCTCGCGCATCGCCTCTTGCTTTCGAGCCAAAAAGGCAACTATAGAGATAGTTGTCCGGCAGTCGACTTGAAAGAGTGCCAGTGAACTCCTTTAAAGCGTTTTGTTCCTGAATATTGAGGTTCATTGTTGTTCCTCCGGAAGGTTAAAGCTGTCAACTACTTTTCGATCATCAAATCTACTCTTCCCGCAACAGACGCTCCTTAACTCTGTCATAATTTTGTTCAATCGATTCCAGAGTAACACCCTGCTTGTTTTCCCATCGTTTAGCATGAACATTGAAAAGAAAGAAACAGTACTGCATGACCATGATAAAGCCTGGCCAGCCGCTTTTCCAGGCTCCTCGCTGGAAATAATAGTAGAAAAACTTTCTTAAGGGATGCATGAACAGCTTGCTTGGTGAAAAGGTACGATTTCCTGCCTCAATGTCAGAATACTTGCTATGAGCCAGTTCGAACTTCTTGATATTGTAGGTACTGCAATGGTAGATGGAAAACTGATCCTCGACCGGAAGTTCAAGAATTTCTTCCGGCTTGCCTGTGCACCGTCCAAATTGATGTATCTTGGTTCCGGTAAAATCCATGTACCCTTTCCTGAAAAAACGGGAATCCCGGCCACCGGAATCAAAGTTAAGCTTCTCCACTCCGTAGTGAAGATTTTTACGCGATATCCTTACCAGACTGTATCTACCCTCTGCGGCAACCTCAATCAACTTGCGCAACAGAGTTTTGGGAAGAACCTCGTCACAGTATCCCCAATATACCCATTCAGTGTTGACCTTGGACAGAGCGTTAGCCGCAACACTTTCTTCTTCAACGTAGCCAGGATGGTCATGGTCATACACCTCGGCACCATAGCGTCGAGCAATGGCAGCGGTATCATCGGTGCTGTGATTATCCATGACAACAACCTTGCCGAACGGTTGAAAGCATCGCAGGACATATTCAATCCGACGCGCCTCGTTATAAGTAAACAGTAAAAAAGTTATCTGATGTTCCATAAATATCCGCCTTTATGATGGCCTTACAGATCTCAGTTCAAACAATGACACCCAAACTCAACGACTGACAGTGTACTCATTCTTCAATTCAAAATTTAAAAACATATTCAACAGGGAAGATATAAAAGGGATAGTAGTCAGTGACCGTAAATATCTGGATATAAATGGAAATACTGTTAACTCGTATTGACTGAAGTACTCACTGTATACTCTGGAGCGTTCAATGTCGTGAATCTCATTTCGCCGTGACGACGATACGCCGCCACTACTAAAGAGGGTAAGAGCCACATTGATATATTGAAGCGATACATTTTTTCTCAATATTGCGTTCAGCATCCATTCGAAATCGCTAACTATCGAATATTCAGTTTTAAATCTGCCACATTTATCGAAAACATTTCTTTTATAAAAGACAGTGGGTTGTGATGGACTATTTTTGTAAACGTATATCTTATTAATCTTGTTTTGAAGTCTTATCGAAACTGAACCTGAGTTAACGTTCAAAAAGATCATATCACCATAAATAACTTCAGGATATTTGGGAGAAAATGCCTTTACAGCAAGGTCGACTACCTTATCATGAAGGAATCTGTCATCCGAATTCAGAAAAAACAGATAATCGCCGCTAGCAATGTCGATCCCCCTGTTCATTGCATCATAAATACCGGAATCACTTTCGCTGATAACAACATCAATCTGATCCCTGTACTTTTCGATAATTCCAAGTGTCGAATCTTCAGATTTGCCGTCAATGATAATGTATTCGATATCAGGATGACTCTGACCGATTACACTGCGGATAGTGCCTTCAATAGTGCTTCCTGAGTTTTTGCAGACTGTTATTACAGAAATTTTCATATAAACTCTTAAAAATATTCAATTGATTTTAAGTATGTCATTTGGAAGCAATATATAGTCTTCATTGTTATTTTCTTGTGATGAATCAAACGCTTTTATGTCTATATATCTAAAATTCAAATCGTACATTTTATATTCAATTTCATCCAAGAAATTAAATATATCTTGACTGCTAATAGAAAATGCCTTTCTGTTTAAAATATGGAATTCAAGTAATATGAATGGTTTATTTTTAGCAATAGTATCTTTTCCACCTTTTAAAATAGATAACTCAGCTCCTTCACAATCCATTTTTATAACAGTAATTTTTGGCAAGTCTAATATGTCATCAAGTCTTCTTGAAGGGACTTTGATGATAATTGGTTCAATACCATGAACCCTTTCAGTATTGCGTAATGAATCAGCGCTACTCTCTTCTCCCCAGTTATAAAGATCGAACTCTCCATTTTGGTCAGACAATGCTATCTTCTCAACCCTTACGTCCCGAATGTTATTGAATTTGATGGTCAGATCCAAGTATTTCCAAGAAGAGGGTGATGGATCAAATGCGACTACATTCAGGTCTGAATATTGTTTTTTTAAATAAAAAGTGTGAAGTCCAATATTTGCGCCTAAATCAGCAAAGACTGTATTATTCTTTCGAATCTTATCTAAACCGATTAAAACTATAAGAGCTTGCTGAACTTCTGGTTCATAAACATCCCCCCTAAGCATGAGAGAATTGCCCTTATTATGAAAAATATACATTCCATAACGGTTAGAAACGTCCAAAGACATTTTTTCGTGAAAAAGAGGAGCTGCCTCTTTCAGTATTTGTTTCTTTTTTTTAGCCCAAGGCCAATCCACTCTCATTTTTTTCTTTAGCCATCGTTCGAATATTCGCATGTATTTACCCTCTATTAAATTTACAAGTTAACAGCATACAATTTATACTTGAAAATAGATTTTAATTATGACCGGAAAATATTTGCTTCAAATTGCTCCTGTTAACTTAATTTCGATAATTTCTCGTAAATATCTAAATATTTCAGTATCATCGCGTCAGATGAAAATTTCATTTTATAATTCAATATGCAACTATTTTGCAAATGTTGCATTGCTTTTTGATCCCCCAGCAACTTCAAAACCACCTCCAGCAGCTCTTCCCTGTTATCAACCAGATACCCGTTCTCCCCGTTTACAACAATTTCCTTATAACCTCCTGCCCTGTACCCGACAAAGGGGGTACCGACAGCCATCCCTTCGAGAACACTCAAACCAAACCCTTCTTTCCTGAAAGCACTCACCTGTAGATCAAGACTCGCCAGTGCATGCTTCATCTCCTCATGGGGAATCTGACCGGCAAAATGAACCGAATCTCTGCATCCGACCTCTTCAACTCTCTTCTGCAACATCTCTATTTTGCTTGTATCGTGACCTATTATAACCAGTAGGGCTTCAGGGTAATGTTTAAGTATGCCGGTCATCAACTCAACCAGCTCTTCCTGGTTCTTGTAAAAGTAGCCTGTTACCCCCAGAAATGGCCCCTTTCGGGACAGTTCGGGTTTTTTCACCCAGTAATCAGTTACAGCATGATCAAACGCATCGAAATCAATGCCATTATGGACTACGCTGATTTTATTGGCCAGGCGAGGAAAAGTTTCTGCTATGCCGTCCCCAATGAAGCGGGAAACCGGGGCAATCCGGTTCGCCAGGTTCATGATTCCATAAGAAGTTCTTCCAAGCTGACAGTGCTGCGTGATAACAAGTGGCGCGCTGTTGGACAAGAAACTGATAAGCTTGCCGACCGGAAGATCATGGTTTCTGTGAACATGAACTACATTGAACCTGTGCTTTCTGACTATATTTGCAAGCATGAAAATACCTTTTAATGCTGCAAAGCCATTGCGAGGGATTTCCCAGGCTTCAATACCGGCCTCTCTGAATTTTGCACCATTGCCTGCATCTTCGCGCAGGAAGACTCCAACTCTATGGCCGCGTTTATGTAGTCCGATGCAAAGAGAGAACAGGATCTGCTCTGCACCTCCCCAGCCTCGACTGAAGTCGACCA
>JANNRW010000276.1:0-3999 GCA_031401815.1 Geobacteraceae bacterium | reverse complement strand
GGTGATTCTGCCAATGCTGGCCGGATGTGGCAGTGGCGGCGGCGGAGCAGCTGCGCCGACAGCCGCAGTCCTGACACTCTCTTCGCAGGGCATCCTCCCCGCTGGAAAAGCGGTCTCCGGCTTTGGAGCCACAATTGAACTTCCTGCTGGCGTGACAGCCAAAACCGCAGCAGGTGGAGCCGTTGATGCAACAGTAGTAGTCGCCTCCGGTCTTCTGGCCGGAGCAGCCGGTACAATGGGGCCGGTAACTTACACTCCGGCAACGGCAACTGCCAAGGCAAAGCTTGACTTTACCATCGCCAGCACGGCTGCGGCAGGTGTAGGCGCAGGGGAGTATGCAAAAATCACCCTGATTCTCTCCGGAGTTAATCCTGTAGTGACTGCCTTCAATGTCATTTCATTTACTCCTGTTGACTTGAGCTTTGCAAGTCTGCCAACGCTGACATCGAATTTGAGTCTGACAGTTCACTGATGAGCTGGTGAGCAAATGCGGCAAGCTTAAAACAGACAAAGGTTTCCGAGGTGTTCTACTTGGAAACCTTTGTCTGTTTATAACTGTCACTTACAAGGCAGGAGGGATCAAAAACAAACCGCGGCTGCGGCAAGCGGAACTACTATTTGTTGAGGTGCTGTCGTAGGAGTCAGCTACCAGGACGAGACAAGGGATGGCAAGGTCAGCAAGCAATCAAGCGTTAAAACCAAGTTCCTCAATAAGAGGCTATATGAGCGTCAGCAGGCAATACAAGAGCGCAGAAAGCTCCGGTGTCCACAAAAACTCTCACAGCGGGTTCTCACCGTAAAGGTAAAGATCGTGATTAACTGAAACGTCCGTATCTGGGCAGGATTTTGCCAGGTCAACGATTCCTGATAATGGTCTGACGAATTGTATGCTGTGAGTTGGTTCACTGATAATGAGTTTCAGATGCTTTCTATGTGGTGCTCTGAATTTTCCGACTGGTTTGAAAACGCCGTCCTCGTAAACCGCATTGATAACCTGTTGCATGATTTTCTCCATCCATTTATTTTAACGAAAGATCATCAGAACACGCACAGGTTGTCACACGGTTATTGATCCCTGCACTACTGACACAGGACTGCTCATGGGGGACAGGCGCCTTTTAATTAAGAAACTCATATCCCTCCCCCTTGATCCAATTACGAAAATACTTTTGCATTTAGTGAAACTATATGCAACTATACCTGCATGAAGAACAGAATCTACTGGCAAAACAGAATAGAAGAAGCATTACGCAAACGCTCCATTCTCTGGCTTTCCGGTGTCAGGAGGTCAGGCAAAACACTCTTGTGTCAAAGCCTTGCCAACGCAGAGTATTTTGATTGTGAATTGCCCAGTACACGGCGCATGACCGATGACCCTGAAGCATTTTTGAAGGGATTACCGGACAAACTGATCATACTTGACGAAATCCACCGACTTGCCAATCCATCCGAGCTTCTCAAGATCGCCGCCGACCATTATCCATCCATCAGGATTATTGCAACCGGATCGTCTACGCTGGGAGCATCCGCCAAGTTCCGTGACACCTTGGCTGGTCGCAAGACAGATCTCTGGCTGACGCCGATGATCACCGCCGATGGAATGGATTTCGGTAACAGTGCTCTGCCACGCCGCATGCTCCACGGAGGCCTGCCTCCGTTTTTTCTGGATGATACCCCGAGCGAAAGAGAGTATCAGGAATGGATTGACGGCTATTGGGCTAAGGACATTCTCGAACTTTTTCGACTTGAGCGCCGACACTCGTTCCAAAAACTGCTGGAACTTCTGCTGATCAACAGCGGAGGAATATTCGAGGCCACGAAATACGCTCGCCCCTGCGAAGTCAGCCGCCCCACCATCGCCAACTATCTGGCAGTACTTGAGGCCACATTTGTAGTCCACATCATCAGGCCATTCAACAGCTACAAACCGGCCGAGATCGTTGCAGCACCTAAGGTCTATGGCTTTGACACCGGATTTGTCTGCTGTTTCAGGGGCTGGAACAGTTTACGCCCTGATGATATGGGGATACTGTGGGAGCATCTGGTGCTGAATGAACTACAGGGACGGCTACAGAGTCGTGAGATTAACTATTGGCGGGACAAGCGCGGCAATGAGGTGGACTTTATAATTGCATACCGGGGCAGAGGGCCGGTGGCGATAGAGTGCAAGTGGCGGGCCGACCAGTTTGATCCGGGTGCTTTAAAGCTGTTCAGGGGTTTTTATCCGGAAGGAGTTTCTTTCCTTGTGGCACAGGATGTTGAGCGGCCTTACACGAGACGCTTCGGCGATCATGAAGTGCTCGTCTGCAATTTGACTGATCTGATTTTGAATCTGGAACGTATGAAGTAATACTAGACCACGTCATTGTGGGTGTGCCGAACCCCATACTTTCAGCTCCCATTTACAAGTGTTCGCAGATTATTAGCAGACAATAACAGATTTTCCCTGCGGGTTGACAGGCCATTTTAGAAAAGTTAACAGGCCGGGGATTAACTCTTCCCTTTTGAGATGAGTATGCTATAAAAAACCCTGTAGAATCGAACTGCCTTTAGCGACAGTATCAAAAATGTGAAGGGGGAGATGATGAGCCAGATTACTGATGTTTATGCACGGGAGATCCTTGATTCCCGTGGCAACCCTACTCTTGAGGTGGAAGTGTTCACAGAGTCGGGAATAATGGGGCGCGCAGCTGTCCCTTCAGGGGCGTCAACAGGTGAGCGTGAAGCTCTGGAGCTTCGTGACGGAGACAAGTCGCGCTATCTTGGTAAAGGTGTCAGGAAGGCTGTAGATAATGTGAACAGTATTATTGCTGACGAAATTGTCGGCATGGAGATAACTGACCAGATAGGGATTGACCGGAAAATGCTCGATCTCGATGGCACCGAGTACAAGAGCAAGCTGGGGGCAAATGCAATCCTCGGCGTCTCTCTGGCTGTTGCCAAGGCAGCTGCCGAAGAGGTCGGCCTCCCTCTTTATCAGTATATCGGTGGATGCAACGCAAAAGAGCTGCCGCTGCCGATGATGAACATCATTAATGGCGGGGCGCATGCCGATAATAATGTCGATATCCAGGAGTTCATGATCATGCCGGTCGGTGCCAGCTCCTTTGCAGAAGCACTCAGAATGGGTGCCGAAATATTCCACGCACTTAAAGCTGTGCTTAAAGGGAAAGGCTATAACACTGCGGTTGGTGACGAAGGTGGTTTTGCTCCGGATCTTAAATCCAATGAGGAGGCGCTGGAAGTTATTGTTGCAGCGATAGTCAAGGCAGGTTACAAGCCTGGTGAAGAGGTGCTCCTCGCTCTTGACGTTGCCTCGTCAGAGCTGTTCAAGGATGGTGTCTACACCCTGGAAAATGAAGCCGAGTCGAAGAAAACGCCGGTTCAGATGGTTGATTTTTACGAGAATCTGGTAAACAAGTATCCAATCATCTCCATTGAGGATGGAATGGCTGAAAATGACTGGGAAGGGTGGAAACTGCTTACTGATCGACTTGGGAAGAGGATTCAGATTGTCGGCGATGACCTGTTCGTAACCAATCCGAAAATCCTGAAAGAGGGTATTCAAAAAGGGATCGCCAATTCAATCCTGATTAAACTCAACCAGATCGGGACTTTGACAGAGACTCTCGACGCCATCGAAATGGCCAAGCGCGCCGGTTATACCTGCGTAATATCCCACCGCTCCGGAGAAACAGAAGATACAACCCTTGCTGATCTGGCTGTTGCTGTTAACGCCGGTCAGATCAAGACCGGTTCGCTCTGCCGCACCGACCGGGTAGCCAAATACAACCAGCTCCTCAGGATTGAAGATGAACTTGATGTGACGGCCATCTTTCGCGGGAAAGATGTTTTCTACAACATCAAATAGCAGCTTTTTTTTAAGTATCAGTATCATAAAAGCCCGGCAGAGTCACTTGTCGGGCTTTTATTGTTAACAGCATTGACTAGAGGTCTTTGCTTTTAGCCTCCCCTCCCTTGACGGGAGGGGATTGAGGG
>JANNRW010000275.1:0-15061 GCA_031401815.1 Geobacteraceae bacterium | reverse complement strand
GGGGACTGGTGACTACTACTACAAGGATCCACGCTTTGTAGGGCTGGTAACCCTGGAAGATACGCTGGTGCAGATTGACGAGATGGGGATCGAGCATGGCTGGGATGTTGACCGGGTGCTGGTGCTTGGCAAACAGCTTGAAAAGACGTTCGGCAGAAAGCTCCGTTCAGAGGCGATCATTAATGGCAGAACACAGAAAGAGGGACATCCCGAATATGCCCGTCCCGGACTTGCCAGGGCAAAGGAGAAGCTGGGGGAGACCCCTCAGCAGAAATTGCCTTCTGAATGGGACTGACAGCAAGAACTGTATAGCATCATCGGCCTTGATGAGCAGCAGATACTGACCCGGATCAGCCAGAAAGAGTGATTATTCTGGCTGATCCGGCTCTTGACATCGCCTGCCTCTGTTTTTGGCGATGATACTGGGAAGGATCACACTCATGCCCCCCTTCACCCTCTCCCGCTTTCTCATAGTCCGCTGGACTATCTACTCCATCCTTATTCTTACCTACATGCTTGTTTTTTTCCATCGAATGGCACCGGCTGTTATTTCAGCTGACCTGATGAAAACCTTCAGCACCTCCGGTGCAGCTCTTGGCTCCCTTGCAGCCATGTACTTCTACATTTACACCGCCATGCAGATTCCGGCAGGGGTTCTGGCCGACACACTCGGCGCACGGATCACAGTGACAGCAGGAAGCCTGGTCGCCGGAGCAGGCTCGATTCTCTTTGGCCTTGCGGAAACTTTCAGCAGCGCATCTGTTGGCCGGGCTCTTGTCGGCCTCGGGGTCTCGGTTGTTTTTGTAGGCCTTTTTAAAAGCAACAGTGTCTGGTTCAGTGAAAAAAACTATGGTATTATCAGCGGACTTACCGTCCTTCTTGGCAATATCGGTGCAATGTCGTCTGCCGGGCCTCTGGCAGCGCTGCTCAAAATATATTCCTGGCGCGCTGTTTTTGTTTTTCTGGGTGTTTTCACTCTCGGACTGGCTCTGCTGACACTGCTGCTGGTTCGCAATCGACCGGAAGATATCGGTTTTCCGTCACTTCGTGAGATGGAAGGGAAACCAAGTCATCTTGCACGTCAGCAGCACTGGTGGCGTGACCTCAAGGGGGTGGTGGGCACCAGGTCGACCTGGCCGGTATTTTGGGTCGATCTGGGAATGGTTGGTGGGATGCTCGCATTTGTAGGGCTCTGGGCAATTCCATTTCTCCGCGATGTTCACGGGCTTGAACGTTCGGCAGCCGCACTGTACACTACCATCTCCCTGGCAGGTTTTGCTACTGGATCGATGTTCTGTGGCTGGCTCTCCGACCGGATGGGGCGGCGCAAACCTGTCATCATGAGTGGAACCATTATTTACGCTACAGCCTGCCTCTGCCTGGCATATCTTCCCTGGAGCCCCGGCATCCAGGGATTGACCCTTTTTGCCCTGCTTGGCTTCAGCGCCGGAGGTTTTATAGTTACTTTTGCCAATGCCAAGGAGGTGGTTGCTCCAGCGCTTTCCGGCATGGCGGTTGGTCTGGTAAATACCGGCCTGTTCCTTGGAGCTGCTGTGATGCAGCCACTTTTCGGCTGGGCCATGGATCTCTCCTGGGATGGCAGGACATCAGGCGGTCTGCGGATTTATGCAGCAACAGATTATCACGCAGGTTTCCTCTTCATGCTGGCCTTTGCCATTCTTGGCATCTGCGCAGCAACCAGAGTTACGGAGACAGGCTGTCGGAACATAACTCTTAAATCAGATAATCCGGCCTGAACGGTTAAGGCTTTCGGAAGAGACTCTTGATTAACGGAGCAACAAATATTGGGGATTTGGAGATGACCACCGACTGTTCGACAATCATTGCCTGCCACGAATGTGACCTTTTGCAGCGGGAAATCCCTCTTGCCCCGGGTGAAACTGCACGTTGCCACCGCTGCGGGGGGACACTCTATCGTAATGCTCCAAACAGCCTTGACCTTACCCTTGCCTTTTCCATTACAGCAGCAGTTCTGTTTATTATT
Source organism: Geobacteraceae bacterium (assembly GCA_031401815.1). GTDB lineage: Bacteria > Desulfobacterota > Desulfuromonadia > Geobacterales > DSM-12255 > JANNRW01. The sequence goes on along the minus strand of JANNRW010000275.1, from coordinate 13,056 downwards.
GCAAATGTTTACCCGATTATTGGAATAGAGCTTCAGGGGAACAAGAGTGCGCTGAATCTCTTTGGTACTGTACGCTCAATATGGAATCAGGAGATGCATATCGTTTCGCTTCTGGTGTTGGTAACAACCATCCTGATTCCTGCCTTTCAACTGACTATGATGATCTATCTCCTTCTGCCATTTAAACTTGATCGGGTTCCGACCGGAATCTCCTTGATCATGCGACTACTTCAAAGCATCAAGCCCTGGGGGATGGTAGAGGTCTTCATGTTGGGTGTGCTTGTAGCACTGGTGAAGCTTACACATAATTTCATTGTAATTCCGGGTGTTGCGCTCTGGTCTTTCGGAGGTTTAACCCTTATGCTGGCTGCTGTTGCGGCTTCATTCAACCCTCGCGATGTCTGGATACATGTTGAGAGACAACCTGGCAGAGAGGTCTCCGGATGAAAGCCAAAGAGGTGACAGCCGCTGAACTCGGTCTCTGTTCCTGTCATGTCTGCGGGCTTGTTTCCAGACGGATGCAGAATGACGGCCCTGCGCACTGCTCCCGCTGCGCAAGTTCGCTCCATTTTCGCAAACCTGGCAGCATATCACGTTGCTGGGCCTTTCTGATCGCCGCCTACATCCTCTATATACCGGCCAATCTGATGCCGATCATGGATACTGGCTCGCTGATCAGCTATCGTAAGGATACAATCATGAGCGGGATTGTTCATCTATGGAAAACAGGCTCATGGACAATAGCAGTAATTGTTTTTATTGCCAGTGTGACGATACCACTCCTGAAATTGATCTCCCTCACCCTGCTTCTTATTACAGTGCAACGCCACTCAACCTGGCGACCGGAACAACGAACCAGGCTTTATCGTCTGCTGGAACTGGTCGGTCGCTGGTCAATGCTGGACATCTATGTTGTAACACTGCTGGCCGCTCTGGTGCAGATCCAGTCACTTGCCATTGTCAAGGCAGGGCCTGGTGCAATAGCTTTCGGCGCAGTCGTAATACTTACCATGCTGGCTTCCAACTATTTTGATCCTCGTCTGATATGGGATCCGCTACAGAAAGAGAGCCCCTTATGAGCAATGCAACCCTCCCCCCTGATATTTCCGATATTCCTGATGCCGTTGTTGAACCGAAGCGGCGACGTTCCTTTCAACTCGTATGGATTATACCTATTCTGGCGGCTATCATCGGTGCTTCACTGGCAGTCAAGTCTTACATGGAGCGCGGGCCTGTCATTACTATCGCTTTCAAAAGCGGTGAAGGGCTGGAAGTCGGCAAGAGCAAGATCAAATACAAGGATGTGCAGATTGGTCTTGTCAAAGGGATTGCAATTGCCAAGGATCGTTCGCAAGTGATCGTAAGCGCTGAGCTGAATAAAGAGGCAAAGGGACTTCTTGTGGCAGACACTCGTTTCTGGGTCGTGCGGGCGCGGATCTCCGGCGGGAACGTTTCCGGGCTAAGTACGCTTATGGGGGGTTCATTTATAGGTGTCGATGCCGGGGTGTCAAAAGAGCCACAGCTCGAATTCAAGGGGCTGGAAAGACCTCCTCTCGTGACTATGGATCTGCCGGGGCGGCAGTTCGTTCTGCATGCTGCTGACATCGGTTCGCTTGATGTCGGTTCACCTCTCTATTACCGCAGAATACAGGTAGGGGAGGTAATTGCCTACGAACTTGACCAGGATGGCAAGGGTGTAACCCTGAAAGGCTTTATCCGCGCACCCTACGACCAGCATGTGAAATCCAACACTCTCTTTTGGCATGCAAGTGGTATTGATGTAACTCTTGATGCCAACGGCGTCAAGGTCAACACGGAATCTATTGCTTCAATCCTGCTCGGAGGGATATCTTTCCAGTCACCGGAGGACAGCCGTGTATCTGCGCCAGCTGCCCCAAACAGCGCTTTTGTCCTGTTTTCCAGCCGGGAAGAGGCAATGAAGCGTCCGGATACAGTCGTAGAAACATATGTCATGGTTTTCAAGGAGTCTGTTCGTGGTCTCCCTGTTGGTGCTCCTGTTGATCTGCGAGGGGTAACGGTTGGCGAAGTATCCAAAATCAATGTCGAACTCGATCCCCGGAAAAAAGAGTTTGCCATGCCTGTCGAAGTACTGTTTTATCCGGAGCGGCTCCGAGCGCATTACCGGAATAAATCCGATCATGGGAAGCTTATGGATTCACGCTCTCTGCTAAATGCAATAATCGAAAACGGATTCAGGGCGCAGCTCAAAAGTGGAAGCCTTTTGACCGGTCAACTCTACATAGCGCTGGATTTCTTTCCCAATGCAGCGCCGACGAAAATGGACTGGAGCAAAAATCCGCCTGAATTTCCCACCATACCCGGCAGTCTCGTACAGTTACAGGCAATGCTCATGCAGATCGCCCAGAAAATAGAAAAACTCCCTCTGGATGATCTGGCCGGTGATGCTCGTAAAGCAATACAGACTCTTGATGGCGCACTCAAGAGTGCAGACAAAATGCTCCGTCAGATTGACGATTCAGTTGTTCCTGAAGTGCGGACAACACTGGATGATCTCCGAAAAACTCTTGACGAGCTGCGCAAAACAGCAGGGAGCGCAAAGCAGGTTCTGGCTGCTGATGCGCCGCTTCAGCACGATCTGCGCGAAACCTTGCGCGAATTGTCGCGGGCTGCCCAATCACTCAGAGGGCTGGCCGATTACCTGGAGCGTAATCCTGAAGCTCTGCTTCGCGGGAAGAAGGAGGAAAAACGATGATGACAGGTCGCAAGATAACATTTGTGGCGATTTTTTGCTCCCTTGTTGGTGCTATATCTGCCTGTAGCAGATCTCCCAGGGTCAATTTCTATACCTTGACTGCTGATGCCAGTCCGGTAGCTGTTTCACAGATCAGGTCAGGGTACTCGGTTTCAGTAGATCCTGTCAGCTTGCCTGAACTGGTGGATCGCTCGCAACTGGTAATACGCGCTGAAAGTAACCAGGTCGATATTCTTGAAACAGAGCGCTGGGCTGAACCTTTGAAGAGCCAGATTCCGCGCCTGCTGGCTGATAATCTTGGGAAATTGCTCGCCTCTGACAGGGTGTCTGCATATCCGCAGAGTATCGGCAGTGAGGCTGATTACCGGATAGTCGTTGATATCCGGAGTTTTGAAGCAGCTGGAGACAGGGTGAGCGTAGATGCATTCTGGGCAGTACGCCGATCCGGTGGGGCTCTTGTAAAAACAGGTCGGTCAGTCATTCGCGAACCGGTCGGAACAGGTGGCACAGACTCTCTGGTGAAGGGATACAGTCGAGCGCTCTCTGCCATAAGTAATGAGATTGCAGCTGCTATTGGAGACGAGGCCAGGAGAAACTGAATCGTTGTCCGGTAGGTCTTTGCAGTTAACCTCCCCTCCCTTGACGGGAGGGGATTGAGGGGTGGGTGAAGATGCCGACAGCGCCAAACATGGCAAATTCCCCCACCCCCTGACCCCCTCCCGCCAAGGGAGGGGGAACTTATAAGGCAACTGCATAAATCAAACCGGACACTACTGAATATTTTTATAAGTCATACAACCACTTTGAATTTTAAGGAGCCTATTTATGCGCAATATTTTTGATGAGACAAAAATCAACGGCATGCAGCTTCAAAATCGACTTGTCAGATCAGCAACATGGGAAGGGATGTGCAGTGAAGATGGTCGGCCAACAGAGAAGATGGCAAACTATCTTGGCCGACTGGCTAAGGGGGGCGCAGGACTTCTCATAAGCGGCTACGCTTATATCCGGCCTGATGGAAAGCAGATGGCCGGTCAGATGGGGATCTATTCAGACGATTTTTCAGGCGACCTTGGATTGGCAACATCCGCAGTTCATCGCGAAGGGGGGAAACTCTGCCTTCAACTGGTTCATTGTGGTGGCCAGACTACCAGCCGGGCTGCGGGGAGCCAGCCGGTGGCACCTTCGGCGATTGCTGTTGCCCAGTATCCGGAGATGCCGATTGCTTTAACGATTGACGATATCAATGAGATGGCGAGTCTCTTCGCAACAGCGGCAAAACGGGCGAAAGATGCTGGTTGTGATGCAGTCCAGCTGCATGCAGCTCATGGCTACCTGATCAACCAGTTCCTCTCCCCTCTTACAAACCGGCGTACTGACCAGTATGGCGGCAGCTGCGAAAATCGTTGCCGGTTTCTGCTGGATGTTTATGGAGAGGTCAGGAAGGAAGTTGGCAGCAGCTTCCCGGTTATGGTCAAACTTAACGGGAGCGACAATCTTGAAGGGGGGTTGTCGCTTGAGGACGCTGTTTTTGCAGCAAAGCGCCTTGATGATGCAGGGGTGGACGCCATCGAGGTGAGTGGCGGGACTCCGGCCTCCGGGGGGGCGTCGCCGGTGCGCCAGGGGATCAATACCCCGGCAGAAGAGGGGTACAATCTTCTTATGGCTGACCGGATCAGGCAGAGCGTTAAATGTCCGGTAATCGTAGTTGGCGGACTCCGCTCCTATGAAGTAGTTGCAGGGATTATCCGGCGACAGGAGGCTGACTATGTGGCCATGTCAAGGCCCTTCATCAGGGAGCCGGATCTGGCATTGCGCTGGCAGCAGGGGGATGAAGCTCCAGCCCGGTGCATATCATGCAACGGCTGCTTCAAACCGGGTCTGAAAGAGGGTGGCATCTACTGCGTAGTTGACAGGATTGAAGATGAAAACCGTAACAGCGCACTTTAATTTCTGCCTTTTGTCAAGACCCATGGCAGGGGGTGGGTGAAGTTGCAACAGGCTGATATCATCGCACCTTCCCCCCCACCCTAACCCTCCCCCGCCAGGGGGGAGGGGATTTGTTTAGAGAATTTGAGAATGCATCAAGGGTGGAGCAGTATCATAAGACGGGCATTGTCATCACGCCACCTGAGCCAGCCGGAGACCCCTTTGCCATAACCCACGAATATCCACTCTCCTGCAACCTTTAACACCTTGATTCGCAGATCTTTTTCTACTGTTTCGCGAGAATCTGCCAGAAGGGATGATTCGCTCCTCAGATGATAAAATTCCTTCCTCAAGCCGGGCAACATGGAGACCTCCCGCCCGATCAATAACTGCTCCCATTTCTGATAAACGAGCGAGCGCTGTTTTTTTACCCACCCCTGGCGCTCCGCATCATCGTAAATGATTCGAAGCCACCCTCGCCGACTTGAAGTTACAGTAGCATGGGACTCCCCCTGAACAGGGGGTATTGATGGCGAAAGTCCCGGCAGGCGGGTTATTGCAAGCCCCCCTAATCGACCGAGCCCGGGTTCACGGTAAAGGTCAAGTTTCGTCTCATCCCCCATTTTGAGAGGCATGCCGCTGCGAATAGAGAGCAGCCCGATTCCACTTTGCGGCCTTGCCTTGACGCTTCCTGCTGCTGAAACCGGCAAGGGGATCAATAAGAGCAGGATAATCAGGAGATAACGTGTCATTTTGCCTCGAACAGATTTTTCAGGCTTTCAAGATAAGCAGGTGCATCCGGAGCGCCATCTTCAGCTGCCCATAAAGCTCTTTCCGCTTCCTGCAAAGGGAGATACGGGCCAGCCTTGGCCTCGAAAAAAATGGTTCCTGATTCAAGACTCACTGCCGTATGAAAGAGAGGGCTCGGAATATCGACCCCAAGAAGGTCACCACCGCTCTCAAGAAGAAAAGTCTCTGTTACATTTCCATCCAGGTCAAAGACGATGACTCCGAGAGAGCCGCGCAGTATCATGAAAGTTTCATCTTTAAACGGATCAAGGTGTCGATGCGGCCGAATGTAGGAGCCAGGCTCCATGGCATTCAAAAGACGGTGAGCCGGAAATTGGTTATCAGGATGAATGTTCCAGTTCTGCCGCAGACGCGGGTTCTGTTTTGCGGCTACAGAAATATCGTCAAGGAGTCTCCTGCTGATCAATTTCATCCGGGTTATCCTTTGCCCTGGTTTCTCATCGATCAACCAGCGCTATCTGGTTCCCGTCCTGGTCACATACCACCGCCATTTTCCCCCAGGGGGATGACTCAAGCGGCTCGGTAAATTTCACTTCGGCAGCAGAGAGCTCCCTGCAGAGCTCCACAAGATCCGGTACACAGAGGGTAATGCCTGTATGTCGGCCGACCAGTTGCAGTGCAGCATCATGCATGGCCATGGCAACACCGAGCCTGGCTCCGTCTCCAGGGAAAAATTCCATCATCATCTGTGTCTCCATTACCAGCGGCAGCTTCAGCCTCTCTTTGTAAAACTGTTTGGCTGCCTCAAGATCACGGACAAAAATAACCACGTTTTTCAGGCTGATTTTCATTTATAAAGACCCCTTTCATGCAAAAATCCATTACTGTCCGGTTAGATTTTTTGCAGTTGACCTAATAGTTCCCCCTCCCCTGGCGGGAGGGGGTCAGGGGGTGGGGGAACTTGCCAGATTTGACGCTAACGGCAGCTTCACCCACCCCTCAATCCCCTCCCGTCAAGGGAGGGGAGGCTAAATGCAAAGAGCAAACCGGATAATGCTTGCAAAAATCCTCTGCTTTGATAACAGAGGAGAGCAATGGTTACAAGAGATATTCTTGCCCAAATACATACGCTGCTTTTCAGACTTGCCACGCTGGTAGATGCAATGATAGATACTCAAGAAGAGATTGCGCGTCAATAAACCTAAAATACGCAGCACCTTAAACCCGGAGCCTGGCCATGAAGCTTCATAACGATGCAATCAAGCTTGCCAAAGGGATCTTTCCAAAGGAGTGTCAGCCTCTTGTCTGGCTTACCGGGGGTGGGCCTCGCGATCTGCTCCTGAAACAACCGGTCAGGGATATTGATCTTACGGCAGCACTTCCAGCAGAAACGCTCGGTTCTCTGGGGTTTAGACCTGTTTCAGGAAAGACGACCCCTGATATCTGGTTTTATCACGACAGGGAGACCGGAGTTGTCGAAGTTACCCGGCTAGAAGATGCAGGCAGGCTTGTATATGATCTGGCCAGGCGAGATTTTACCATAAACGCCATGGCAATGACGCTTGCAGGAGAGCTCATAGATCCACTTGATGGAGCAACTGATCTCAAGACAAAATCTCTCAGGATCTGCTCCCCCTCTTCTTTTCATGATGACCCTGTACGGATCTTTCGTGGGTTTCGCTTTGAAACAGAAGGGTGGCGCTTGACCGCTGAAACAGAGAAAATCATTCGGCAGCAGAGTTGGGAGCACTCTCTTGGCGCAGTCCCGGTTGAGCGATTTACAAGGGAGATGCTGAAAGCTCTTGTCGGCGATTTTCCGGGGCACTTTTTTCGGCAGATGCTTGATTTTGAAGTCGGCAAGGGGTTTCTGCCCGAACTATTCAGGATGCGGCAGATCCCGGCCGGGCCGCTTGAATATCATCCCGAAGGGGATCTGCTGACTCATTCGCAACAGGTTCTGGAGCGTACAGCAACTGTTACAGCCTCTGCTTTAGCGCGGTTTTCAGCATTTTTTCACGACATCGGCAAACTCTCCACCACCCCGGCACTCTATCCGAAGCATCATGGTCACGAAGAGGCCGGATTCAGGAGTGCGCCCCTGTTCACCAGACGGCTCGCCCTGCCGTCTGAGTATGGAGTGGCTCTCTCCTGGGTGAGCCGTCTTCATGGCAATCTCAACAGATTTGAAGCTCTCAGAGATGCTACCAGAATCAGGATTGCAAGGCAGGCTGTCAAGGCCGGTATTGCTGATCTTTTGCCTATAGTCGCTGAAGCGGACAAGCCTGGAACCGGTTTTTATGAAGAGTGGAGACGGGCGTTGCATCTGGCTGTCATGTCAACGGCAGAGCTCGGTATTGATGGCGCACAGCTCTTGTTGCTACTCCCGGAGCAAAGAGCAGCTTATATTCAGCAGAAACGGGTTGAAAAGTTGCGAAAAGAGAGGGGTCAGAATTTTTTAAGAACGTCAGACAACGGGGATTTTTTCAACTCTTTACAATAACTGCCGAAAGATGTTCCAAGATCAATAACATCCATCATAAAGCCGACAATCTCAAAATAGGCAATTGCGTCCTTGATGACCATGACAGTGTTGTCACTGTCAACAGGTTGCTGATCCGGAACGCAGACAACTACCTTGCCGCTCTCGACAAGCTGCCACGCAACATAAACCTGATAACTTCCACTCTGCTTCAATGCAATGACAAACCCCCTGCACTGCTGAATGCTGCTGCCGTCCGGCACAGCCTGAACAGTGTTGCAGGATTGGAAAGCAGCAACCACCTCTCCAGGATCAGAGTATTTAATGCAGTTTACAGCCGGATCAATCCTGAACTCTGTTGCTGAAGATTCTCTCGAGATATATATACCGCCAAACTCATTGATAAACGATTTGATGATATCTGGGTCTGCAATCACTAATGTACCCTCTTCTTCCGGCTCCTCCTCTGAAGCCGACAGATGAGGTGCATCTGAAGCAGGTAAAGTGTGCCCGGGCGTTGATCCAGCCTGTCCGTAAGGGGCTTTAGCTGTTCCCTTTAGTAATGCTTCCGGCTGATCGGTTTTCAGTGCAGCTGCAACTGGGCTTACAGCTGAACTATCTGCCTGCTGCTCGATTCTTCCGGTGAAAGAGGGGGGAAATTCACCTCTTTCTGCTACAAGTCGATGCAGTTCAGTCCGTAGAGCACTCTGCTCCACTGCTGCTACCTGACCCTGAACAGTCAGCTCCCTGGAGAGTCGATCATTTTCAGCTTCTGCTGAAGCGAGGCGGTCGGCAAGTTCTGTCTCGTTCATTCTGCTGAGATTTGCGAGGCGGACATACTCTGCCTCTACGGATTCCTTCTCTTTTACGATCCGGGTGAACTCTTCGGATCTTCTGGATTCATCCTCTGAAGAGAGTCTTAAATTTTCCAGTTCAGCAGCTGCCAGGGCAAGTTCATCTTTCAACTTGGTGATATTTTCAGATAACAGTTTCGAATCAAGCTGCTTTTTGCGCAGATCCTCCAGTTCGGCTCTGGCAAGCTCAAGCTGACCAGAAGCCTCTGCAAGCCGCAGCATTAAATCCTCTTCCTGCACTGCTCTGCTATTAAGACTCTCCTGTGCGGCATTGAGAGTTGAGAGCTCTGCTTCAAGAGCAGACAGCTTCTGTCGCAGTTCGGCAATATGTTGTTCCCCCTCTTCTCTTAGCTGCTCAGAGTGAGAAAGCTCGGCCAGTTTTGCCGCTGCTGCCAGATTGGCATCCTTTTCAACTGTCAACAGCATCGCTATTGCCTCTTTTTCAGCGTTTCCCTTTGCAATGAGAGACTTGAATGCTGCTATATCATCACCATGCCGCTGCTCAAGGATCCTGTTTTCTCTCAGCTGAAGAGCGACTCTCTGACTCATCTCTTCCAGCTCCTGGCGAAGTTGCAGCTCATTATCCGAGCTACCCTTTCTTGCAAGATCAAGCTCAGTTTGCAGGTCATGAATCTTCTCCTTGCATGCCTGGTTCAGCTTGACGAGCTCCAGTTTCAACCGCTCAGCTCCGGCATTTTGCCCGGCCTCTTCAAGAGTGCTCTGCTTCGACAGCTCCTCAGCCAGGCGATTATCAACCACCCTTTTTGCTTCCAGAGCCTGCTCCAGGGCAGATTGAAGAGGCAACAACCGCTGAGACAACTGCTGCTCCAGCAGTACTTTTTCTCTGGTTACCTGCTCCACTGCTACCCGTACAGAGACCAGCTCAGCTCTGACAGCCTTCAGTTCGGCACGGGTATCCCGAAGCCCACGATCTTCAGGGTTTTCAGATGGCGACAGATCAGATATGTCAAGTTCCTCGCCAAGAGTGACAGGAACATCTACTTTCGGTTGTCGGTGAATCTGCTTCTTTGGAGGGGGTGGGGGGCGCATTACGCGAAATCCCTTAAGGATAACCTCTCGCATGGCAGGGCTGAAATCCAGATTAACCCTCTCCATCATAAAGCCCATGGAGCAGGCAAACTTTTCTGCTTCTGCAATTACTTGCTGGTAGTCGTCTGTTTTTCTTGCAGTAAAGTCTGATGTATAAACCAGAACACTCTGCAAGCCTGTATTCAAAAGGGCGACATATGCCCGCAACTCTGAGTCAATCTTTGTTATGCAGATATATGCTTCAAAGGGGTGTCCACGGAATCTGGCATCAGGGAGGGTTACTGCTGAAGCTGAACGGTAGAATTCGAGAATATACGCTTCGTTGATATGCAGATAATTGAGTGAGGGGTTTATTGCAAAGCTCATTGCTGCTCTCCATGTCAAACAGCAGTCAGATTCAAAACATCCTGTACTTTATTGTACACCCGGACTCCCCTTTTCACTCTGAAATAATGAACTTGTGAAATGCAGTTCATCAATGCTTGACGCGATTTCTTGATAAGTCGATCTCTTCTGATTATACTGGCATTGCATCCAGCATTACAGGGAGAGGCTTATGCAGATTAGCACGGAGTATATCAAGCTTGACAGTTTTCTGAAGGGGGTAAACGCCGTATGCTCGGGCGGCGAGGCAAAAATACTGATTGCAGCGAGCGCAGTCAAGGTGAATGGGGAGATCGAATTGCGGCGTGGCAGAAAGCTTCGTCCCGGAGACAGGGTGAGTCTGTCAGGGAGAGAGTATTCTGTCAAAGGGGAGAATGATGTCAGCAGTTGACCGACTGAAAGAGCTTTATCAGACAAAAATCGGCGAAGAGATTCATGTCGGAGAGTGGCTGGAGATCGATCAGGCGAGAATTGATGCCTTTTCAGAAGCAACCGGTGACCAGCAGTGGATTCATACTGATCCGGAAAGAGCCCGGAATGAATCAGTATACAAATCGACCATAGCGCACGGATTCCTTACACTGTCGCTTCTGCCGCTCCTTACAGAGAGCAATGCCTCTGGAGTGTTCGAGAAAAATTATCCCGGCATGAAATACAGGATCAATTACGGGCTTGAGCGGGTTCGATTCCCTGCGCCGCTTCTGACAGGCTCGAAAGTGCGGACAAGATCCATGGTAACAGGAGTTGAAGAGGTGCCGGGCGGAGTGCAGATAGCTTATCGGATTACGGTTGAAATTGATGGTCAGACAAAACCTGCCTGTGTAGCGGAGCAGCTCTTCAGGCTCTATCCCTAGCGCATAATCCCAAAAACGGCAGTTAGCCAGTAGAGTAGAGAGCAGATTACTGCATCATCAGGCTTGGCTTACTTGTCTGTTTCCGCCACTTTCGTTAGGCGGTGTCTAAGTAGTTTTGCCATAGTTGCCTTAATCAGCTCCCCCTCGTCAAACCGTACGTGCGGATTTCCCGCATACGGCTTTCCGACAGTCTCTTGCAACACGGCATTATCGAGGAGTTGACGGCTTTGCTTTTACAGGTAAACCAGACCATAACGTTTAAGTCCAGAGTACAGGCTTTCGCCTTTCCTGAAGGGTTTGCTCCGCCTTTGGCTCCGATTGTTCAAAAATCCCTGAAAGCGACACCTCGTGTAATGATTCACTTCTCGAAATACTTTCCGGGGATACCCGTAGTCAAAGTAGTTACCCCATCCGCGAAGGATGCTGTTGACTTCGCCTATTACATGGACAAGTCGTCTCTTGTATCTACTTCGGGTCTTCTCCCGGATTTTCTCTCTAAGTGCTCCTATGGCCTTCTTGCTTGGCATGATGTTGAGATAGTTGTTATCTCCGCCGTACAGGTCTTTGTCATAGCGCAGCGTGAACCCCAGAAACTTCAGGCTCTCTTTCTTGTTCATTCTGACAATTCCGGTTTTGTCCCGGTTTATGCTAAGTCCAAGGTTTGTTTCGAGCGTCTTTTCCAGCCATCCGGTGATGCGATTTCCCATGTATCTGGCCATTACGACGAAATCGTCGGCAAACCGCACCATTCGCGCTCTGGCGAAGTGATAGGGGCTGTCGGGTTCGTCGTGAAAGGCCCGGTCGAGCCGATGGAGGTAGATGTTCGCAAGCAGAGGAGATATTACCCCGCCTTGCGGTGTCCCTTGTTTGGGTCGGCTGATGCTGCCGTTTTCTTCTCTGACATGACTTTGAAGCCATTGCTGGATCAGTTTAAGGACACTCCGGTCGGCTATGCGCCGCTGGAGTTCTACCATCAGTTGCTCATGAGGGATGCTGTCAAAGTAGCTCGAAAGATCCGCGTCGTACACTTCCTGCCGCCCGAGTTCAAGATTTTTGCTGACTTGGTCGAGGGCTCCATGGGTGCGCCTTTTGGGACGAAATCCATGGGAACAGTCGAGAAAGTCCGCCTCGAATATCGGTTCGAGGATAAGAAGTACGGCTGCCTGTACAATCCTGTCCCGCACGCACGGTATGCCGAGCGGGCGCAGGTTGCCGTTGGGCTTGGTGATGTAGACGCGACGCACCGGGGATGGCTTGTAGCTTTTGGTTCTCAGGCTTTCCTGAATTTCATCAAGATAACCGGATATCCCGCCATCTTTCGCCTCGATGTGTTCTATGCTGACACCATCGACTCCCGGCGCTCCCTTGTTCGCCTTTACTCGCGACCATGCCGCTTCAAGTACATCGCGGCGATGGATTCGGTCATAGAGGGCATAGAACCGAAACTCCGGTTCTCGTTTGACCTTGCTGCTCAGTTTCCACCGCAGAAGGGAGACTTTTACCGGCAGTCCCGATTCAGGTACGAATCCTTCTGCCATCCATTCCGTTATGGAGCGTCTATCGCTCAAGCGGGTCTCCTCTCTTTCCGTGTAAACATGACTGAAGTACGGCTCCTTGGCTCCACGGGCATTACCCCGCTTCCCTGCTACTATGAGCCGCTCCGAATTCCGACCGCACACGCCGCACGGGTTATTGATTCCCCGTCAGCGCTCTCCCTTCGGCGAAACCCTTTCGCTTTGGATAGTACGTCGGACTTCCCAGGTTCCTCGACTGATCTTTCGACGCGCGCCCTCCCCTATCACCCCGAGCAGTCTAATGGGTTCAAGTGTCCGTTGATTCCCCATCAGTGGCAGGCTTCACCCTATCCGGGAGGTTGGCCACTGCTGTTTGGGCTTAACGAGGCCGAAACGGGTTCGCTTGCGCTGGGCTCACGTCTTCGCCGTCGGGGAGGTTCTTCTCCCTTTCGCCCCAAGGATTGTTATCCCTGGAACCAGCCTACTTCCCACGGCAAGTTGCCCGGAC